>CAZLUI010000001.1:0-28442 GCA_964562705.1 uncultured Staphylococcaceae bacterium
TAACTGCTACAGGTACAACAACATCAGTCGTTGCTAATGCTATGTATCGTTATGATTACATCATCACTAAATATGGCACAACAACATACACCAATTTTGTTGGCAGAACAAATCCATTAGGTGCTGCAAATTTCACCATCAATAATCAAAGCGATGCTGTGCCATTTGTTATTCTAATGTCCTTTTTTGTAGCGACGATTGGCTTTTCGTTTATTTACATCAAGCGTAAAAAAGTAACCAAATAATGAACCGAAAGATAATTAATATCCCTTTTAAAGGATATAAAACTCACACTGTTATTTATGGCGATGTTACTAAAAATACACCGATAATCTTTCTTCATGGTGGACCTGGAGGTTGCATTGAAAAATACGAACCTTTCATTGAACTGGCTATGATGGGTATTCCTTGCATCTTTTATGATCAACTTGGTTGTGGATATTCCCGTGTTCCAAAATCTCATCTTGAACTTTGGACTATGGAAACATTTGAAGATGAATTAGAAAATGTAATTTCATATTTAGGTTTAAAACATTACATTGTTCTTGGTCATTCTTGGGGTGGCATGCTCGCTCTTAATTGGGTTACCACTCATGAACATATCGGGCTAGAAAAACTAATCTTATTTAGTACTCTTCCATCAACGAAAATTTGGAATGATGAACATATTAAGATGATTGATAATTTTAAAAACGAATACAAAGAAGCTTTGATAAACCAATATTTAGGCAAACCGTTTGATACCAAAAATTATAAATTAGCGTTGAAGGAATTTTACAACGAACATGTTGGCAAAAAGTCTCACAAAAGATATGTTTATTCAAGAAAAAGATTCCCAAAAACTAACAAAGAAATTTATGAATATATGTGGGGCCCATCCGAGCTTTTTGGCACAGGAACACTTGTGAATTACAATGTTGAAAATGATCTTGAAAAAGTTGATGTCCCAACGCTTGTTCTTTCAGGGGCATTTGACGAATCAACACCGGCGATAAACGAATTAATGCAACAAAAAATACCCAATTCTAAGTGGGTACTTCTTGAATTGTCTCATCACATTGGTTATGCTGAAGAAACTCCGCTAGTAATGAAGACAATAATTGATTTCTACGAATCTAATTAAGGAACATCAACAGTTCCTTTTTTTCTGCTTCATTTATGAATGCGGCGTTAATTGAATTAATGGCGATTTGGCGCATTTGCTTATCAGTTAATCCAATTTTTGCCAGGATTTTGTATTCATTCTTTAAATTTGTATTTGATACAGTCATATCATCAGTATTGATGGTAACCATGATTCCTCTATTAAGAAATTCTTTAATTGGCAACTCATCAAATGACTTTATTGTTTTGGTATCAAGATTTGATTTTGGGCATATTTCTAATGGGATTTTTTCATCTGCTAAATATTTCATTAATTGTTCATCATGAATTGAATTAATTCCATGGCCAATTCTTTTAGCACCATATGATATTGCGCTTCTAACTGAGTCAGCTCCTGCTGCTTCTCCAGCGTGTAAAGTGAATGGTATTTCAAGATTGTTTGCAAGAAGGAACATGTCTGCGAACATCTCATTTGGGAATAATGCCTCCGCTCCCGCAAGATCTAAGGCAACGACTCCTCGATGAAGATATTTGCTAGCAATCTTAACTGTTTCTAAGTTGGTTACATTGTTATTGTTACCACGCATCAAACATAAGATTAAGTTAGATTTAATACCGTAAAGTTTTTGAGCTTCTTCTTTCGCTTTGATAAGTTCTTGGACAACTTCCTCTTGGCTCAACCCTTTTGCAGTGGATAATTGAGGAGCCATTCTTATTTCAACATATTTAAGGCCATCGTTTGCTTCTCGCTTTAATAAATCAAGCAAGCATTTTCTTAAACCATTTTTTGTTTGAAGAACTAAATTAGGAATATCAAAACGAGTCAAATATTCGTTTAGTGATTGGCAATTTTCTGGAACTTCTAAATATTTCCTTAATTCGTTAGGTTCATAACTCGGAAGTTTTAACTTTTCTTCCTTGGCAATTTCGATAATTATTTCAGGAGAAAGTGAGCCATCTAAGTGTAGATGGAGGTCAATAAGAGCGTATTTTTCGTAATTCATAATTAACATTATACATTTTTACCATATTTATGGAAATTGCTATGCAAACAATTTACAATACTTGCATGAAGGAGCAAACAACAATGGAATCAATTAAAAAAGAACATTTACAAGAATTGCTAGAACAATACAAAAAAGACAAAGCTGCCACAATTTCAAGACACGCTTTATCAAACTCTGATATTTCCGTGATTGCTTTAGATAAAGATCACATTAAAGATATGGATTTCAATTTTGATATCAATATCGAAACTATGTCTGTAACAAACCAGAAAGCCTCTGGACGTTGCTGGATTTTCGCCGCCACTAACTTCCTTAGAGAAATTATCGGCAAAAAGAAAAATATGAAATTCTTTGAGTTATCACAAAGCTATATTGCTTTTTATGATAAACTCGAAAAACTTAACTACACTCTTGAAGTAATTATCGAACTACTTGAAAAAGATTACGATGATCGCACTCTTCAATTCATCGTCAGCAATGGCGTCGGTGATGGTGGTCAATGGGATATGTTTGTCGATGTCGTTGAAAAATATGGCGTTTGCCCAAAGAATGCATATCCAGAAACATGTACTAGTTCTTCTACAAGAAGCATCAACACATTACTCAATGCTGAATTAAGACATTTTGCTAGCGAATCTAAGGCTGTATTTGCTAAAGATGGCATAGGTGGCGTTAAGTCACTTAAAGAAGACTATATTGCTCGTTTTTATCGTGCTTTAGTAAGTTGCTATGGTCTACCTCCAGAGAAGTTTGATTTTGAATACACTGACAAAGATAATGTTTGCCATGTTGAAAAAGGATATACCCCAGAATCATTCTTCAAAGAATATGTCGGCAGCACACTTGATGAATACATCAGTGTTATTAATGCCCCAACAAAAGATAAACCTTTTAATCAATCTTATACAATTAAATACTTAGGTAACGTTGCAGGAGGTAAGAAAGTTACTCACCTCAATCTTCCAATGGAAAGAATGAAAGAATTGATTATTGCCCAACTAAAAGATAAATCAATCGTTTGGTTTGGTAGTGATGTTGGATTTTATGGTGATCGCAGTAATGGAATTTGGGATGATGGCGACTTTGATTTTAAATCATTGCTAGATTTAGACTACAAGATGGACAAAGGCGAATCGCTCGATTATCGTTGTTCTGCCATGAACCATGCGATGTGCATCAGCGGTGTAGCGCTAAGAGAAGGTGTTCCAACTAAATGGAAAATTGAAAATTCTTGGGGTGAAACAGCAGGCAAAAATGGGTATTATATTATGTCAGCGTCATGGTTTGACCGATATACTTATCAAGCAGTTGTCAATAAAAAGTATTTCACTGAGCAAGAACTTGCCGCTTATAAAGCAAAACCAATTGAATTAAAACCTTGGGATCCAATGGGTTCCTTAGCTAAATAAATATGCTATATTAATATAGAAAAGAGGAAATTATGCATAAATTAGTATTGATTAGACATGGTGAATCAGAATGGAATAAATTAAACCTATTCACCGGTTGGACTGATGTTGAATTAAGCGAAAAAGGTGTCGAAGAAGCTCACCGCGCTGGTAAAACATTAAAAGAAAAAGGCTATGATTTTGATATTGTTTATACTTCACTTTTAAAACGCGCTATTCACACTATGAATAACGTATTGTTTGAACTTGATCGCGAATGGCTTCCAGTTTATAAAAGCTGGAGACTCAATGAGAGACACTATGGTGCTCTTCAAGGCTTAAACAAAGCTGACACTGCTGCTAAATATGGTGAAGAGAAGGTTAAAATTTGGAGACGTTCATATGATTGTCCACCTCCAGCTCTTGATCCAAAAGATGAGAGAAACCCAGCCCTCCAAGCCCAATTCAGAGATGTTGATCCAAAAGATTTACCGCTTAACGAATCACTTGAAATGACTGTTGCTCGTGCTGTTCCTTACTTTGAAAAAGTAATTAAACCATCTATGGAAGAAGGAAAACGTGTTCTTGTTGTTGCTCATGGTAATTCCCTCCGTGCATTAGTCAAATACTTCGATAACATGAAAGATGATGAGATTGTTGGTGTCAATATTCCAACTGGTGTTCCACTAGTATATGAATTCGATGACAATATGAAAGCTATCAAACATTATTACTTAATGGATGAAGCTGAACTCAAGGCTCAAATGGAAGCGGTCGCTAACCAAGGAAAAGCTAAAAAATAAATCAAATCAAGGAAGCTCTAACAGGCTTCCTTTTTTGTGATAGAATACTTTTATGAATAAAGAATTATACAATCGAATTACGAAGTTTAGGGATGATCGTGATTGGGCTCAATTCCACAGTGGTGAAAACCTCGCGAAATCAATCTGCATTGAAGCAAGCGAACTTTTAGAAGTGTTTCAATGGAGCGAACAAGAAAAGTCGTTAGATAAAGTTAAAGAGGAACTAGCTGATGTCCTCTTATATGCCACTCTTATGGCGGATCACTATCACCTAGATATCGATGAAATTATGCTTAATAAATTGATTCGAAATGAAGAAAAATACCCAGCCGACTTAGTCAAAGGGTCCAGTAAAAAATATAACGAATATAAGAAAAAATAGTTGCAAAACGCAACTATTTTTCTTGATTTGTTTTCGCGACATCTTCAGGTGATTTGAAGATGAATCTTTTACGAGATATATAGTTCCAAAACAACACAACCAAAGTCTTTAATCCAAAGAAGATACAGAACCAAAGCAAGGCTAGGAAACTGAACGATTGTTCTTTATTGAAGATAAAGCTGAACCAATTTTCAAAGTCCACATGCAAACAGTATTGATCAATTTTATCAAAGCCGAACATCATTCCAATTCCGATGAGCAAACCGACAACAGAAAAAGCGGTGAATAAAAGTAAATTCTTCGGCGATGATTTGTTGACAGACTTATCGACGTTTTTGTAAACCCAAAACGCTGATAAAAGATAATTGATTACAAGTGAAACAATAAAACCACAACTGGTATAAATAACTTCTTTCCATGCACCAAAAGAATCCGGAATTAAGGCAGCAATTAGTGAAGACACTCCAAAATCTACCAATGTCGCTATGACACCAGTGATAATAAAACGAATTATTTCTCTACTTATTGATTTTTCTTTTTGCATTGTAGTCTTTCAAAATTTCTTCATAGACATCCTTGATTTGGGTGCCGACTTTATCAATGGAACGTTCGCTGACAACGCGATAACCTTCTTCAACAATTTTCTGATCTTTATGATCAATAATTTTAGTTAATAGTTCAACGAATTGTTCGTTATTTGTGCCTTTGTAGCAATCTACTCCATCATGCAGCCAGTCAGCGTAGACACCAATATCACGAATTAGACATGGGCATTTGCTGGCTAGAGCTTCCAGAGTAACGATACCTTCATTTTCTTCATAAGATGGAAAAAAGAAAGCATCAGCATTTTGAAAAGCCCCTTTTACAACTTTAAAGTCCTCTACATAACCTGCCATGACCGCGTTACTAGGACGATGTTTAATTGCTTTACGGATAAAATGAGACTGAAGCAAAGGCGATAAATGCGAAAACCAGATAAATTTTACATTTGGCATCTTGCGAGCCACTTCAAAGAAGTCCGCTAAACCTTTGCGTTTAAAAGGAAGACCTAAACCGATGACTACTTTTTGATTTGGCTCAAGTTTAAAATATGATTGGAATATTTCTTTATATTCTGGATGTATTTCATAACCTTTCAAATCAATTCCGTTGCTAACTGAATATACTTTTTTGTTATAGCCGTAATTCTCGATTAGTTTTTTAGAATATGGAGTAGGTGTAACGATATAATCGGCGTGTGAATACATCTTTTTCAATCTCCAGAAGTAGAATACGGACATTAATTTCCAACATCTAAATGAATCCTTAAAATCTTCTTTGGTGCTATGACCATGAACGATAACAGGAATATGTTTCTTCTGAGATTTTCTTAGTACTCGATATGAATTAAGCATATAGGTGTTTATATGTGCGATATCATAATCATCTTTTGGATTGAGAGTATATTCAATACCAGATAATTCACATGCTCTAATTTGATGTTTTAAAGCACGACCAATGCCGGATTTGCGAATGGATTTTTCGTTTTCAAAATATAGTAATACTTTCATATAGGAGTATTATAACAAAAAATGTTATAATGAAAACATGGAAAACTTAATTATTCGCCGCAGAGAATATTTAATTGAAAAAACAGTCAAAGTTGTGGACTCTCATTCCACCTTTTTAGGTCAATATAAAGGCAAAGTTTACTTTTTAAAAACATTTGTTAATCTCGATGAATTCAACAATGAATTGGCTAGCTATAAAAAACTAAAAAAGATGGGTATTTCTTGTCCAAAATTGTTAAGAAAAGATAAGAAAACATTAAACATTGCTTTCCAATATGTTGATGCTAAAAATATGGCGGATGTTCTTTCCGAAGGTGATATTCCAGATAAATGCTTCCAAGAATTATTCAATATCTATCGTTTTGCTCGTTTCTCTAAAATTGAACTAAATTATTTACCGGAATACTTCATTTTTGAAAACGGAAAATTGTATTACACTTCATATGAAGTTTTTCCAATGAATAAAGAAAAAAATCTTGAGAATTATGGTCTTCGATTTTGGCTTTATGGGGATGAATGCGCTAAGCATTTAAACGACCTTGGATTACCAGTTGATAAAAATCGAATTCTTGCTAAAGGTGAACTCAATAAAAAGATAGTTTTATTAGCGATTATGAAATGGTAAAATACTGACTATGGAAAACACGATTTTATTTCATTTATCTGCCAACCCTAAACTCACAAAAGAGATTGCTTCTATTTTAAATCTTCCTATTGGAAAAGCTGAAATTGAGCGATTTGCTGATGGCGAGATTATGTGTCGTAATTTAACTAATGTTCGTGGCAAAGATGTATATATTATTCAATCAACTGGGCAACCTGCTCAAGATAATATTTTTGAGGTTTTATTGTTTGCTGATTCGTTAAAAAACAGCGAAGCAAAATCTGTGTCTCTAGTCGTCCCGTATTTTGGTTATTCACGTCAGGACCGCGTGGCAAGAATTGGTGAACCAATCTCAGCCAAAGTGGTGGCAAAATTATATCAAGCTGCAGGTATTGAAAAGATTATTACTGTAGATTTGCATACTCAACAAATTCAAGGTTTCTTTTCTTGTCCAGTTATCAATATCGATACTTTTGAATTATTCGGAAATTATTATGCCCAAAATTTTAATAAACTTGGCATTGATCAAAAAAATGTCGTTGTTGTTGCCCCAGACCACGGATCAGCCCTCCGCGCTCGCGATTTAGGTTCTATGTTTGAAGATGCCTCTATTGCTTTTATTGATAAAAGAAGACCAGCACCCAATCAAAGCGAAGTCACTAATGTTATTGGCAATGTGGAAAATAAAATTTGTGTTTTAGTTGATGATATTGTTGATACCTGTGGAACTATTAATAATGCCTATGAAAGTTTGAAAGCTCATGGAGCAAAAGATATATATTTATGCGCCACTCACGCTGTTTTATCGACAGGCGATATTAACCCAGGTTTTAAAGAGATTGTAGTCACCGATACAATCGAAAAAGATATTCAAGGTGTGAAAGTATTGTCAGTAGCAAGCCTTATTGCTTTAGCAATACTAAACGGTTAAAGATTAAGTGTTGCCTTGCCTAACCACTTAAAAACAAGGAGAGATGATGAAAAATAACGTTGTAAAGTCTATTGCTAGGAATGGCTTAATTGCGGCCATTTACTTTTTATTAACATTTCTGACTTCTCCATTTTCGTTCATGGGAATTCAAATTCGGATTGCTGAAGCAATGATATTGTTATGCTTTTTTAGGAGAGATTATGCGATTGGTTTAACCATTGGTTGTGTCTTATCAAATCTCTTTTCTCCAATAGGGCTATGGGATGCTTTATTCGGTTCAATTGCCACATTAGTATCTTGTATTTTAGTGTCGTGCTTTAGGCATCTATTTTTGGCAACCTTAATTCCGGTAATTATTAACGGATTTGTCGTGGGAGCTGAATTATTTCTCCTTTTGGAAGAACCATTTTGGGTTAATGTCGGTTTTGTAGCATTAGGTGAATTTATTGCTGTCTCAGTTTTGGGCTATGCTATATTTATGATTTTTGGCAAGAAAGAGTATTTCCAACAAGCAATTGGGGCCAAACGGAATTTTAAATTTAAGTGGTAGGGGGACAAACTATGTCACTTCATGCATTTTGCAGTGGCGCAAATGTTATTGCGTTAGAAAAAGACGGTCAAAAATATGGGATGACATGTGCTTGGTCCACCATGTTAGATTATGATTATTTAGGCATGCTTTTAGGATCGCAAAGCACAACTGGAAATTCATTAAAAGTCGGTGATGTTGTTGGTGTGTCAGCACTAAGTAAATCTCAAAAAGAAATCGCTTTAATCTTTGGTGAATCACATAGTGATGAGAACAACAAATTTAGTAAAGTAAACTATTCTCAAGAAGGCTCCGCTCTTTTGATTATAGGCGCTAAAGTTAATATGATTTGCGAAGTGGTTGATATCAAACATATTTTGCCTAATTCAGATGATAATTTTGTCATTTTAAAAGTAATAAAATCTATCCAAAACAAGGACAAAGACTTTCTTCTTTTAGAAGACGTTTATCCTTTGAAATAGCATAAGAATCTTCGCGTTATAAATATATGTAAATGCAAAATATATTTTTGCAATGTATAATATTGACCTATGAAAAACTTTTATTTAGAAATCTTACATATCGATAAGCAAACTGGTGCGAGATATGGCATTTTGCATACGCCTCATGGCGATGTTGAAGTGCCGATGTTTATGCCAGTTGGAACATTAGCTACCGTGAAGACTCTTTCTCCAGAAGAGGTTAAGTCGCTTGGAGCGGGTGTTATTTTGTCAAATACATACCATCTTCATCTTAGACCAGGCGAAGATATTGTTGAAAAAGCTGGTGGTCTTCATAAATTTATGAATTATCAAGGTCCAATTCTTACTGACTCTGGCGGCTTCCAAGTATTCTCTTTGCAAGAGAATCGCAAGATTAGCGAAGAAGGTGTTACCTTTAAGTCGCATCTTAATGGCGACAAATTATTTTTCACTCCCGAAAGTGTGATTGGCATTGAAGAAAAATTAGGAGCCGATATTATCATGTCATTTGATGAATGCATTCCTTATCCAGCTGATGAAAAATATGCGAAGAATTCCGTGGAAAGAACGCTTCGTTGGGCAAAACGAGGCCAAGACGCTCACAAAAGAGAAGATCAAGCGTTGTTTGGTATCGTTCAAGGCGGTGAATTTGCTGATTTAAGAAAACACTGTGCTGAAGAACTAGCAAAGATGAATTTCCCTGGTTATTCAATTGGAGGTACTTCAATTGGCGAACCAAAAGAAGTATTTTCTAAGATGGTTGAATACTCAGTTAAATATTTACCTAGCGATAAGCCAAGATACTTAATGGGTATTGGTTCAATTGATTACCTTCTTGAAGGTATTTCTATGGGTGTTGATATGTTTGATTGTGTCTTGCCAACTAGAATTGCCCGCCATGGCGCCCTGATGACTTCTCATGGAAGAGTGAACATTCGCGACGCTAAATACAAAGAAGATTTCACACCTTTGGATGATGAGTGTGATTGCTATACTTGCCAAAACTACACTAAAGCATATCTTCGCCATTTGTATGTGGCGGATGAATCATTTGGAAAGAGACTTCTTTCTTTACATAATGTTCGCTTTCTTATTCATTTAATGGAAGAAGCTCGTCAAGCAATTAAAGAAGATCGTTTTGGTGATTTCAAGGCTGAAATGATTGCCAAATATGGTTCAAAGAAGGGTTTTTAATGGATATATCACTATTTGATTTTGAATTGCCAGAGGAGCTCATTGCTCAAACTCCAGCCAAAAAACGTGATGAATCACGTCTTTTGCTTATTGATAAAGATAAACAAACTTATCAAGATAAAGTCTTTCATGATATTTATGATTATTTAAAACCTGGCGATGTGTTAGTCAGAAATAATACAAAGGTATTGCCGGCTCGTTTATTTGGATTTAAGGAAGGCACCAACGCTCATGTCGAGGTGCTGTTACTGCATCAAATTGAAGGTGATGTTTGGGAATGTCTAACTGGCAATGCTAAGCCAATTAAAGTTGGATCTGTTATCAATTTTAAAGATGGTTTGATGAAAGCGGAATGTCTTGAAGTAAAAGACGAAGGCCTTCGCATTATGAAGTTTATTTATCAAGGCATCTTTTTAGAAATATTAAACGAAATTGGCAATATGCCTTTGCCACCATATATTAAAAAACAATGTGAAGATAATTCCCGTTATCAGACTGTATACGCCAAAGTTCTTGGCAGTGCAGCGGCACCAACTGCCGGCTTTCATTTCACTACGGAATTGCTCCAAAGATTAGTAGATAAAGGGATTGAAATACTCGACATTACCCTCAACATTGGACTTGGCACTTTTAAGCCTGTAAAAGAGAAAACCGTTGAAGCTCATGTCATGCATTCTGAACACTTTGAAATGAGTCAAGAGGTAGCTGATAAACTTAACCAAGCTAAGCGCGAAAAAAGGCGAATTATTGCCGTAGGTACAACAGCCACTAGAACCCTAGAAGCTATCATGCAAAAATATGGCAAATTTGTTGCTACGAAAGAAGATACGGCCATCTTTATCAAACCTGGATATAAGTTCTTAGCCATTGATGCTTTAATAACCAACTTTCATCTCCCAAAATCTACTTTAATTATGCTTGTTTCAGCCTTTATGGGAAGAGAGTTTACCCTCGATGTTTATAAACATGCGGTAGAAGAAAAATATCGTTTCTTCTCCTTCGGTGATTCAATGTTCATTTATGGAAGCAAAGAATAATTATTATAAAAAATCCAACCAAATCCTTGATAATTTAAAGGGTTTACCGACAAAACCGAAACTTTTGCTACACGCTTGTTGCGGTCCTTGTTCCACTTTTCCACTCACATATTTATGCCCTAATTTTGAGGTTACTATCTTCTTTAATAATTCCAATATTTATCCTGAAAATGAATATGTTAGAAGACTAGAAGAATTAAAGAAATTTCTTGGTTATTTTAAACGTGATTATGGCTATGAAGTAAAACTAATTGTAACCAAGTACGATAACGAAAAATATAACGTTGATTTGGAGCCATACAAAGACTTGCCAGAAGGCGAAACTCGCTGCTTTATTTGCTATGAAAAAAGAATGAATGAAGCCTATGAATATGCTAGTAAAAATGGCTTTGACTATTTCACGACTGTCATGACTATTTCACGTCAAAAGAATTCCCAAATTTTAAACGCAATTGGTGAGAAACTTTCTCAGAAATATCCAAATGTAAAATACTTCTATTCTGATTTTAAGAAAAATAAAGGTATTGATATGGCTCGTGAGATGAGAATTAAATACGACTTATATCAACAACTTTATTGCGGGTGTAAATATACATATGCAAAAGGCTTAAAAAAAGAAGAGGAGAAAAAGAATGATTAAATGGCTTTTTCGTTTCTTTGCAAAACTTTTTGGCATTCCTTCTTTTTGGCTACTTTTAAGACCTCGTTATTATCTTGAGGACAAGAAAAGAAAAACTAGGTCAATTCATGGACCCGCCATTATCGTGTCAAACCATCTCCATATCATGGATTATTTCACGTTGTTATTTGCTCACCCTTTTCGTAAACAAAGATTTTTGGTTAGCGAGGCAATTTATCAACATCCTTTTTTAGGTTTCTTGTCAAAAATGATGGACAACATTTTAGTTCATCGTGAACGAAGCGATCTCTCTTTCATGGCGGAAGCGGAAAAAACGTTAAAGAAAAATGGCGTTGTCACTATTTTTCCAGAAGGACACTTGGTTAAAGATGGAAAACTAGATACTTTTAAACCAGCCGCCATTTACTTAGCTTTAAGAACTGGGGCGCCGATAATCCCTCATTATATTGAGCCAAACTATTTTAAATTTAAACGCGCGCGTATAGTCGTGGGTGAGCCTATAAATATTAGAGATTATTGCAGCAGCGATAACCCAAGTATTGGAGAAGTCCGTCAATTATGTGAGATGTTGCGTACTCGCACCAACGAATTGAAAAGAAAATTATCTTTGTATCGTCGTTATCACACCAAAGATATTGTCAACCCAAGAGCGTGGTTCTTAGATTTAGCCAAAGCCTTTTTATGGCTCCCAACTTTCTTTGTCTTTCCAACCACTTTTCATTATGCAGAAGGTGCTTCGAAAAACGATCGACGAATAAAAGGTAGAGGTTTAATTGTCTCTAAACATTTCGGCTTTGTTGATCCTCCGATTCTTGACATGCATTATTTTTCAAGGCGTATTCATATTATCGTCGCTAAAGAGCTCTATGACACCAATCCGTGGCTTTTGAAACACCTTTTCACCATAAAATATGATCGAATTGCCAATACATCAGACCCGAAATGTTTCCTGGAAGTTATTAATTATTTAAAAGCAGACGGGGTGGTGGGTATTTATCCTGAAGGTCATATTTCTAGAGAAAGCATTCTTGAATTCCATGAAGGAGCGGCTTATTTTGCCCTTACAACTAATTCTCCAATCTATATTTATTACATGTTAAAACCGTACAAACCTTTTCATCACAATCATGTAATGATTGGCAAGACAATTTATCCTTATCAATTGTTCAGCAAAGAAGAACTTAAAAATAAAGAGACTATTACTAAGCTAACCGCTATTATTAAGGAGCGTTATTTCGCTCTAAAAAATGATGGTGAAAAGTACCTCAAAAAAACTAAAAATAAGCAAAAAATTGATTAAAAAATTGCCCTATTTGCTCAAATTTTCAAACCCAAATTGTAAAAAGTTTGGTTCTTTTGTCTAATTTTTCTTGCCTGATATGTAATATAGGAGTATATTTAAACACGTTAGCGTTTGCGTTGATATGCGAGGTTGCTGATACACTGACAGGCGTTGTCATGATACAGTGATCAGGTAATTCACATAGAGTAATTCGCTAAAAGCCTGAAGAAAAATCAAAGGAGGAAAATTCATGGCAAAAGTAAAAACGATTCGGGTTCGTTTGCAAGCATATGATCACAAGATACTAGATACAAGTGTCGCCAAGATCGTTAGCGCTGCTGAAAAAACCGGGGCCAATGTTGTGGGCCCTATTCCACTCCCGACGGAAAAACAAGTTTATACGATTCTAAGAGCTGTTCACAAAGACAAAGATTCACGTGAACAATTCGAAATCAGAACACACAAGAGATTGATTGATATCACCAATCCTACAAAGGAAACAGTCGACATGCTAAGACGCCTCGACTTACCAAGTGGAGTAGATATCAGCATTAAGTTATAGGAGGTAAGACATTATGAAACAAATCGTTGGTCGTAAAATGGGCATGACAGAAGTCTTCGCAAAAGATGGCACTATGTATGCTGTAACAGTTGTTGAAGTCTTACCAAATGTCGTTACCCAAATCAAAACCGCTGAGAAAGACGGATACGCTGCTCTCCAAATCGGATTTGAAGAAAAGAAAGAAAGCAAAGTCAATGCTGCTGAACGTGGACATTTCGCAAAAGCTAATGTCAAAGCGACAAAGGTTCTTGCCGAAATCAAAGGAGACGAACTCGCTGGTTATCAACTAGGCGACAAAATCTCAGCTGATCTCTTCAAAGCTGGTGAAGTCGTTGACGTAATCGGAACCTCAAAAGGTCGTGGTTACTGCGGTACTATCAAACGCTGGGGTCATAAGATTGGACCAAAAGGTCACGGATCTGGCTACCATCGTGGACAAGGTTCATTCGCTAATAACGGACGTAATAACGCACGTGTCATCCCAGGTAAAAAGATGTCTGGTCATCACGGTAACTTATCAAGCACCATTCTCAACTTAGTTGTTGTGGAATCAAATGCTGAAAAGAATTACATCTTGATTAAAGGTGCTGTCCCAGGACCAAAGAAATCTCTAGTTACCATTAGAAGCGCTATCAAAGCTCAACTAGGTAAACCAGAAGTTATCAAAGAACTTAAGGATTTGCACGCTGAAGCAGAAGCTGCTAAAGCTGCTGTGGAAGAAAAGAAAGGAGAATAGTTAAATGGCCGTAAAGAAAATTTCAGTCCCTGTCTATTCTCTTGCAGGTGAAAAAGTTTCTGAATTAGCTCTTGAAGCATCAGTCTTCGGGGTTAAAGAGAATAAGCAAGTTATGTATGATGCCATTAAGGTTTATCAAAGTAACATGCGCCAAGATACCGCTAAAACCAAAAAACGCGATGAAGTTAGCGGTGGTGGTAAAAAACCATGGAGACAAAAAGGCACTGGTCGTGCTAGAGCAGGTTCCAACCGCTCCCCAATCTGGGTTGGTGGTGGCACTGTCTTCGGACCAACAGGTGTCCAAAGTCACAAAATCGCCCAAAACCGTAAGGAACATAAGCTCGCATTACGCTCTGCTTTATCCTCAAAGGTAAAAGAACTTATTGTTGTTGATACATTCGCTATTGAGAAAATCTCAACTAAAGAATTTGTCAAAACACTCGAAGCTCTCAAAGCAACTGGAAAAGTTCTTCTCGTTATCTCTGAAGAAAACGAAAAGCTCATTCGCAGTGCTTCAAACGTCTCACGCGTAGTCGTTACAAGCGCGAACAACGTGTCTGTCTATGATTTAATGTATTTCGATCACATTTTATCAGACAAGGCCACCATTGAATTGGTTGGCAATTTATTAAAGGAGGGAAAATAACCTATGGCAAAAGCAGCTGCTGCAAAAGCAAAAGTAACAAAAGCCTCAGTTCGTGACTTCGATACAATTGTCGAACCAATCATCACTGAAAAGACTATGTCCCTCATGCAAGAACAAAATAAAGTTACCCTCCGTGTTGCTAAATCAGCAAATCGTGCAGAAATTAAGAAAGCTTTTGAAGCCGTCTTCGGTGTCAAGGCTGTCGAAGTTAACATTATTAACGTTCGCGCAAAAGAAACCACAAGAGGTGGCCGTTACAAAGGTTCAATCTCTGGGTTCAAGAAAGCGGTCGTGACTGTCGCTGAAGGCGAAGCACTTGACCTCTTCAAAGAATAATCTGAAACAAGATTAAAATTATAGGAGAAATAACATGTCAATTAGAACTTACAGACCGACCTCAGCGTCCAGACGTAACATGACGAATTTGACGTTCGAAGAAATCACCAAATCAACTCCTGAAAAAAGTTTAACAGCTAAACTAAGTAAGTCTGGCGGACGTAATAACCAAGGTGTTATTACCACACGTCACATCGGTGGTGGACACAAACGTCGCTATAGAGTCATCGACTTCAAACGTAACAAAGACGGAATTGTCGGAACAGTAAAAGCGGTGGAATATGATCCAAACCGTAACGCAAACATTCTTCTCATCGCCTATCTAGATGGTGAAAAGAGATACATCCTTGCCCCAAGTGGAATCAAGGTCGGAGATAAAGTTGTCTCCGGTGAAAATGTCGATATCAAAATCGGAAATGCCCTACCATTAAAGAATATTCCAGAAGGAACATTCGTTCATAACGTAGAGCTCTCACCAATGAAAGGTGGACAAATGTGCCGTGCCGCTGGTACAAGTGCTCAAGTGCTTGGTGCCGAAGGCAAATACATCATTCTTCGTCTCGCCTCTGGTGAAGTCAGAAAAGTATTGGCTGATTGCCGTGCCACCATCGGTGTTGTCGGTAATGAAGACCATAGCCTTATCAACAAAGGCAAAGCTGGTAAGAATCGCTGGTTAGGCATGCGCCCAACCGTTCGTGGTTCTGCCATGAACCCTAACGATCACCCACACGGTGGTGGTGAAGGTAAATGTCCAGTCGGCCGTGATGCACCACGTACCCCATGGGGAAAACGTGCTCTCGGTGTCAAGACCAGACGCAACAAACAACCTTCTACGAAATTAATCGTTCGTAGAATTAATGACAAATAGTGAAAGGAGAAAATGATTTATGTCACGAAGCATTAAAAAAGGACCATTCGTTGATGCATATCTTATTAAGAAAGTTGACGCTCTAAACGCAGCTGGCAAAAAAGAAGTCATCAAAACTTGGTCACGTCGTTCGACCATTTTCCCATCATTTGTCGAACACACCTTCGCAGTCTACAATGGCCGCGAACATATCACTGTTTATGTAACAGAAGATATGGTTGGACATAAGCTCGGTGAGTTTGCTCCAACAAGAACATTTAAAGGACACCACGGCAATAACGCAGACGATAAAGCTGCTGCCAGTGGTAAATAAGGAGATTAGTTATGGCAGAAGAAAAGAAAGCCCCAGCTAAGAAAGCCCCAACTAAGAAGGCACCTGCTAAAAATGCACCTGCTAAAAAAGTTGAAGCCAAAGTTGAAGCAGTAAAAGAAGTTGCCCCTAAAGCTGAAGCTCCTAAGAAGAGCAAAGCCAAAGTGGAAGAAGTTCCAGCTAAGTCTCCAGTTACAAGTGCACGCGCTATCGCATTCGATGTCCGTGTCACTCCACGTAAAGCCCGCCTAGTTATTGACTTAATTAGAGGAAAAGACGTGAATGTAGCCCTTGGCATTCTCGCCAATGTTAACAAAGCCGCTTCCCCAATTATTACTAAAGTTGTTAAATCAGCCGCAGCAAACGCTATTAACAACAATGGTATGGATGAAGCAAGCTTATATATCGCTGAGATTTACGCCAATGACGGATTACGCATGAAACGCTTCTTGCCACGTGCAAAAGGCAGCGCATCCGGATTAGTAAAAAGAACCTGCAGCATTACTGTTGTAGTAAAAGAAAGATAGGAGGAATCACAAATGGGTCAAAAAGTTAGTCCAGTTGGCATGCGTGTTGGTATCAACCGCGATTGGAATTCAAGATGGTTTGCTAACAATCAAGAATATTCAAAATTCCTTCTAGAAGATGTTAAAATTCGTAGATATCTCATCAAAGAATTAAAAGACGCTTTAGTCTCACACATTGAGATTGAAAGACGTAAAGACGATAAAGGACGCGAGATTAAAGTAATGATCTTCGTTGCCAAACCTGGCGTTGTTATCGGACAAGACGGTGCAAACATTAACCGTATTAAAAAAGAATTATCAGCTATGCTTAAAGGCAGCTCAGTTCGTATCGATGTCGTGGAAATCAAAAATCCTGACTTAGATGCTTCCTTAGTTGCTCAATGGATTGCTGGTGAACTTGAAAATCGTGCTTCCTTCAGAACAGCTCAAAAGAAAGCTATTCAAAGAGTTAGAAAAGCCGGTGCAAAAGGTTGCCGTACAATGATCTCTGGTCGTTTAGGCGGTGCCGATATTGCTCGTAGCGAAGGTTATAAAGACGGAATCGTCCCATTAACCACACTTCGTTCCAACATCGACTTCTCAATTGCTGAAGCAGTCACTCCTTATGGCCGTTTAGGTGTTAAGGTCTGGATCTGCCGTGGTAATGTTAACGACTCTAACAAAGCTGAAGAAAAAGAAGCAGAGAAGAAGGGAGCAAAGTAATTTATGTTGCAACCAAAAAGAGTTAAATATCGTCGTCCACACGGTATTAAATATGAAGGCCTTTCTAAAGCTGGCAATAAAGTCAGCTTCGGTGAATTCGGTCTTCAAGCCGTCGATGGAGCATGGGTCAGTGATCGTCAAATCGAATCAGCCCGTATCGTTCTATCACGTTACACCAAAAAAGAAGGTAAGGTTTATGTCCGCATATTCCCACACCTTGCTAAAACCAAAAAACCAGCCGAAGTCCGTATGGGTTCCGGTAAAGGTAACCCAGAATTCTGGGTTGCAGTTGTGAAAACTGGCAGAGTCATGTTCGAAATGAGTGGGGTCCCAGAAGCTGATGCTCGCGAAGCTCTCCGCTTAGCCGCATATAAGCTCCCATGCCGCTGCAAAGTTATCGCTAAGGAGGCAAAGTAAATGACAGTCAAAGAAATACGTGAGTTATCTAACGAAGAACTTAACCAAAAGATTTACTTGCTCAAAGAAGAATTATTCAATCTTCGTCGTAAAAAAGCTGTTGGACAACTTGAACACGGTGAAGAAGTAAGAAAAGTTCGTAAAGACATTGCCCGTGTCTACATGGTGCAACGTGAACGCGAACTTGGCATTAAATAGGAGGATTGACCAATGGAAAGAAATATTAGAACAACACTTCAAGGTATTGTCGTCTCTAACAAGATGGCTAAGACCATCGTCGTTGAAGTCGAAACTCACAAGAGACATGCCAAATATGCAAAGCGCGTTAAATATTCAAATAGATATTACGCACACGATGAGAAGGATTTAGCTAAAGTTGGCGATACAGTCACCATCATGGCTTGCCGTCCATTAAGCGCTACCAAACGTTTCAGACTTATCTCAGTTGATAAGAAAGCAGTTATTTCAATTAAAGCTGCTGAAGCCGAACTTGCTCTTGAAGAAAAAGCCGGCACTGAAGAAATCGTCAGCGAAAAACCAGCCGAAGTCGCTATTGAAGTAAAAGCTGAACCAGCCAAGAAAGCACCTGCTAAAAAAGCACCTGCTAAAAAAGCGGCAGCCAAATAAGGGGGAGATAAGATATGGTTCAAAATGAAACAAATCTCGTCGTCACCGACAACAGTGGCGCTCGAATAGTCAGAGTCTTCCGTCTCGCAGGCGGAGGAGACCGCAAATCAAGCAGCATTGGTGACATTGTCACCTGCGCTGTCAAAGTTGCAATTCCAAATGGCCGTGTTAAAAAAAGTGACATCGTTAAAGGTGTCATCGTCCGTACCAAACACGCTATCAATCGTCCAGACGGTTCAACCATTGCCTTTGATGACAATGCTATCGTTCTTATCGATGCCGATGGCGCTCCAATCGGAACACGTGTCTTCGGACCAGTCGCAAGAGAACTTCGTGATAAGGGTGAAGGATTTATGAAAATCGTTTCCCTTGCCGAAGAAGTTCTATAAAGGAGGGACATATGAAGATTTTAAAAGGTGATAAAGTCGTCGTTATCGCTGGAAAAGACAAAGGGAAAACTGGTGTCGTTCAAGCTAGCTATCCAAAACTTAACAAAGTTGTTGTCGAAGGCGTAAACGTTCACAAAAAACACAAAAAACCAACTCAAAACAATCCAGAAGGATCGGTTGTTGAGATGTACGTCCCAATCGATGTTAGCAATGTTGCTATCGTTGATCCAAAAACCAAAAAAGCTTCGCGCGTAGGTTATATAGAAGAAAAGGGCAAAAAAGTCCGTGTCTCTAAAGCCAGCGGAAGCAAGCTTAACTAGGAGGAAGCAAAATGGCAGAAACAAAGAAACCTGCAGTTAAATCTGCAGCAGTCAAAAAACCTGCTGCTTCTAAACCTGCTGAAAAGAAAGCTCCAGTAAAGAAAGCTGCTGCTCCAAAAGCCGCCGCTATCAAAACTGAAGTTAGCAAACCAGTAGCAAAGAAAGCTTCTAAGGGAAACAAGATTCGCGTCGAATCAACCAGACTTCTTGATCGTTATCAATCAGAAATCAAAAAAGCTATGATGGATAAATATCACTATTCCTCCATCATGCAAGTCCCGCATCTTGAAAAGATCGTTATCAACGTCGGTGTTGGCGAAGCCATCACAAACGCTAAACTTCTTGAAGAGAGTGTGAGCGAACTCGCACAAATCACTGGCCAACACCCAGTAACCACAAAGGCTAAAAAATCAATCGCTACCTACAAATTACGTGAAGGACAAGCAATTGGCTGTAAAGTCACACTTCGTGGTTTGAATATGTACGAATTCTACGACCGTTTAGTCTCCATCGCACTTCCACGTGTTAGAGACTTCCGTGGTGTAAGTAAGAACGCCTTTGATGGCCATGGTAACTATACCCTTGGTGTCAAAGAACAACTTATCTTCCCAGAAATTGACTACGATAAAGTCAGTAAAATCAGAGGAATGGATATCGTCATCGTTACCACAGCTAACAGTGATGAGGAAGCCTACAGCTTATTAGAGCTCATGGGCATGCCATTCCATAAATAGGAGGAAACTACAATGGCAAAAACCAGTTTGAAGGTCAAATGTTCAAGACCTCAAAAATTCAAAGTTCGTGAATATACTCGTTGTGAACGTTGTGGACGTCCTCATTCAGTTTATTCGAAATTCCATTTATGTCGTGTCTGCTTAAGAGAGATGGCCTACAAAGGCGAGATCCCAGGCATGAAGAAAGCATCTTGGTAAAAGAGGAGGTAACAAATTATGATGACAGATCCAATCGCAGATATGCTCACCCGAATTCGCAACGCGAATCAACTTCGTTATGCCTCTGTAAGCATGCCTTCAAGCAAAATGAAAGTTGAAATCGCTCGTATTCTTCTCGACGAAGGATTCATTTGCGACTTCAAGGTCGAAGGAGACGTTAAGAAAACTCTTAGCCTTTCCCTCAAATATGGCTCAAATGGTCAAAGAATCATTTCTGGCCTAAAGAAAATTTCAAAACCAGGTCTTCGTGTCAACGTTAGAAGTGATGCACTTCCACACGTTCTCGGTGGCTTAGGTATTGCAATCATTTCCACAAGTAAAGGAGTCGTAAGCGACAAAACTGCTCGTACCTTAGGTATCGGTGGTGAAGTACTTGCTTACGTTTGGTAATTATTATGTCCAGAATTGGTTTAAAAGTTATCAAACTCCCAGAAGGCGTCACTCTTGAAAAGAAGGGCGAAATCATGTCAGTTAAAGGACCAAAAGGTTCCTTAGATGTCGTGATTCCAAGCCTCATCGAAGTCAAAGTCGCTGATGGCAAAGTTTCTTGCTCACGTGCAAATGAAGAAAAACACACAAAACAATTACACGGTACAACCCGTGCTAACCTTAATGATGCCATTGTTGGTGTCACCAAAGGTTTCAAGAAAGAGATTGTTATTGTCGGTATTGGTTATCGTGCTGCTATGAGAGGTGATTCAATCGTTATGAACGTTGGTTATTCTCATGAAATCGTAATCAAACCAGAACCAAACTCAAAAATTTCGTGCAAATCAGCAACTGAAATCGTTGTTGAAGGTATCTCGAAACAAGCAGTTGGTCAAACCGCCGCACTTATTCGCGGAACCCGTGAACCAGAACCATATAATGGCAAAGGTGTCATGTACAAAGGCGAACATATCATCCGTAAGGAAGGTAAACGCGCTGGCGGTACCGCTAAGGCATAATGAAGGAGTAATGATATGATTAAAAAAGAATCAAAATCCGCAATTCGCGTTCGTAAACACGCTCGTGTTCGCGCCAAAATCTCTGGTACTCCAGATTGCCCACGTCTAGTTGTCTTCCGCTCTAATAAAAATATTGAAGCTCAAGTCATCGATGATGTTAAGGGTGTCACATTAGCCTGCGCAAGCAGTGTCGCCTTAAAACTTGAAAATGGCAGCAATATTGAAGCCGCTAGTAAAGTTGGTGCTGCTCTTGCTGAAGCTTGTGTAGCTAAAAAGATTAGTAAAGTAGTCTTCGATCGTGGTGGATATATCTATCATGGCCGTGTTGCTGCTTTAGCTGATGCTGCCCGTAAGGGTGGCCTTAAATTCTAAGGAGAATGATCATGGAAGAAGAAAAAGTAATTACCCCTGAGGCTCAACCAGCCGCAGAAGCAACAGAAGCTGCTCCTGAAGTCGCTCCTAGAAGAGATGCTCGTTCACGCGGTGGTCGTCCAAACGGACGCCGTGATGATCGCCGAGGCGGTCGTCGTCCAAGAGCTGACGAGCCAAAAGAATACGAAGAAGTCGTCGTTGACATCAATCGTATTGCGAAAACCGTTAAAGGTGGTCGCAGAATGCGCTTCTCTGCATTGATTGTTATCGGAAACAAAAAAGGCAAATTCGGTTATGGAACCGGAAAAGCTGCTGAAGTCCCAGATGCAATTAAGAAAGCTCTTGAAGCGGCAAAGCGCAATACCTTCGAAATCCACATTGCTAAGAAAGGCGACACAATCGCTCACGAAACAATTGGCAAATTCGGAGCTTGCAACGTCTTCTTAAAACCAGCCCCTGAAGGTACAGGAATTATTGCTGGTGGCCCAGTTCGTGCTATTCTCGAACTCGCCGGAATTCGTAACGTCACTTCAAAAGTCTATGGTTCACGCGCACCAATTAACGTGATTCGTGCAACCACAAATGGTTTAACTGGTTTAAAATCCTATGCCCAAGTCCAAGCACTTCGTGGCAAAAGCGAAAAATAACTAATTAAATTTACATAAATACTAATTTAAGGGAGGTGCAATTATGAAACTCAATGAACTTGAACACGCAAAAGGCGCTACGACAAAAGCATATCGTAAGGGCCGTGGTGTCGGTTCCGGTAACGGCAAAAACGCCGGTACTGGTAACAAAGGTCAAAAATCTCGTTCTGGTGGTCTTAAAGCTCCAGGATTTGAAGGTGGACAAACTCCTTTGTACCGTCGCTTACCAAAATTTGGTTTTACAAATGGTTCACACATTGAATATGCTATCGTCAACATTTCTTCATTGAATATGTTCAAAGATGGCACAATTGTCACCCCAGCATTATTGATCGAAAAAGGTCTCGTCAAGAAAGAATATGACGGAGTTAAAATTCTTGGAAACGGCGAACTAAGTGCAAAACTTACAGTTCAAGCCAATAAATTCTCCAAGAGTGCCGAAAAAGCAATCGTTGATGCCGGTGGCAAAGCAGAGGTGATTTAATCTTATGAAAAAAATCGCCTCAATCTTCAAGAACAAGGACATCGTTAATCGTATTTTCTTTACGATTATGATTCTCTTTGTAATCCGTATTGGTGCGGCGATTACCGTTCCAGGAGTCACAGCAACAGGCGAACTTAGCAACGCATTAAATGGCGCTAGCGCCGTTGCCCTAATGGATCTCCTTGGTGGTGGAGCCTTATCTAATTTCTCCATCTTTGCCCTTGGAGTTTCTCCATACATCACCGCTCAGATTATCATCCAACTATTACAAAAGGATGTTCTTCCAGCCCTGACCGAACTTTCTAAGCAAGGTCAATATGGCCGTAAGAAAACTGAGATGGCGACAAGATATTTAACCTTAATGCTTGGAGCAGTCCAGGCTTATGGAATTATTAAGACCATGGAAAATAGTCAATATATTACTATTAACATGGACCTTAACTTCTGGACCTATGCCTATATCATCACCGTTATGCTCGCTGGAGCAATGACAGTTATGTGGCTCGGTGACCAAATCACTGAAAAAGGTTTAGGAAATGGTATTTCCGTTATCATCTTTGCTGGTTGTATTCGTAGCTTGCCGATTCAAATCTCAACAGCGTTTAAGACATGGATTAGCCCAGACTACTATAAGGATGCTCAATTACTCATTAAAGGGTCATTCCAATTTGCCTTATATATCTTAGCTTTCCTCCTTATTCTCGCCTTCGTTGTCTTCATTGAATTGTCAATTCGAAAAATACCAGTTCAACACAGCGGAAAAAGCGGAGGACAAACATCCTCAATGGCAAAAGCTAGTTTCTTGCCAATCAAGGTTAACTCCGCCGGGGTTATTCCAGTCATCTTCGCCTCATCAATTATGATGGCGCCAAGTGTCATCGCTTCATTTATCTCTAGCGATGCCAAACCGGAATGGCTAAAAATCTTCTCTTATAGTGAAACCTACACGATGCCGTGGTTTGATGGTTCCACTTGGGAAATGCCTTGGGGGTTGGTAATATATGTAGCCCTCATTCTGATCTTTGCATTCTTCTATGCCTCAATTCAGATTGATCCAGAACATCTTGCTGAAAATTTCCGTAAGAATGGATCATATATACCTGGTATACGTCCAGGAAATGAGACTGAAAGATACGTTAAGAAAGTTGTCAATCGTGTAACATTCATCGGTGCCTTTGCATTAGCATTCATCGCTGCCTTACCGGTTGTGCTTACTTTGTCAGGTGTCTTCGGTGATAACTCATCTCTTGCTATCGGTGGTACTGGTCTCATCATTTCCGTTGGTGTTTCAATTGAAATTATGAATCAAATTGATGGTTTGCTCGCTGGCAAGACTTATGATGAAGTTCAAGCCACAGCAGGAAGGAATTAATCATGAAAGCTCAAAGCATTAATATGATTATTATGGGACCACCAGGTGCTGGTAAAGGAACCCAAGCAAAGATGATTATCGCGGAATATGGTATACCACATATTTCTACTGGAGATATGTTCCGCGAAGCAATGGAAGAGGGAACACCTCTCGGCTTATTAGCTAAGAAGTATATCAATGACGGACATTTAGTCCCTGATGATGTGACAATTGGTCTTGTAAAAGAAAGATTATCAAAAGATGATTGTGCAAATGGTTATCTTCTCGATGGTTTCCCAAGAACAATTCCACAAGCAGAAGCTCTCGAAAAACTCACTAAAGAGATTAATCGTGAGGTCAATATTGTCATTAGCATTGACACTCCAAAAGAGGAACTTATTCGTCGTATATGTGGCCGTCTAGTTTGCAAAAGCTGTGGTGCTCCATATCACATCGAAAAGCGCAAACCAAAAGTGGCCGGCGTCTGTGATATCTGTGGTGGTGAACTTGTTCAACGCCCAGACGATAATCGCGAAGCCCTTGAAGTTCGCTTAGTGCATTATGACAAGCAAACCAAGCCTCTCCTCGAATTCTATGAAAAGAAGGGTTTATTACACACTCTCGACGGCATGAAAGGTGTAGATGCTCTAATGATCGATATAGATTTGCTATTGGAGGCTAAATAGTGATTATTATTAAATCACCTCGAGAAATTGAACTTATGGCTAAGGCCGGACACATTGTTGGTCTCGTCTTCGACGGAATCAAAGATAAAATCCGACCTGGCCTTAGTACTCTAGACGTCGCGAATATGTGCGAGAAGATAATAAGAGACGCGGGAGCGTATCCTACCTTCTTAAACTATGAGGGATTTGCTGGAGCGGTATGTGTTTCAGTCAATGATGAATTAGTGCACGGAATTCCTTCCGAGCATCGAATTCTTCGCGAAGGAGATATTGTATCGGTCGATGTTGGTGCCACCTTGAATGGCTATGTAGGCGACGCTTGTCGCACATATCCAGTAGGTACTTGCCAAGAAAGAGCTCTTAGACTAATTAAAGTCACAGAAGAAAGCTTCTTCGAAGGTGTTAAGTTTGCTCGTCCTGGAGCCCACTTAGGCGATGTTTCTCACGCAATACAGGTTTATTGCGAATCTCATGGTTACTCTTTGCCAAGAGAGTTTACAGGTCATGGAGTTGGCGCTCATCTTCACGAAGATCCATATATTCCAAATTATGGTCCGGCGGGAAGTGGCCCAGTTCTTAAAGAGGGTATGTGTCTAGCTATCGAACCAATGGTGGCGGAAGGACACTTCGCAGTGCGAATCATGAAAAATGGTTGGACTGCGAGAATGAAAGATGGCAAATTATCTAGCCATTATGAAAATTCCATCGTAATTACGAAGGATGGATACGAAATTCTAACTAAGTAGGAGGGAAGATTCAAATATGGCAAAAGAAGGAGTCATCGAGGTGGAAGCGACAGTTGTCGAGACCTTGCCTAACGCAATGTTTAAGGTAAAGCTCGAGAACGGGGTCGTAATTCTGGCCTGCGTTTCTGGTAAAATCCGTATGCATTACATTCGCATCTTACCAGGCGATAGAGTTACCGTCGAAATTTCACCGTATGATTTAACACGCGGGCGTATCACATTTAGATACAAAAACTAAGATTGTAGCATTGACTACAAGGAGGAAATTTTATGAAAGTACGACCTTCAGTCAAACCTATGTGCGAAAAGTGCAAAGTGATCAAACGTCATGGCAAAGTCATGGTGATTTGTGAAAATCCAAAGCACAAACAACGCCAAGGTTAATTAATAGGAGGAAAACCATTACATGGCACGTATTGTCGGGGTTGATATCCCAAATGATAAACGCGTAGTTGTCTCTATTACCTATATTTATGGTATTGGCGACACCCTCGCAAAACAAATCTGCAAAGACGCAAAAGTAAGTGAAGATATTCGTGTTAAAGATTTAACCGAAGAACAACTCTCTGCTATTCGTCAAGAACTTGCAAAACACAAAGTTGAAGGTGACTTACGTCGCGAAGTCGCTCTCAATATTAAACGTTTAACCGAAATTGGTTGTTATCGTGGTATGAGACACCGCAGAGGATTACCAGTTCGTGGACAACGCACAAGAACAAATGCCCGTACTCGTAAGGGCAAAAGAAAAACCATCGCCAACAAAAAAGTGGCGTCACAAGGTTAATGAAAGGAGCATAGCATCATGGCAACAAAAACTACCGCACGCAAGAAAAAAATCAAACGTGCATTTACCAAAGGTATGGCTCATGTTCATAGCACCTTCAATAACACAATTGTCACCATTTCTGATGAACAAGGAAACGTCATTGCTTGGTCTTCAGCAGGCGCATTAGGCTTCAAAGGTGCCAAAAAATCAACACCATTTGCCGCCCAACTCGCAGGCGAAGCAGCTGCAAAAGTTGCATACGAACAAGGTCTTAGAACTGTAGACGTGAATGTCAAAGGACCAGGCTCTGGAAGAGAAGGCGCTGTCCGCGCCCTTGCTACCGCTGGTCTACAAATTCTATCTATTACTGATACTACACCAGTACCACATAACGGATGCCGCCCACCAAAGAGACCTCGCGGCTAATTAGGAGGAAATAAGCATGTCTAATTTAGCAAAACCATTCGAACGCACTGCGTTCAAAATCGCCAAAGTTGATGAATCCACCAATTATGGTAAATTCGTCATCGAGCCTCTTGAAAGAGGTTATGGTCTCACTATTGGCAATTCACTTCGTCGTGTTTTACTTGCTAGCCTACCAGGCGCAAGCGTATTCAGCGTCGAAATCGAAGGCGCTAAACATGAATTCTCTGCTCTAGAAGGCATTGAAGAAGACGTTACTGCTATCATTCTCAATTTGAAGGCTCTTGTCCTCCGTATTGATGATGAAGAAAATGCAGTTAAAGTCTTAAGCGTTTCCGTCAAAGGACCAAAGGAAGTTAAAGCCTCAGACTTCAAACTCCCTGATCAAGTTAGCATCATTAATCCTGATCTTGTTATCGCTCACGTTTCTGAAGGTGGAACATTCAATATGAACGTTTACGCTAGAAATGGCCGTGGCTATGTCACAAGCGATGCCAACAAACCAGAAAACAATGGAAAAGAAAGAGTTTATTCTAGCGAAGGTAACGCCATCGCTACTGACTCTATCTATTCACCTGTGACTCGCGCTTCTTACACTGTTGAACCAACACGTGTCGGACACGATTCAAAATTTGACCGTTTGACTCTTGAAGTTTGGACCGATGGCAGCATCCTTCCACAAACTGCAGTCTCGTTAGCGGCCGAAATGCTTGTCGTTAACTTAAAACCATTCATTGAACTTGAAAAAACGGTTGAAGAAATCAACATGATCAAGGAAGTGGTCGAAGTTACTGAAGACAAGTTTGAGAATATGCCAATTGAAGAACTCGAACTCTCTGTAAGAAGCTATAACTGCTTAAAGAGAGCAGGAATTGCAACAGTGGCAGAACTCACTCAAAAGACCGAAGATGAAATGATGAAAGTCAGAAATCTCGGCAAAAAATCACTCAAGGAAGTCAAAGAGAAACTAACCGAAAATGGTTTAAGTTTCCGTGATTATATTCCGGAATAAGGAGATAAAATATGGCAGCTCAAGGACGTAAAAATGTTCATGGTAAGACTGGTGTTCGCTTTAAAGCCGGATATACCAAATCAAAACATGAAAATAAGTTAAGAACTCTCGCTACTACCATGGTTATGGAAGAGAGAGTCAAAGTTACAAGCGGAATGGTTAAAGAATTAAAATCTTTATCTGATCACTTAGTTACTCTTGCAAAAGATGGCAGCTTACACGCTCGTCGTCAAGCGGCATCTCTTCTTCGCTCAGGAGAAGCAGTAAGCAAACTCTTCAGCGAAATTGGACCACGCTTTGCAAAACGTAATGGTGGTTATACCCGTGGCATTAAAGCCGGTGTCCGTCTCGGTGATAACGCTCAAGTCGTTATCGTTGAATTCGTTGACTAATCACTAACTCATAAGAAGGGCAGAGAAATCTGCTCTTTTTTTGTTACAACTTTTCAAACAAAAGTACTGTATTATTTGTTAATATTTAAACATATGAAAAACACATGTCTTCAAAAATTATTAATTATATGCAGTTCAGCCCTTTTGCTAACTTCATGCACTTTCTATATCAAACCATCAGACTTTTCGACATCAAACGATTCTTCGTCAACTTCATCTCATGACTCTTCTTGGACTGATTTAACCTCAACTTCGGGCGATTCGAGTTTTTCTAGTGGTGATATCTCAAC
>CAZLUI010000001.1:28542-85809 GCA_964562705.1 uncultured Staphylococcaceae bacterium
CTGGTTCAAGTAGTTCATCCAGTAGTTCTTCTAGTTCATCTACTTCAATTGATACTTCTGATTTACTTCACTTAAGATTGAATTCATCCTCGTTTTCTTTTTCAGGTAAATATGATACCGGAAATTATTCTGATTCAACGGATGGTACGAACGTTGTATCTGTCAGCGGCTATAATTTCCATTACTATTTAGCGACGAGTTATTCTGGTGGTATTTGTAACTTACTACCTTTCTATGACAATGCTAGCGATGGCACTTTTATATAACGTGACCGGTTTCTCTGGTATTAAAAAACTTAGTATTACTTATTTAAATTCATCTGGAAATTCTTCACAATCAGGAATGAACATCAAATATGGTTCAACCTTCCCGCTTACTTATATTTCATCAGCTTCATATTCAAGCGTTTCCAATACTTACAGTGTTACTTCCTCTTCTGGCTTTGATTATTTCTACATTGAAGCAGCAGGAAGCGCGAATTTATCGATTAGTCAAATTGATATCTATTACACATCTAGCGAGACATCTGCTGCAACATATGCTGACGTTGCAACAGATCAATATCGTATCAATCCTGTCAAATCAACTGCCTCACTAGTCTCAGGCACTACGACGGTTTCAATTCCAACCGCTATTTCTAGAAGTGGTTCAACTTATTCAATTGTTGAATCAAAAACTTTAACTTATTATGCTTACGATGATGTCATCAATGGCGGCTATACTGCCGAAGAAGCAAGTGTAACCGATCCATTTGATATCGCTGCGTATTATTGTGCTTTTGGCAAAGCTCCTGCTAATTTTGTTTTAAAAGGTAGCGTTAGTTCAACTGATAAGAGTGTATTTGGCAGTTATTTACGTTGCAACCAATGGTCTAAAAGGACAGATGGATATGTTAACGCTGTTCCAAATTTAAAGAATGCTTCTAATTTTTCTACTTTGGGCTACAACGAATTTGATGTGGCTCTTAACAGCGCTTATTCCACCTCAAAACGAGGAATTGGCCGAGTTATCGTATTTAGCGCGGGACTTCCTGAAAGCGGATATGATTCATCTCCATACGTTGTATATTCAGATGACCATTATGCTACTTTCCAAGAATTCTATGGTTATGGGTTCTCACCTAGATTTGATTCGCAAACAAATCGAACTGGATATATTTGGTCAAATCCAACAACCTTAAGCTGATTTAATACGTAATCGGAGTAGTAAATAACTACTCCTTTTTGTTAGATATACATTTAGAATGCTTTTAATATTTATGATTAAATGGCATGTATATTAATTATCAATATGCCAAAATGGCACAAGTAAAGTAATTTGATTTTATATGCCAATTATTAATAAATCATTTTCACAATTTTAAACTATATAATTGTCTATCAACAAAATTTTGCTAAACTATATATGAAAGGAATTTTCATATGGATTCAAAATACAAAAAAGAATTCGAGCCTGGTTTTTCGCCACTTACAATATGCGAAGAAGCTTCGAGATGTTTATTATGTCTTGATGCACCATGTTCGAAAGCATGCCCGGCTGGAACAAGTCCGGACAAATTTATCCGTTCAGTTAGATTCCGTAACTTCAAAGGCGCAGCCGAAACTATTCGTGAGAATAACGCTTTAGGTTCCATCTGTGCTCGCGTTTGTCCAACGGAGAAATATTGTCAGAAAGGTTGTTCAAGAAGCGGCATTGATCGTCCAATTGATATTGGCCGTATTCAACGTTATGTCACTGACTATGAAGAAGCTGTGAAGATGGATATTCTTAAAGCTGGTAAAGGAAATGGCAAAGCTATCGCTATTGTTGGTAGTGGTCCATCCGCCTTACAAGCTGCTGTTTCATTAAGACAACTTGGCTATGCAGTCGATGTCTATGAGAAAGAAAAAGTATTAGGCGGAATGCTCCGTTTAATTCCAGAATACCGTTTACCAGATCACATTGTCGATCATGAAATTGAGCGCATTGAGAAACTTGGAGTCAAATTCCATTGCGGCAAATGTATCGGTAAAGATGTTTCCATTGAAGAACTCAAAAAAGGACATGAAGCAGTTATTCTTGCAGTTGGATATTCCTATGGCAAGATGCTTCCATTATTTAAAGACAACAAAAATGTTGAACTTGCCGTTGATTTCTTAAGAGAAGTCAAAGCCAAGAAAGGCGAAGTTAAAGTGCCTGCCAATGTTTTAGTTGTTGGTGGTGGCGACGTCGCTATGGACGTGGTTACGACCTTGAAATTACTCAATGTTGCTAACGTTACTGATGTTGTTTATGAACAATTCTCAGAATTCAAAGCCAGCAAGAAGGAACTTGAAGGTGCTGAAAAGATGGGCGCAACAATCATCGATGGTTATGTTCCAACTGCTATTGATGGCAAAGTTGTTTCATTTGCTCACCGTGTCATTAAGAGCGAAATCAAAATTGAAGCTGATAAGATTATCCTTGCCGTTGGTCAATATCCTGACGTTGAAGGTCTTGGTGTTGAACTCGTTAAAGGCGAAGTCAATGTTGGTTCTAAGTATTTAACCAAAGATCCAAAAGTATTCGTTTGTGGTGATATCGCCCATAGCGAATTCGATAAGACTGTTGTCGGTGGTGTTCGCACCGGAAAAGAAGTTGCTATCTTTGTCGATGCAGCTTTAGGAGGTAAATAAGATGGTTAATAAAGATTTATCCGTTAACTTCCTTGGTGTTCGCTTTGAAAACCCATTCTGCTTATCATCATCTCCAGTTGGTAACTGCTATGATATGTGCAAGAAAGCCTACGAAGTAGGTTGGGGTGGTGTGGTATTCAAAACCATTGGTCCAAAATCATATTTCATTGATGAAGTTTCACCAAGATTTGATAAGTTAAATAAAGAAAATACTCCATTTGTTGGTTTTAAAAACATGGAGCAAATTGCTGAGCATTCACTCGAAGAAAACCTTCGCGATGTTGCTCGCTTGAAAAAAGAATTCCCAAACAAAGTCCTCATCGCCTCAATCATGGGCAATGATGAAGCCACTTGGGAAGATTTAGCCCACAAAGTTGAAGTTGCCGGCGCTGATATGATCGAAATGAATCTATCTTGCCCACAGATGACTTCTCACGCCATGGGCAGTGATGTTGGTACAAATCCAGAACTATGCAAGAAATATTGCCAAGCCGTTAAGCGCGGTAGCAAACTTCCAATGATTGCCAAGATGACACCAAACATTACTGATATGGTTCCGGTTGCTGTCGCCTGTCTTGAAGGTGGAGCTGATGGTATTGCTGCTATCAATACTATTAAATCAATTTGTAATATCGACTTAGATAAGAAAGTTGGTTTACCAATCGTTGATGGCAAATCCGCTATTTCCGGTTATTCGGGAAAAGCAGTTAAACCAGTCGCTCTTCGTTTCATTCAGCAAATGAGACAAGACCCACGTCTAAAAGACTTAGCAATTTCTGGTATCGGTGGTATTGAAACTTGGGAAGACGCTGCAGAATTTATTCTTGCTGGTGCTTCAACTCTTCAAGTCACAACCGGTATTATGCAATATGGCTATCGTATCGTTGAAGATATGAAAAATGGTTTGATGCATTATATGGAAGAACAACATGTCGATCACTTAAGTGATTTAGTTGGTCTAGCCAATAAAAACATCATTCCTGCCGAAAGCCTCAACCGTGATTACATAGTTCGTCCAAATATTGATTTAGACAAATGTGTCCGTTGTGGACGTTGCTACATCTCTTGCTATGATGGTGGTCACCAAGCTATTGAATGGGACGAAGAAAAACGTGAACCAAAATGTAACACCGATAAATGTGTTGGCTGTCTCTTATGCGGTCATGTTTGCCCAGTCGGCGCCATCACTAAAGGTGAGATTACAATCAAAAAAGGTCGCAAGACAAAAATAGAAGATATTAAGCTCTAAACTTAATTGAGACTAGATAGCGAGAAATCGCTATCTTTTCTTTATGCTTATAGTTTATAATTCAATCATGAAATCCAGAAAACCATTAGAGCCTATTACCAAGGTAAAATTATTAATTCAGGGTGAATACCTTGTTATTGCCATTCTCTTTTTAGTGTTTGGCATTTTAAAGATATGTGGAATTATGAACTCTTCACCATTAAGAGCCCACATATTTAATTTTGTCACTTTAGCGGGTTCTTTATGGATTATTGCTGATTTTATTTGGTGCACTGTATCGAAGAAACGCAAAGAAAAAGTCACTTACTTAGATAAAGTTATTAATCTTCCACTTGGCATTTATCTTTTGATTTATAACATTATTTCGTTAGTGATTTGGGATAATGTCGCCGAGTGGTATCGTTATGGAATTTCTTTTGTCTTCTTCTATATTTTCTTATCATATTCATTCCAAGCTGTTTATCACTGGTTCTACCCAACTAAAGCTTTGCTTAACGCCGTTAGTGAAGTAGAGGAAGAAAAGAACAAGGAAGAAATTAAAGTTGAAGAAGCTAGCAAAGAAATCGTTAATGAAGATAAAGCGATTGGAAAAATTGATGAAGTCGATGATAATAAAAAAGAGAAGTAAATTTGTTTTACTAAAAATTGGAGGCAATTTAAATTAATCCGCAAATTAGGTATAGCATCTGTTATGCTTTCTAGTTTGGTTTTTCTTGCCTCTTGCAATAGTTCGGTTAATGTCGATGTCTATGTCGATAACAAGATTTATCATTTACAAGTCGAAAAAGGATCTTCTTTAACTACTAAGGAAATGCTCGCTCAAAAAGAAACTGTATATGGATATACACCTGTTGGACCATTTGGCAATTCTTATTGCACTGATTTATATAGAGGTGAACCTATTTTAGAAGATACCGAGTTTTTCTTTTCTTCGATTAGTGTTTTGCCACAAGACACATTATTCTGTGTATTTCCTCAAGTTAAAAAGCGAGTTGAAATTGGTTGTGATTATTTGTTGGCGTATGATAATGAAGTTTTCATCAATGCTTTTAATAGTTATTATCTAGAACATTTTGAAAAAGAATTTGATTATAAAATAACCTCCTTCTATTGGGATTATCATTCTCAAAGCGAGGAGTTTATAGATCGAGTTGAACACACCGAAGTGAATCAACCTATTTCGATTTGGGGTAATTGTTATATCCTGTATGGTGAAGTAGTTCTTTAGTTAAGGTATTTATATTAATCTTGGTTTCGAATCGTTAGATTTGAGGCCAAGATTTTATGTTGAGATAATTCACGCCAACATTATATAGTTGTGATCCTTTATAGGCATTTGCGTTCATACGTAAATCAACATACGCAATTGAACTGGTGTAGCTTTCAGTGCAATAGATTTTCACATAATTTCCTGCCGAACTTGTGGTGATAGTTTCAGCAACAACGGCGGAGTGACCAAGCAACGAACCAACATTATTAAAATAATATAAATGGAATGTATCAGCATTCTTCACTGGTATTCCACTAGCGTTATTGACTTGTGAAATACCAATTCTAATTTCAAGTTTATTTCCGGTGTGGGTGAACATTTTACTTTGTAAGCCAATGCCTGCTCCAGTAAATTTGATTCCTCCTGGAGCGTCGTTGTTAGACGAATAGAAGTTTGGACTAGTTTTATGGTTTGTTGGACCATCGTCATAAGCGTTTTTGTAGATGTATCTAAAATCAGTTGGAATCGATTCTTTGGTGGCGTTTTCATCCCACGAGGTTGATGTGTTATCGGTAACTAATGTAACTGGTGAAGCGGAGTTCTTTGGTAGATCCATTGAATAATAACCGCAGTCTAATTCGGTTCTACCGCTGAACCAATCATCGCTACTTGAAGTAGAGGATGAACTTGAACTAGATGAACTACTTGAATCGCTACTTTGGGAAGTACTTGAGGTAGATTCACTAGTTGAGGAAGAAGTTGAATCACTTTGTGATGTTGTTGAAGAATCACTCACACTTTCGCCACATGATGAAAGGGTGAGAAGTGGAAGGATGCTTAATAGTAATAAATGTTTTTTCATATGTAGCAATTATACCTTAGGCGTTTTTTATTGCAAATTTATACAATGAATATGCCTTAATAATATGATTAAATTATATAAATAATCATGGTTGTAAAAGCGCTTACAAAGTGTTAGAGTGATTATGCAATAAACTATGCTTTACTACATTGATTCTCTAATGAACAAATGACCGAAAGGTTGTTTTTATGTTGGAGAGAAAGAGAGGAATACTAATGTATAAAAGTAAATATTTGAACGATTTGCTTGAACAAGTTAAGGCAAAAAACGGTGAACAAAAAGAGTTCATCTCCGCTGTTGAAGAGTTTTTTGATTCTATGGATTATTTAGTCGATAAAGATCCACGTATTGAAGCTAACGCTATTCTTGAAAGATTAGTTATGCCAGAAAGAATTATGTCATTCCGTGTCCCATGGGTTGATGATGCTGGCAAGATTCGTGTCAACAATGGTTATCGTGTGCAATTTAACTCAGCCATTGGACCTTATAAAGGTGGTATGAGATTTGATAAATCTGTTAACCTATCAATTTTAAAATTCTTAGGTTTTGAACAAACCTTTAAAAACAGCTTAACTGGATTACCAATGGGTGGTGGCAAAGGTGGTGCTGATTTCGACCCTCGTGGAAAATCTGATGGTGAAGTTATGAGATTCTGCCAATCATTCATGGCTGAATTCTATCGTTATATTGGACCAAATACCGATGTTCCTGCTGGTGACTTAGGTTTCGGTGCTCGTGAAATCGGTTATATGTTTGGCTACTACAAAAAGATTACCAACGAATTCACTGGTGTCTTCACTGGTAAAGGCTTGAGCTATGGTGGTTCTCTTGGACGTCCAGAAGCAACTGGTTATGGCCTATTATATTTCGTTGCAGAAATGCTAAGAGAATATAAGAAAGATACCATTAAAGGCAAACGTGTCATCATTTCTGGTTCTGGTAAAGTTGGTGGAATGGCCGCTGCTAAAGCTTATGAAATGGGCGCAAAGCTCGTCGCTATGAGTGATATTGAAGGTTATGTCTATGACGAAAAAGGTCTAGATGTTCCATATATTGTTGAACACGCCAAAATGAAAGGAATGTTCTCCAAAGATTATGCTGCTGATCACAAGGGAGTTAAGTTTGTTGGTGATCCACATAAAATGTGGTCCACACCATGCGACATTGCTCTTCCATGCGCTACTCAAGGTGAAATCCATGAAGCTGATGCTAAGCTCTTAAAAGAGAATGGCTGCTACATGCTTGTTGAAGGTGCCAATATGCCATGTGATGTTGAAGCGATTCGTTATTTCAACACTCATGATGTTTTATTTGCTCCTGGCAAAGCCAGCAATGCTGGTGGTGTCGCTGTCAGCGGACTTGAGATGACTCAAAACGCTATTCACTTACCATGGACATTTGAAGAAGTGGATGCTCGTTTACAACAAATTATGAAAGACATCTTCAAAAAATGTCACGAAACTGCAGTTAAATATGGTCAACCAAACAATGTTGCTTTGGGTGCCAATATTGCTGGCTTCTTAAAAGTACTTGAAGCCATGCTCGCACAAGGTGTTTGCTAATGAGTGAATTTGCCACCATTCGTGCCCCTCATATCTTGCTTCCTCGTGAAGGCGTTGATTTAAATGCCTTCGCAGTTATTGCTTGTGATCAATTCACATCCAATCAAGATTATTGGAAAGAAGTGGATAAGCTAACTAAGGGTAAGCCTTCCACTTATCACATGATGTTTCCAGAAGCATATTTAGGACATACTGATGAAAAAGTTTATATCGATCAAATCAACAAGAATATTAAAGAATATTTAGATAAACAAATTCTGGTTGACCAAGGTGAATGCTTCATCCTTGTTGATCGAAGCACCAGCGTGGTGAAACATCGATTGGGATTAATTATTTCAATCGACCTAGAAGACTACACTTATACAAAAGGCGTTAAAAGCCTTATCCGCGCTAGCGAAGCCACAATCGTGGAACGAATTCCACCTCGCTTAAAAATAAGAGAGAATGCCGCTGTTGAACTGCCACATATTTTGTTCCTTTTTGATGACAAAGATGAATCGATTGTTGAAGATTTATATGCTCATAAAGACAAACTTGAAAAAGTGTATGATTTTGAATTAAATCAAGATGGTGGCCACATCAAAGGCTACAAAGTTAGTAATACTAAAGCAGTAATCGATAAATTTGAGAAATTGTTAAAGAAAAATAACAATGGTCTCTTGTTTATCGTGGGGGATGGAAACCATTCTCTTGCGACTGCTAAAGCTCACTGGGATAAGATAAAAGTTAATCTATCAGAAGATGAGAAGAAAAATCATCCAGCTCGATATGCATTGGTGGAAGCATTGAACATTTATGATAAAGGTTTAATCTTTGAACCTATTCATCGCTTGGTGTTCAATGCTGGAAACGATTTCTTACCTGGACTTGAAAGCAAATTAAGTGGTGATTTTGTTAGTTTTGCTTACCAAAAAGAAACTGGCAAAAAAGAACTGCATATGCCATGTATTGCTCCAATGTGTTACAAGATTGTTCAAAGTTATATTGATGAGTATCTAAAAGCTCATCCAGAAACTAGCGTTGATTATATTCATGATGTCAGTGAACTAATTAACTGCGCTGATAAAAACAAAGGCTCGATTGCGATTGCAATGCCAGCCCTAACAAAAGGCGATATCTTCGATTATATTGCCGCCGACGATGTCTTGCCGAGAAAGTCATTCTCGATGGGACACGCCACAGAAAAGCGTTATTATCTCGAATCAAAGAGAATTAAATAACTTATAAAGGAGTACAAATGAAAGAAAACCGTATTTACAACTTCTCCGCTGGACCAGCGATGCTGCCTGAGGAAGTCCTCGAAACAGCCGCTGCGGAAATGCTTGATTATAAAGGATCAGGCATGTCGGTCATGGAAATGTCGCATCGTTCCAAAGTCTATCAAGGCATCATTGATGAAGCTGAAGCCGATCTTCGTAAATTGATTGGAATCCCAGAAAATTACAAAGTCCTCTTCCTTCAAGGTGGTGCAACCCTTCAATTTGCCCTCATCCCACTCAATTTTATGACAACCGGCAAAGCCGATTACATCAACACTGGTGTGTGGACAAAGAAAGCCATTAAAGATGCCAAACTTTATGGTGAAGTAAATGTTATTGCCTCTGGCGAAGCTGATAATTTCAAAACCATTCCTGATGTTAATGGATTGAAATTTGATAAGGACGCTAGCTATGTCTATATGTGTGATAACAACACTATTTTTGGTTCTAAATTTAAAGAATATCCAGAAACTGGTGATATCCCATTAATTTGCGATATGTCATCCTGCTTCTTAAGTGAACCAATCGATGTTAAGAAATTTGGCATGATTTATGCCGGTGCTCAAAAGAACGTTGGACCAGCCGGTGTCACTATTCTCATCATTCGCGATGATTTGCTTGCCCGCACTCCACGTCAACCATTACCAGCTTACTTCGATTATCGTCTCCATGTTGAGAATGGTTCGATGTATAATACTCCACCAACATTTGGTATTTACATCTGTGGTTTAGTCTTCAAATGGTTGCTCAAAAATGGCGGTCTTGAAGCAAGAGAAAAAGCTAACATTGAAAAAGCCAAGATTTTATATGACTACCTCGATAACAGCAAACTCTTCACTCCGTATGTAACTAAGAAAGATCGTTCCTTGATGAACGTTACCTTCCGCACACCAAGTGAAGAACTTGATGCTGAATTCTTAGAAGGTGCTAAGAAATATCGCTTCACCAACTTGAAAGGTCACCGTTTAACTGGCGGACTTCGCGCCTCCATTTATAACGCCATGCCAAAAGCGGGTGTTGAAGCTCTTGTTAGTTACATGAAAGAATTTGAAGAGGCTCACAAATAATGAATATCCTTTGCTTAAACAAGATATCTCCAGTTGGTCTTAAGGTTTTTCCACAATCATATAAGATTGTTGAAGATATAAATGCTGCCGATGCAATCTTAGTTCGTTCAGCTAACATGATTGAAACAATTCTTCCAGAAAAAGTTGTTAGTGTAGCTCGTGCCGGGGCCGGTGTTAATAACATTCCACTTGAACCTTACGCTAAAGCTGGCGTGGTGGTATTTAATACTCCAGGGGCAAACGCAAATGCGGTTAAGGAATTAACCATTGCTGCCATGCTTCTTGCGGCTCGTGATTTACGTGGATCGATGGAATGGGTTATTGCCAATAAAGGTGATGAACTAATTAACAAATCAATGGAAAAAGCCAAAGGTGCTTATGCTGGAACGGAAATTCTTGGCAAAACCCTTGGAATTATCGGTTTAGGAGCAATTGGTGCTTTGGTTGCTCAAGCTGCTGGTGGACTTGGTATGCATGTTATTGGCGTTGAGCCAAGCGCAGCTACGATTGGAAGAAACAAACACCTTTTCCCAGATGATATGGAAATTGTTTCCTATGATGAATTATATAAACGTGCTGATTATATTTCAGTTCACGTTCCTCTTCTTGACGCTACTCGTGGCCTAATTAATAAAGACTCACTTGCCAAGATGAAAGACGGCGTTGTCATCATTAACTGTGCTCGTGATGCTATTATCAATGATGACGATATTGGTGAAGCCATTAAGGCTGGCAAAGTCAGAAAATATGTTACTGACTTCCCAACATATAAAACTGCCAATATGGATGGCGTAATTGCTATTTCTCACTTAGGTGCTTCTACTGAAGAAGCTGAAGATAACTGCGCTGCAATGGCAGCCAAACAAGTTGTCGACTACATTGAGAATGGTAATATTATCAATTCCGTTAACTTCCCAAGAATTGATCTTGGCAAAAAAGAAGGTATCCGTCTTGTAGTCTTATATGAAGGCGATAAGAGCAAGGAAATCCAAGCAATTGTTGCTAAAAATGCCGGAATTAAAAAGATGGTTTCTGGTGTTAAAGGTGCCTTTGGAGCTTCTTTATTTGAAATTGATAAAGAGATTTGTGCGTGTCACTTTGAAGGTATTGCCCTTCGTGTTAGACTAATTAAATAGTTAGCCAAATTAAAAGCATTCTGCGTTTGTTGCGGAATGCTTTTTTGTATGTCTTATTTAATGATTGTTCCGGCTTTTCCGTCGAAGGCTAAGTTAGCTTTTTCAAGGGAAGAGACGATGGCAATTTTGCCAGGCATCTTTTCAAGGAACTTAACACAAGCATTGACTTTTGGATACATGCTACCTTTAGCAAAGTAATCAGTATTCAGGTAATCTTTCATTTCTTGAAGTGATACTTTCTCAAGCTTCTTTTGATCTTGTTTATTGAAGTTAATATAGACATTATCAACAGCAGTTAAAATCACAAGATAGTCAGCATCTACAAGTTCAGCAACTTTAGCAGAAGCGTAATCTTTGTCGATGACCGCAGCGATTCCTTCAAGAGCTTCACCTTTACGAATGACAGGGATTCCTCCGCCACCAGCACAGATGACGATATCGCCTTTTTTAACTAATGTTGAAATACTTTCTTTTTCAATAACATCTATTGGAAGTGGTGACGCCACGACTCTGCGATAGCCTCGTCCAGCATCTTCTTTCATAGAATAGCCTTTTTCTGCAACGATTTTGTCAGCTTCCTCTTTAGAATAGAAGGCTCCAACAGGTTTAGATGGGCTCTTGAAAAGTGGATCATCTTTGTCGACAAGCACTTGAGTGACAACGGTGCAAACATTGCGGACGATGCCTTCTTCTTTAAGAGCGTTATAGATTGCATTTTGAATATGAAAACCAATATAACCTTGGCTCATAGCCCCGCATTCAGGAAATGGCATATCTGGAGCCGAGGTAGATTCCGTGAAAGCGAGGTTAATCATTCCTACTTGGGGTCCATTACCGTGGACAATGACAACTTCATTACCTAATTTAATTAAATGGACAATTGATTTAGCGACACCAACAAGAAGAGCTTTTTGCTCTTCGGCATTTTTTCCTAAGGCATTACCGCCTAAAGAAACGACATATCTAGACATATTTATATCTCCTTGAAACAAATTAATTATATCTTTGTTCCTCGCTTATAACAAACGGGAGTTGAAAAGGCTTTCATTGTTTAGTAAAATTAAATCATAACAAAAAGGGGAGAGTATGAAAAAATCATTAATTTTGTTACCATTATTAGCAGCATGCTTAGTTGGTTGTGGCGAATCGTCTGATCCTACAACTAGTACGACAACTAGTACGACAGATTCAACATCAACAACAACAACAACAACACCTGCACCAACTGGCGAAGTTGTTTATAGCTTTGCAAACTTAACTGGCAAAGGTGTTGCCTTTGATACTACAACAGCTTTAGCAGCATTCTCAGGTGGAGTTCAATCAGGAACCGATATTGTTTCTGCAGTCTCAGAAGTCAGCACTGTTTATGACGGAAGCGGCACTGGTGGTGCCTACGAAAACACAGCTGGTTTAATTAAGTTTGGTAAGAGTGCTGAGTCAGGGTCAATCACCTTAACACTTTCAAAATCAATTAGCCATGTTGTCATTAACTGTTTTGATTATTATGTAAAAACAGAAGCACATCCAACAGCCTCCAACAGCGTTGTTGTCAATGGCGTTTCACAAACATGTCCATATGCTGAAACTGCTACACCAGCAGATTTAACATTTGATCTTGCCACTGCTTCGAGTACCTTGACAATTGCCTCAGCTAACGTTAATGCAACAAAAGGTGGCCGTTTCCACATGTTCTCAATAAAATTGAGCTAATTATATAGCTAAATTTACAATTAAATCCCTTGGAAATTCTAAGGGATTTTTTGTTGCCTATAAAATTCAAGGTTAATTTTCGTATACGCGTACTTGCGATGTAAGGCGTTACAATGTAAAATATAAACATAAATAAACGAGGATTCTATGGCGACAGGAATTATCTTGGCTGGTGGCGAAAGCCGACGTGCTAATACAAACAAAATGCTGCTTGAGATTTATGATAAGCCGCTTATTTTGCACACGATTGAAAACATGTCTCCTTTCGTTGAGAAGATTATTGTTGTCACTGGAAAATACCATGAGGAACTTAAACCCCTTTTGAAGGATGTTGAAGTTGTTTATAATGCGGATTATCAAAAAGGAATGTTTTCTTCTGTTCAGGCTGGTGTTAAGCATGCGGAAGGAAACTTTTTCATTTTTCCTGGTGATTGTCCATTTGTAAAAGCTTCTACTTTCAACGCTTTAATGGTTGGCTCGGATTTTTTAATTCGCGTGCCTATGTATAAAGAAAAAACTGGTCATCCAACTTACTTCAATGCAAAAATGAAGGACAAAATATTGTCTGCTCCCACCGATTCAAATCTGCGAGTTCTAAGAGATGAAGTTGGGTTTGAAACCGTGGAAGTTAATGATCCAAATATCTTAAATGACATTGATACGATAAACGATTATCAGCAGATGATTAACAAACTTGAAAGGAATTAATTATGAAAGCAAACTCTTACGTTAGAGCCAAATCGCTTGAAGAAGCATATGAACTTCTAAAAGCTAACCCACTTAACAAAATCCTTGGTGGTGGTCTTTGGCTTAAAAAAGGAAACGCCTCAGTTAATGTGTTAATTGATTTGGTAGACTTAGGCCTAGATAAGATTGAAGATGATGGCGATTTTATTAAAGTTGGAGCTTTAGTGAATCAAAGAGACTTTGAGAAAAGCGAATTAGTGAAAGAAATATGTCATGGAATACTTAGCAAGGCCGCATCCTCAATCATGGGACCTGCCTTTAGACAAGTGGCCACAATTGGTGGCTCAGTATTTGGCAAATATGGTTTTTCTGATTTAATTAGTGCCCTTTTAGTTTGCAATGCTTCTTTAGTGTTTTACCCAAGTGGAGAAATGAATTTAGAAGATTATTTAAAACAACCAGGATTTTCCAAAGAAATTTTAACTCACATTATCATCAAGAAATGTCATCGTGTCTCCTACTTCAAAAAAGTTGGAATCACTGCGTTAGATTATCCAATTATTAATGTCGCAATCACTAGATGTGTCAACCACGATAGATATCGAGTTGTGGTTGGATCTCGCGCTGGTGTTGCTAGTTTTGCTAGCGATGTCATGGAGGCTTTAGATAATGGCGAAAGAGATTTCGAAAAGGTTGCAAAACTTGTTTCAAAGATGAAATTCTCCGATAGCTTAGCTGCTAAAGCGGATTACCGTGAACATCTTGCAGAAATATATGTTCGTCGTGGTCTAGAGGAGGTCAACAAATAATGATCGTAAAATTTAAATTAAATGGTTTACCAGTTAGTTTTGATGTTAAACCTGGAGAATTCCTCCTTGATACTTTAAGAGAACACGGCGTTAAATCGCTAAAGAAAGGTTGTGACGGCTCTGCTTGTGGTGTTTGTTCTCTCTTATTCGATGGACACCCAGTTTTATCTTGTTCACTTCTTTCACTCCGTTGTGAAGGCCATGAAATTACAACAGTTGAAGGCATACAAAGTGTCGCTAGTAAAATTGCGGAATGCTTTGCTAGTGAAGGTGCTGATCAATGCGGTTATTGCAACTCTTCCTTCGCGTTAGTGATTCACGCTTTAAGCCAAGAACTCAAAAACCCAACTGACGAAGAAATTAAGAAATATATGGTTGGTAACCTATGCCGTTGCACTGGCTATCAATCTCAAATTAAGGCAATTAAGAAATATTTAGGAGGGCTCAAATAATGAAGAAATTCAAAGTAGTTAATAACCTCACCCCTTCCCTCGATGGTAAAGGCTTGATGATGGGCCGTCCTTATTACACCGATGATTTTGCGGATCAAAATTCGTTAATTATTAAGATTTTAAGAAGCCCACACGCTTTTGCACATATCAAGAACATTGATGTTTCGGAAGCTGAAAAACTTGCCGGAGTTGAATGTGTTTTAACATATAAAAATGTTCCACATGTTTCTTTCTCCCGTGCAGGACAAGGCTATCCTGAACCATCGCCTCACGATAAATTCGTTTTGGATGAATATGTTCGTTATGTTGGTGATGAGGTCGCCGTTGTGGCAGCCGTTAATGAAGAAATCGCTCTTGAAGCTTTGAAACTAATCAAAGTGGAATACGAAGTTCTTGAGCCAATTTTAGATTTTGAAAAATCATATGAGAACAAAACTATCATCCATCCAGAAGATGGCATCATTGAAATGTTCCCGATTGGTTTTGAGCCAAAAAAGAATGTTGCTGCTGCCTATGAGATGCATGTTAATGATGTCGATGAAGTTTTCAAAAAATGTGATTATATTGTCGAAGAAACTTTCTATTCTCAAGCCCAAGCTCATGCGATGCTTGAGCCACATGCTTGCAATGCGCGTCTTGACGCTCATAATCGTTTGGTTATTTATTCAACAACTCAAACTCCTTACCACGTTCGTCGTATCATTGCGAAAACACTTGGTTTACCAACTGAGAAGATTCGGGTAATTAAGCCACGTGTTGGCGGTGGTTTTGGTGGCAAACAAGCTTTCCACGGAGAGATGTTTGCATCCCTTGTTACTTTAAGAACAAATAAACCTTCCAAGTGTGTTTTCACGCGTGAAGAAGTATTTGGTTCATCTTATACTCGTCATCCTATGAGAATCACTATGAAAATCGGCGCAACAAAAGATGGCAAGATTCGTGCTATCGATTGTTCCGCTCTTTCCGATACTGGAGCTTATGGTGAACATTCGCTAACAGTCTTCATGATTGTTGGTTCTAAAGTATTACCTTTATATAACAAAGTTGACGCTGTTAGATTTGGTGGCAAAGTTGTTTATTCTAACCATGTTTCTGCTGGTGCCTATCGAGGCTATGGCGCGATTCAAGGCAACTACGCCTTAGAAGCGACCATTGATATTTTGGCGGAAAAGATGGGTGTTGATCCAATTAAACTCCGTGAAGATAATTCGATGCGTGAAAAAGAAACTTCTCCAATTTTTGAGATTATGGGCGAAGGAACAAAAGGCACTCCAATGATTATGGAAAGTTGCAAGCTTCCATATTGTATAAGTCGTGGTAAAGAACTTATTGGTTGGGATGATAAATACCCAATGAAAAAAGTTGGACCACACACAATTAGATCAGTTGGTATGGCTATTGCTATGCAAGGCAGCGGAATTCCATTCCTTGATATGGGTAGCTGTTCCATCAAATTAAATGATGGTGGTTCTTACATGGTCACTGTTGGAGCAACCGATATTGGGCAAGGTTCCGACACCGTCATCGCTCAAATCGTGGCTGAAGAATTGTCGACCACAATTGATAAAGTTTTGATATATTCATCAGACACTGATTTAACTCCGTATGATTGCGGCGCTTACGCCTCATCAACCACCTATGTTAGTGGCAACGCTGCTTATCAAGCAGCTCACAAAATGCGCGAGAGACTTATTAGCGAAGCTGCTGAATTCTTAGAAGTTAAAGAAGATACAGTTGATTTCGATGGTGTAAAGTTTGTTTCTGGCGATAAAGAAGTAACGTTGGATGATTTATCAACTAAACGTTTATATAACACAAATACCCATCAAATTGCAGTCACCGAAAGCTATCATGGTCATGTTTCTCCACCTCCATTCATGGCAGGTTATGCCGAAATTGAAATCGACACTGAAACATATGAATACAAAGTTTTAAATTATGTCAGCGTTGTTGACTGTGGCACAACTATTAACCCAGGCCTAGCAAAAGGTCAAGTTGAGGGGGGAATTATTCAAGGTTTAGGAATGGCAAGTTATGAAGAAGTAAAATATTCTCCAAAAGGCAAACTATTATCCAACACCTTTGATTCATACCATATTCCAACAACGATGGAAGTTAATAAATTAACAACTGAATTTGCGGATTCTTATGAAATCAGTGGACCATTTGGTGCTAAATCGGTAGGAGAGATTGGTATTGATACTCCTCCAGCGATTATTTGCAATGCGATTTACAACGCTCTTGGCGTGAGAATTCACTCTCTGCCAATTACTCCAGAAAAAATCTACGAGGCCATGAAAGCAAAAGAAGGCAAATAATGAACGATATTTCTTTAATTAATGGTTTGGTCTATTTAAACGATAAATGGCAACAAACGAACTTGTCTATTTTAGGCGAGAAGATTTCCTATATCGGACCAGAAATTAAAGAAGCAAAAGAAATGATTGATTGCCAAGGATTAAAAATCATGCCTGGTTTAATTGATCCTCATGTTCATTTTGAACTTAATTGTGGCCGTTTAACTTCGGTTGATGATTTCTATTATGGCAGTGTTGCAGCCGCTTATGGTGGAGTGACAACAATTATCGATTTCCTCGATCCAACTAGCAACGCATTAGATTTAGAAAAATCATATTTTGAACGTCTTGCTCTAGCTAAGAAATCAATTGTCGATTACCACATGCACGCTTGTATAAAGATGCCAAACGGTTCATTAGAAGAATATGTTAAAACAGTACTTAGACTGGGCATGAAAACCATTAAACTTTTCACCACCTACTCCGATACTGGTCGAAGAACATATGACAAAGATATTATTGAATTATTGAAATTATCCCAAAAATATAAAATCATGCTTTTAGCCCACATTGAAGCGGATGACATGATTTCAATTAAGGATGAATTCACCTATAAAGATTTGCCAATTTCTCGTCCTGGTTTTTCTGAAACATTGGAAGCGTTAAAGCTGGCTTCCTATGTCCGCGAAAATGGTGGTTACTTATATATGGTCCATTGCTCAAGTGGTGAAACATTAAGACATTTAAAAGAAGAATACGCTGACATCCTTGGCAAGCATTTGTTCATAGAATCTTGTCCTCAATATTTTGTGTTTAATAATCAAGTCTTAGACGAGGAAAACGGCAAGTTATTTACTTTTGCTCCACCATTAAGAAGCGAAAGAGAAAGACAACTATTAGTTGCAAACTTTGATTTCCTAAATACAATTGGCACGGATCATTGTGCTTTTAATTCTAGCGACAAAGATTGGCCAACATTAGCCGGCTTTCCTCTTGGGGTTGGTGGCATTGAACATTCCTTCTCTCTTATGTATAAAAGATTTGGGGATAAGGTCATTGACAAAATGAGCAAAAACGTTGCAGTTTTAGAAGATTTCCCAACAAAAGGCCAATTAAAAGTGGGAATGGACGCCGATATATCAGTCTTTAAAGAAATGGATGACTATTTTGAACAAGCTGGTCATGGCAAATGCGACTATTCAATTTATGATGGTGTTCTTGGTAGTGGTCAATTTGTTCACACTCTTGTGCGAGGAAAGTTTGTTTTAAAGAATCGTCAAATAGTTAAACACGTCGGTAAAGAAATTATCTGTGGAGCAGACAAATGAAAGCATTAATTAATGTCCGTATTTATGATTATCAAAATTATATCGAAAATGGATATGTTGTTTTTGACAAGCAAATTTGTGAAGTAGGCTCAATGGATAAGTTTGTTGATAAGGGCTATGAAATTATTGATGGCAAAGGACAATTGTTACTTCCATCTTTCGTGTGTGCTCACGCTCATATATATTCAATATTTGCGCGCGGTTTAGCTCTTCCGTTTAACCCTAAATGTTTCTTAGATATTTTGACTCAGATGTGGTGGAAAATCGATGCGAAGATTTCCAATAATATTACATACTATTCCGGCATCGCTGCCGCTAGCGAATTTTTGCTAAATGGTGTGACTACAGTCATTGATCACCATGCTTCTGGAACTGATATTATTGGTTCTTTGACTGAACTCAAAAAGTCGGTTTGTGATGTAGCGCATATGCGTGGCATTTTCTGTTTTGAGACCAGCGATAGATACAATATCAATGAATGCATTAAAGAGAACATTTCTTATTATCTCGATAATCATAGTCACGATACATGTGGTCTATTTGGTATGCATGCCTCAATGTCTCTCTCAGATGAGACTTTATCAAAGGTGGCAAAAAATCAAAAAGATTGTCCGCTCCATGTTCATGTGGCGGAATCAAAAGATGATGAGGTTGATTCTTTAAATAAATATTCAACATCAATCATCTCTAGGTTTGATCGTTTTGGCCTTCTTAAAAAAGATTCCCTTATTGTGCACGGAGTTGCATTAAGCGATGCTGAACTTGATATCCTTGCAAAACGTGATGTTTATCTTGTCGTTAATACCACGAGTAACATGAATAATGCGGTAGGTTTACCGAATGTGAAGAATTATTTAAACCACAATCTCAAAGTTATGGTTGGCAACGATGGACTAAGTTCAAATATGGCAAGTGAATTTATGAATGTCTATTACACATCCCATTTATTGAATGCCTCTGCTAAAGAACTCAATCTTGGTGATGTTATCAATATGATCAATAACGCTTATGAATATGTTTCGAAGCGTCTTGATATAAAACTTGGAAAGATTGAATCTGACTACGAAGCTGATTTCATGCTCGTGAAATATATTCCTTTTACCTCAATGGATAAGAATAATGCTTTTGGTCATGTTTTCTTTGGTTTATTTCCTTGCTTTAAGCCCTGTGATGTTTATTCACACGGAAATCTTGAAGTGAGCAATTATCAATTAACTAACAAAAAACTTCTTTCTGAATTAAAACATGCAAATAAAGTAGCAGATGAATTATGGGCCCTAGTTAAGGAGGAAAAATAACAATGGACATCAAAACAAAGTTTGACGGATTAGAACTTGCTAATCCACTTATGCCAGCCGCTGGACCTCTCGTAGGTGACGCTGAGAAGATGCTGTGGCTTGAAAAGGAAGGCTGTGGCGCAATTGTGTCAAAAACAATTTCAACCAAAGACGCCCACATACCTCATCCTTGCATTTACGGCGACAAAGATTACATTATGAACTGTGAACTTTGGACTGAATATTCCAAAGAGAAATGGATTAATGAATTTTTACCGGAATTTAAAAAAGGTAGTGATGGCAGACCATTAATTATCTCCGTTGGTTATAGCAAGGAAGATATGGCCGTTCTGATTCCTTTACTTGATAAGTTTGCCGACGCTTTCGAAGTGTCAACTCACTATGTCGGTAATGACTTATCAGAAATCGGCAGAACAGTGGCGATGATTCGCTCCTTAACAAAAAAACCAATATACATGAAGATTTCGGCTCATATGCCTGATCCAGAAGGATTTGCAAAAACAATCAAAGCTAATGGTGCCTCTGGTGTCGTGGCAGTTAATTCTCTTGGACCAAGTATGAAGATTGATATTGCTTCTCGTTCAATTATCTATGGAAACTCCAAAGGTTTTGCTTGGACAAGTGGACCATATATTAAAAATATTGCATTAGCAACTGTCTATACAATTAAACAAGCTGAACCATCTTTAACCGTTATTGGTGTTGGTGGTGTTCAAAGTGCCGATGATGTCATTGAATTTTTACTTGCTGGCGCTTCTGGAGTGCAAATGCTCTCTGCCGCCATGCTAAGAGGTAAAGGCTTATATCGTAAAATTATTGCTGATTTACCAAACGCTTTAGCAAAATATGGTTTTAAGTCAGTTCAAGAAGTTATTGACACTCATCTAGTAAATCACGCTGTATTTGGTAAAGGCGATACTCCAAAACTTGAAAAAGAAAAATGTATTAAATGTGGTACATGTGAAAAAGTTTGCCCTTATTTTGCAATTGGAATGAAAGATGGACCAGTCTTTGATGCCAAGAAGTGCTTCCGTTGTGGCTTATGTGTTTCAAAATGTCCAACTAAAGCATTGTCATATAAGAAAGTGGAAGAATAATGCTCGCTTATAAAAGCAAATACCCAACCTCGACGCCTAAAGTTGACCAAGAAATAAAAGTCAAAGGGGAAGCAAAATATACCGATGACATTTCTATGCCTGGTATGCTTTTTGCACGCAGTCTTAGAAGTAACATATGCCGTGGTGAAATAGTGAATGTCAATGTTCCTAAATTGCCAGATGGATATTTCTATGTCGACTCCAAAGATATTAAAGGTGAAAATGTCACCAATATTATCTTTTCGGATTGGCCAGTTTTTGCTGAGAAAAAGATTAATTTCTTCGGTGAGACAATCGCTTTAATTGTCGGACCTGATAAACGTGTTATTGATCAAATTATTAAAGAGATTGTTGTCGAATATAAGGAAGAGACACCGGTATTTGAATTATCACAAAGCTACATTCATAAGTCATTTACCAAAGGCAATCTTGAAGAAGCTAAGAAAAAAGCGGTCAAAGTGGTTGAAGAAGAATATTCAACTGGCTATCAAGAACAAGCTTATTTAGAACCACAAGGCATGCTAGTTTATTTTGACGAAGAAAATAAGCTTACTTGCATTGGTTCCATGCAGTGCCCTTGGTATGTGCATCGCGCGGTTATGCGTGCCTGTGCCTTAAATAATGAACAAGTAAGAGTTATCCAACCTGCTGTTGGTGGAGCCTTTGGAGGTAAGGAACATTATCCTTCCCTTATCGGGGCTGAACTTGCAACCGCTTTAATCAAAATTAAAAAGCCAATTAAGATGTGTTTTGAAAGAACTGAGGATTTAATGTTTTCAACTAAACGCCATCCTTCACTTAGTAAATATAAAGCCTACATTGATAAAGACAACAATATTCTAGGAATGGATGTTAGCGTCAAACTTAACGGCGGAGCATATAAAGGTTGTAGTGGCGTTGTTTTAAGCCGTGCCTTAATTGCTTCAGCTAATGTTTATCGCATTCCATCCTTAAATGTTGTTGGTGATGTTTATATGACTAACACCGTGCCAACCGCTGCCTTTAGAGGCTTTGGCTCGCCGCAGACAATATTCGCTATGGAAATGTTCATCCATCATATTGCTAAAGCGCTTAACATTGATCCTCTTGAACTGAGAATGAAATATCTCGTCAAGAAAGGTGATATCACAACCAATAGCGGTGAGTTCCATGATCCAATTATCATGCCTGAGCTTATTGAAGAAGCGATGAAGATGAGCGATTACAAACGCAAGATTGTCGAATATTCAAAACCAGGTTGCAACAAAGGCATTGGCATGAGTTTCTTCTTACATGGTTGTGGTTTTACCGGCAATGGCGAATCAGACATTATCAAAGCCAAAGTTAGATTAAATAAAGATGAGAATAACATTGTTCGTGTTTATGCTTCCAGTGTGGATATGGGTCAAGGCAACAAGACAACCTTAAAACGAATTGTCGCCAAGAATCTCGATATTCCAAACGAACAAGTAATTTTTGATAATCCTGATACGAGCGTCGTTCCTGATAGCGGTCCAACAGCCGCTAGCAGAACTATCATCATTGTTGGTTTCTTGATGGAAAAAGCTGCTAAAAACCTCAAAAAAATCTGGGAAGATGGCAAGAAGCAAGAAATTATAGAACCATATGTTGGACCTAGTTATATTCACTGGGATGAAGAGAAGATGCAAGGCGATGCTTATCCATCTTATTCTTGGGGCGTCAATATTGTCGAAGTTGAATTTGATCCAATTTCCTATCAAATTGATGTGAAACATATTTGGTCTACTTACGATGTTGGTCGTGTCGTTGATGAGCGAATTGCGATTGGTCAAGCTGATGGCGGAATTATCCAAGGTATTGGCTATGGCTATATGGAAAATATGAACTGCCGCGCTGGCAAGTTTGTGCAAAAATCCCTTGGTGATTATATTGTGCCTACCTCAATGGATGTGCCTTTGATGGAAACAAAATTCATTGATAATCCATTTATTTATGGTGCCAATGGTGCGAAAGGAATGGGCGAACTTACTCTTGTTGGTGGAGCCCCGGCTGTTGCATTAGCAATCGAGAATGCAATCGGTGTTAAAGTTAACGATATCCCGTGCAGTCCTGAATATATTATGGAGCGAATAAAAAATGGCAAGAATTAATTTTATTTTAAATCATCAAGCTTTATCAATTGATGTCGATCCAAGTAAGAGATTGCTGGATTTTATCCGTGATGATATGCACTTAAGTGGCACTAAAGAAGGCTGTGGTGAAGGTAGCTGCGGCGCTTGCGTTGTCCTTATGGATGGTTATTCAGTTAACTCATGTCTTATTCCAATGGCTAATGTTGTTGGCCATGAAATAATCACTATTGACGGTTTCAAAAAGACTGAAGAATTTAAAGTCTTGTCGGAAGCATTTGCTGAAGAAGGTGGTTCCCAATGTGGATTCTGTACCCCAGGAATGATTATCGCTTCTCAATCTTTACTGTCTCATAACCCTCACCCAAGCGAAGAAGAGATTCGCCACGCTTTAGCGGGTAACCTCTGCCGTTGCACTGGTTATCAAGCCATTATTCATGCTGTTCAACTTGCTAGCAAAATCGGAGGAAAATTATGGGAGAAAAAGTAATTCCAAGCTCTTTAGCTGAAGCATTAGATTTCTTGTCTACTCACGATTGCAATATTGTGGCAGGTGGTAGTGACATAATGCTTCAAAAGAAAAATACTGCTGGACTGCTTCCACACTTTGATAAGGATGTTCTCTTTATTTCCAATCTAAGAGAACTTCATTATGAAAGAAAGGAAGATGATAGTGTCCATATCGGAGCAACGATGACTCTAGAAGAAATTCTTGACCACACAATTACTCCTCAAGTATTGAAAGATTGTCTTTCGGAATTGGCCTCAAGCAACATTCGCCATTTTGCGACTTTGCCTGGCAATATTGCCAATGCCTCACCAGCAGGCGATACAATTGTGGTCGAAATCTTACTTGACGCAATGGTTAAATTGACTTCAAAAACTGGTTCTCGCTATGTGAAAGTAGAAGACTTTGTTAAAGGCGTTCGAAAAATTGATTTACATAACGATGAATTGATCGAAGAAGTTATATACCCAAGCAATGATTATGATGTGATTAAATGGTTCAAAGTAGGTTCTCGCAAAGCAGAATCAATTTCGAAAGTATCATTTGCCGGCGCATACAAAATTGAAGGTGGCAAAATCAAATCAATTTCGATTGCATTTGGTTCTGTGTTTATGAAGGCTATTCGCTCCCATGAGCTCGAAAAAGAACTCATCGGCATGAGCTTAAAGGAGCTAAGTTCTTCTATTGAAGAATTTGTGTCCAAATATAGCAATGTCATCAGTCCAATTGATGACCAAAGATCGAACAAAACTTATCGCCGCAATGTGGCCGAAAACATTGTTCGTGAATTCTTAAAAGAAATTAAATAAGGAGGAAATAGATGAATTATATTAAAGGCTATCGTTGCACGATTTGCCACAAATTCTTTCGCCCTGATGAAGTGGATTTAACCTGTCCTATCTGTGGGGAAAAAGGCATTCTTGATATTGAATATGATTACGATGCTTTGAAGAAAGTATTAACCAAAGAATACTTCGCCAAAAATTCTAATTATTCAATGTGGAGATACACTCCAATAATGGGCATTGAACCAGACCATGTCGATGAAATGTTACGCGTTGGCTGGACACCATTATATGAAGCGAGGAACCTTGAAAAGATTTTTGGCATTAAGAAGCTCTACATCAAAGATGATGGACTTAATCCGAGTGGTTCAAGTAAAGATAGAGCGAGTGGTGTTGCTGTCTTAAAAGCAATTGAAGCAGGTGCGAAAACTATCGCTTGTTCCTCAACTGGAAATGCAGCCTCATCATGCGCTTGTCAAGCAGCTCATATGGGTTTAAAGGCGGTTATCTTTGTTCCAAAGAGAGCTCCAATTGGCAAGGTTACTCAAATTAGTCTTTACGGTGCAACTTTAATAAGTGTCGATGGAGACTATAAAGCGGCTTTCTCTTTATCAAAGGAAGCTATTAAGAAATACGGCTGGTACAACCGTAATGCTGCAATCAATCCATTTATGATTGAGGGCAAGAAAACTGTATCAATGGAGATCGCTGAACAACTTCATTTCCAACCAACAGACTGGGTTGCTGTTAGTGTCGGAGATGGTTGTACAGTTGGAGGAGTTTACAAAGGTTTTGCGGAGTTTTTTAAACTCGGTTTAATCGATAGAATTCCTCGTATACTCGGTGTTCAATCAACTGGATGTGAGCCATTTGTTATTGCAAGTCACAATAATGAGTCTCTCAAAGAAGCCGATGAAAACACAATTGCTGACTCAATCGCTGTCGGCATTCCAAGAAACCCTATTAAGGCTCTTAATGCAATTAAGTTATCTAATGGGGTATGGATTTCAATACCTGATGATGATATTATTAAAGCAATGGCTTTACTTGGCAGAACTGAAGGCATCTTCGGTGAACCTGCCGGAGTAGCCGCTATCGCTGGTATTAAGAAAGCGATTGAAGAAGGAATCATTAAGAAAGATGAGACTGTGACTATGATTGTGACAGGCAACGGACTTAAAGATCCATTGAATGCCCAAAAGGCAATCACCCCACCAACCCTTATGAAACCAAGCTTAGATGACTTGGACAAATTTTTGAAAGAAAAAGGAGCAATTTAATATGTCAAAAATCCCATTTGGACCAACGTATGATGAGATGCTAAATCCATCACACCAAGATCCTAAAACCAGAGCAGCAGCTCTAAAGGCTCTTAAAGAAAATGAGCTTGATCCAGTTAACTTATTCAACATTACTTGGAAAAATGAAAAGAATGAAGTTAACAAAATCGTTCTTCCAAAAGAACTAACCGGTGTTGACGCAAACATCGTTGTTCTTCTTGGAAAGTATTTCCCATCAGGTTCCCACAAAGTCGGACCTGCCTATGCTACATTGATGGAAGGCTGTGTTGATGGAGAAATTATTCCAGGTAAACACACCATTCTTGGTCCATCAACTGGTAACTTTGGCATTGGCGTTTCCTATATTACAAACTTGATGAAGTATGATGCAATTGTCATCATGCCAGATAACATGTCTAAAGAAAGATATGAACGCATCAGCAAATATGGCGCCAAACTCGATTTGACACCAGGCAGCGAATCTGACGTTATTCTCACTCTTGAAAGAACATATGAACTCAAGAAAGACCCAAAGAATCGCACTCTTGCTCAATTTGAATTATTACCAAACTACCGTTTCCATCGTCATGTTACAGGTAATTCTTGTATCGAAGCCGTTAAAGGAATCGGTAATGGTCGTGTTGCTGCCTTCTGCTCCGCTCCAGGCAGTGCTGGTACATTAGCCGCTGGTGATCAAATTAAAGCTGTTTTCCCAGAATGTAAAATTGTCGCTTTGGAACCACACGAATGTTCAACTTTGACCAATGGTGGTCTTGGACAACACCGTATTGAAGGCATCGGCGACAAGATGATTACTCTTATTCATAACGTTCTCACCACAGACTTCATCACCCAAATTATTGATGAAGATTGTGTTCGTGGTTTAGCTGTCATTCACGAAGGTACCAAAGTTCTTGAACAACATGGTATTAGCAAGAAAGTTGCCGAATCTATGATCAATCTATTTGGTGTTTCTGGTATCTGCAATATTCTCGGTGCAATCAAGATGGCAAAATACCTCAAACTAGGACCAAATGATAACGTCGTTACCATTGCTACTGATAGCTTTGATAGATATCCATCAGTTATGGATGATCTCCACAAACGCGAACTCGAAGTTACCCCAAACGTTCTTGAAAGATGGTACGAAGATGTCTTCGAAAACGCTGATACAAAGTACGTATTAGACACTCGTGGCGATGCTGCAAAAGAAGTGTTGTTCAAACAAAAAGAACACGATTGGCTCAAATTCGGATACAAACAATCATATCTTGACGAGATGAGAAAACCAGAGTTCTGGGAAGATGAATATAACAAAATTCATGATTATGATAAGAAAATTATCGCTTTACGTGGAAAGGAAGTTAAATAATGAAAGTCTCCTTTGAAGAAGTATTAAAGTTTGCCGAAGCATATCAAAAAGATATGACGAAGTTCCTTCGTGATATGATCGCTATCCCAAGCGAATCATGTGACGAAAAGAAAGTAGTTCTCCGTATCAAAGAAGAAATGGAAAAGGTTGGTTTTGATAAAGTTGTCATCGATAAGATGGGCAATATCCTTGGCTATGTTGGCCATGGTAAACATCTCATCGCAATGGACGCTCACATCGATACCGTCGGTATTGGTGAAATCAAAAACTGGTCCTTTGACCCATACAAAGGTTATGAAGATGACATCCATATCGGTGGACGTGGCGCTTCTGACCAAGAAGGTGGCATGGCTTCAATGGTTTATGCTGCTAAAATTATCAAAGATTTACATCTAGAAGATGACTATACTCTCCTCATTACTGGCACTGTCCAAGAAGAAGACTGTGATGGCCTTTGCTGGAAGTACATTATTGAAGAAGATAAGATTCGTCCAGAATTTGTTGTTTCAACCGAACCAACAAGTTGCCAAATTTATCGTGGCCATCGCGGACGCATGGAAATCAAAGTTGATGTTCGCGGTATTTCCTGCCATGGTTCTGCTCCAGAACGTGGCGTGAACGCAATTTACAAAATGGCACCAATCATTGAACAAATTGAAAAGCTCAATGAAAACGGACTTGCCTATGATCCATTCTTAGGAAAAGGCACTGTCACTATTTCCCAAATCTTCCACAAATCACCAAGCCGCTGCGCAGTGGCTGATGGTTGCTGGATCAGCTTGGATCGTCGCCTTACTATCGGTGAAAACGATAAGACATCAATCGCTGAAATTAAAGCATTGCCAGCAGTCAAAGCTGCCAAAGCCGAAGTCTCAATGTATATGTATGAACGTCCATCCTATACTGGACTTAACTACCCAATCGAATGTTACTTCCCAACTTGGGTCATTCCAGAGGGTTCAGTCTACTGTCAATCAATGAAGGAAGGTTATCAAAAATTATTCGGTAAAGATCCTGTTATTGATAAATGGACATTCTCAACAAACGGAGTTTCCATCATGGGCCGTTATGGCATTCCATGTATCGGATTTGGTCCAGGTGATGAGAAAGAGGCTCATGCCCCAAATGAAAAGACCAGAAAACATGACTTGGTTATATGTGCAGCATTATATGCTGTCTTGCCAGCCATGTACTTAGAACATCTTAATAAAGGAGAAAAATAAAGATGGATAAAATTGAACCAAGATTTGCCGGTCGTCACTTGATTACCTTAGAAGACTTCTCTAAGGAAGAAATCGACTACATGCTCAAAGTGTCACATGAACTAAAAGATGCTTTCTACCGCAACGAACCAACTCAATGGCTCGTTGGAAAAACTGGTTTCTTAATGTTCTTTGAACAATCAACTAGAACTAGAAACTCATTTGAATCAGGCATGGCTCAATTAGGTGGCCACGCTACATTCCTCGATACATCAATGATGCAAATATCTCATGGTGAATCTGCTAAGGATACAGCCGTTATTCTCTCTAGCTTTGGTCATATGATTGCTTGCCGTTATTGCAACTGGGGACTAGGCAACAAATATATTCGCGAAATGGCGAAATATTCAACTGTCCCAGTCATCAACTTACAATGTGATATTTATCACCCTATGCAAGCTCTTGCTGATTTAATGACTATCGAAGATGAATTTAAAAAGACCAAACATTTAAAGGTCTCTGTTATTTGGGCTATGGCCACAACTCACAAGAAACCGATTTCTGTTCCAGTTAGCCAAGTTCTTCTTTTCCCTCGTTATGGCATCGATGTAACACTTGCCTATCCAGAAGGATACGATTTACCTGATTGGGTTATCGAAAAAGCTCGTAAAAACGCTGCCGAAAATGGTGGTTCATTAACTATTACTCACGACATGGATGCTGCTTATAAAGATGCTGATGTTGTCTTCCCAAAGAACTGGGGTTCATGGGTTACTAACCAATCAACAACCGTTGTCGATGATGCACTTTTAGCACTCAAGACTTGGAAATGCACACCAGATAAAATGGCACTTGCTAAACCAACGTGCCGTTATATGCACGCTCTTCCAGCCGACCGTGTCAATGAAGTTGTCGATGAGGTTATCGACGGACCACAATCAGTTATCTACCAAGAAGCTGAAAACAGAATTCATACTGCAAAAGCTGTTATGGCATTGTTTGTTCACGATAAACTTGAATCTGATCGCCGCTAATTAAATCTTAGTTAAGCAAGTTCTATATTGGACTTGCTTTTCTTTTTGCGCGTTATGTGTATAATAAGTGGCATGAAAAGTATTAAGAATTTGTTTCGTATTGGACGTGGTCCAAGTTCATCTCACACAATCGGTCCTGACCGGGCTGCTAAGTTTTTAAAAGCTAAATATCCTAATGACATTAAAATTGAAGTGATATTATATGGCTCACTTGCTTTCACAGGTAAAGGGCACTTGACAGACAAGGTCATTCTTGATGTTTTCTTGCCTACTCCAACTCATATAACTTTCGACTTTAAAACGAAAGTAAGTTTTCCAAATACTTTCGATATTACTTTCTATTTTGCGGATCGTGATCCAATCACAAAAAGAGTACTTTCTCTTGGTGGTGGTGCTATATCAATATCTGATGAATTGGAAGAGAATGAAGAGGATGTTTATCCAGAAAAGAGTTTCGCTGAAGTTGTTGAATTTTGTCACACTAACAATCTCACTTTGCCTGAATATGTTGAACATTATGAAGGCAAAGAAATGTTTGAATACTTAAAAACTGTTTGGAATCAAATGACTGACACAATTCATGCCGGATTAACAAATCGTGGACTTTTGCCAGGAAAATTGAAAATCCAACGTCGAGCAGCAAGCTTTTTAATACCTTCCCATATGAAAGAATCTAGCTTTTCTCGCACCAACCGAATAATCTCCGCTTTCGCCTTTGCAACCAATGAAGAAAATGCTGCTGGTGGTGTAGTTGTTACTGCTCCTACTTGTGGCAGCAGTGGCACTCTTCCTGCTGTATTAATGGAAATGGTTGACCGTTACGAATTCACCGATAAAGAAATTATTAACGCAATAGCGGTTGCCGGTGTTATTGGCAACATTGTTAAATCTAACGGTTCAATATCTGGTGCAGAAGCTGGCTGCCAAGCTGAAATTGGTACTGCATGTTCTATGACAGCCGCGGCTGCTGCCTATTTAAAAGGCTTCAACATTGATCAAATTGAATACGCAGCTGAAGCAGCTTTGGAACATTCACTTGGTCTAACTTGTGACCCAGTTGAAGGTTATGTTCAGATTCCGTGCATTGAAAGAAATGCCGTGGCTGCTATAAAAGCATTGACTGCCACTTATTTAGCAGAATATGCCTCCTCATCTCATCGCGTTAGTTTTGACACTATTGTCCAAACAATGTTAGTAACTGGTAAAGATATGAAGAAAAAATACCGTGAAACAAGCAAAGGTGGTCTTGCGGTTGATTTTGTAAAAAGTGAACGAAAAGCTCGTAAGAGTGCTGAAGAAAAAAAGAAAGCCTTAAAGGCAAAAGCTAACGAGAAGAAAGGAGAACAATAATGGAAGCGAGATTTTTTAACACATTAACAAATAAGGCTGATGTTTTAAAACCAATTCGTGATGGTGAGGTATCTATTTATTGTTGCGGTCCTACTGTCTATGGCGATGCCCATGTCGGCAATGCTCGTCCTCCTATTGTTTTTGATACATTGTCTAGATTTTTAGAATATATTGGCTACGATGTGAAACTTGTTTCCAATTTTACCGATGTCGACGACAAAATTATTAAAAAAGCCTTGCAAGAAGGTGTATCAGAAAGCGTTATTACTGAAAGATATATTGCTGCTTATAAAGAAGTCTTAAAGGACTTGCATATCAAGCCTCATTATAAAAATCCTCGTGTCACTGAATATATGCCTCAGATTATTAACTATATTAATGACCTGGTTAATATTGGTGCTGCCTATGTTATTGACGGGGATGTATTCTTTAGAATTAGCTCCGTAAAAGATTATGGCGAACTTAGCAAAATCAAATTAGATGATTTGGTTGTTGGCGCTAGAATTGAGGAAAATTCTAAAAAAGAATCGCCACTTGATTTTGTCCTCTGGAAAAAAACTGATGTTGGAATTCAATGGGATTCACCATGGGGCAAAGGCCGTCCTGGTTGGCATACAGAATGCTGCGTAATGATTAATTCTATCTTTAAAGGCGCAATTGATATTCATGGTGGTGGCTTTGATTTAAAATTCCCTCATCATGAAAATGAAATTGCTCAAGCGAAAGCCCATGACCACAATAAGATAGCGAATATTTGGATGCATAATGGTTTTGTAAATTTTGGTGATGAAAAAATGTCCAAATCTCTTGGCAATGTTGTCCTTGCAAAAGACGCGATTGCTAAATATGGCGGAAATACCCTCCGACTGATTATTTTGTCCACTCATTATCGCGCTCCGGTAAGTTTAACCGATGAAACAATTTCAACGGCAATAAACGAGCTTGACCGCATTAACAAAGCATATAAACAATTGGCGGTAAAAATCCAAATACTAGGAGGCAGTTTAGAAAGTGGAAAAGCAAATATAGATTCATTTTTATTTGCCTTAGCAGATGACTTTAATACGTCAAATGCGTTGACTAGTTTATTTGATAATATTAAAGAAATTAATCAAGAACTTAGGCAAAATCCGACTAATTTAGATGCTTTAGAAGGTCTCTATGCATCATTGCAAGCCATGTTATACATATTTGGCATTGAACTTGAAACACCTCTTTTGACTGATGAAATAAAAGACATCTATAATAAATATCTTTCTTATAAGAAAGAAAAGCGTTTTGAAGAGAGCGATAAACTCAGAAATATACTTATTGAAAAGAACATTCTTTAGAAATGGCAAGTACGAATTATGAAATATGAGACTAAAATCAAAAAAGATGTGGCAAACTTGATATATGGGAGGAATCCTTTACTTAGTTTTCTAAATAGTAAGCATATTGCTAAGGTTTATCTACAAAAAGGTTTTTCAGACAAAAACATAATTTCTAAAATTGAAGAATGCGGTTTAAATCCTATATATATGGATATAAAAGAACTCGATCGCATTTGCGAGAATGGCAACCATCAAGGATGTGCCGCTGAAGTCAAACCGTTTGAATATTCTTCATTAAAAGAAGTTATTAAATATTCTAAGAACCAAGAAAAACCACTCATTCTTATTTTGGATGAAGTAAACGATCCACATAATTTTGGAGCCATCATACGCTCTGCCGATGCCTTTCATGTCGATGCGATTATCATAAAAAATCGCAATCAAGTTCCTGTTAATATGACTGTTACCAAAGTATCCACAGGTGCAGTTGACTATGTAAAAATTGTCATGGTTAACAATCTAGTTAACGCGATTAAGGAACTGAAAGAGAATGGGTTTTGGGTGTATGCCGCTGACGGAAGTGGCAAAGATGACTATTCTAAAGCAAAATTCGATGGTCCAGTCGCCTTGGTAATGGGATCTGAAGGATTTGGAATTGCTCGCTTAGTTTTAAAGAATTCCGACTTCATTATTAAAATACCAATGAGCGGGCATGTTAACTCACTTAATGTCAGCGTGGCAACCGGAATCATCTTATCGAGAATTAGAAACTAATTAATGGCCTCCCGCGTTAGGGGGGTTTTATGCCAAACAACAATAGTGATGAAAAGTTAATTGAAACTATTTCAAAAAATGACGATGAAGATGTAGCCTATAACACTTTAATTAAACGATATCTTGATAAATATAAAATCGTTGTTTACAGTGTTTCGAAAAGAATGAATTTTCATAATTGCTGTGTTGATGATTATTTATGCAATTTCTTTCTTTCGTTTAGAGCAGCCTTGAAGGGATATGACAAATCTTTAGGAAAGTTTCGTACATATTTCGGAAAGATTTTCGAAAGAGCTGTAATGGCTGAGATGCTAAGAAAGATCAACTCTAATGATGTTTTAGAAAACTACATCAGTTTAGACGATACTGTTCAAGATGGGTTGAAACGTATCGACACGATTGAAGATGTTTTTGCTAACGACATAGTCGCCAAATATAATAGCGATGAATTAAAGTTGATGCTTTGCAGCAAAGGAAAGAGCAAAAATCACAATGATATGTTAAAAAGCAAAGCGATTTTGCTCCGTTCACAAGGTTACTCGTATAAACAAATTTCAGAACAACTTAAAATTAATATTTCTAAAGTTCGACGCATTCTGAAAAGCAAAGAAACTACAGACTTCAAAAAAACCTATCTAAGGTTTAAATAATTATCTTCGTATTTGCATTAACCATTACTCCGTCTCATAATAAGAAAGAAAGTGAGAATTATTATGTCAGAATGCACTCATAATTGTGAAACATGTGGAGTAGAAAATTGTGAATCACGTACGATTGAAAAACTCAAACCGCATCGTCTCTCAAATATTAAAAAAATCTACGCTGTTATAAGTGGAAAAGGGGGAGTTGGAAAATCTCTAGTTACTTCCCTTCTTGGGTCAGCTTTAAATAAAAGCGGACACTCAGTAGCCATTATTGACGCTGATGTTACTGGTCCAAGTATTCCTCAAGCGTTTGGTTTAAAAGGCAAATTAGCCGAATCGGACGAAGATGGTTTATATCCAGTTTTATCAAAGCACGGAGTAAAAATTATGTCGGCTAATCTTCTTTTAGAAGATAATGAAGCTCCAATTATTTGGCGGGGGCCACTCGTCTCATCTTTTGTTCAACAATTATTTACTGATGTTATATATGGTGAAGTGGAATATCTTTTAATCGATATGCCACCTGGAACTGGAGATATTCCATTGACTGTTTTTCAAATGATTCCAATCGATGGAATCGTGGTGGTAGGTTCACCTCAAGAATTAGTTGGCATGGTTGTTGCTAAGTCCATCAACATGGCGCACATGATGAATATTCCAATTATTGGAATTGTTGAAAACATGGCCTATATCAAGTGTCCGAAATGTGGCGAGAAAATTAATGTTTTTGGTGATGGCCATTTTGCTGAAGATGTTAAGCGCCATGGGCTTGAAGTTGTTGCCGAAATTCCAATCGATCCATCGCTAGCAAAAGCGGTTGATGGAGGGAACATTGAAGAGTATCAAACAAGCGTGATGGATAAATTAGTTAAGTTACTATAACTTGACTTTTGAATTTGAAGTTTTTATAGTTATAGCATCAAGATGTTAAAAAGGGGATAACCGTCATGAGAAAAAAAGTTATTTTAATCTGCCCTGATTGCTTGTCAAGAAATTACACGACAACCAAAAAAGAAGGGGATACCACACGTCTTGAAATAAAGAAGTATTGTCCTCACTGTAATAAGATGACTTTACACAAAGAGAGCAAATAGGAGGTTACTTATGGGCGTCAAAAAATACACTAAAGAAGTAATCAAAGAAGGCAAGCGCGTTCGTTGGCCAAAGAAAGAGCATTTTTTCCCAGTTTTAATCGCGGTTGTCATCATATGCGCATTTACGGCATTGATACTATCAGTTGAAGACTGGGCTGCCGGAACTTTAATTGGACAATTGAAGCAATGGTTTGCAAGTTTTAATAAAAACGGATCAAGTAGTAGCGAGGTTGTTAGTTCAGCTTTGGCTATGTTAATTCGTTCATTGCACTAGGAGGAAATTAAAATGGCAGAATTAGGCGAAAAGCATTGGTATATTGTCAACACTTATTCCCAACACGAAAGGAAAGTTGTTGATAATCTGCATAAAAGAATCGTTACATATTCTCTACAAGACTACATTTTTAATGTTTTAGTAGCAGAACAAGAAGTTCCGGTGATGGACAAAGAAACAAATTTACCAAAGCCAGGTAAAACAAAAATGAAAAACCTTTTCCCTGGTCATATCTTTGTTGAAATGATTATGACCGATAAGGTTTGGTATTATGTTCGTAACACACCAGGCGTTACTGGTATTGCCGGATCAGCTGGTGGTGGGCAAAAACCTACTCCAGTTTCTCGAGAAGAAATGGAGCCAGTTTTAAAACGCATGAACCTTATTGATTCATCAATGTATGAGAACTACTCAGTTGGTGATTTAGTGAAGATTATTCGTGGCACCCTCGAAGGCACAGAAGGCACAATCCTTTCGATTGATAAGGAAACTGGCGCTTGCCGTGTTGAAGCTGTCTTCTTTGGCAGAAAAACACCTGTCGATGTTGATTTCTCTGAAATTGAAAAAATCTAACATCTATATAGTCTTGAATAAATGTCACTTCAGTGGCATTTTTTCATTTTTTGCTTGCATATGTGCATACACAATAATAATATAGAGAAGTTAAGCGAGGTTAACATTTATGAAAAAAGCCATATATCATATCTCAGGATTCGATTGCCCTAACTGTGCCGCTAAAGTAGAACGCCATCTCAATAAAGACGAGAATATTAGTGAAGCTACTCTAGATTTCGCTAATGATAGGCTTTATGTTAACTACCGCGAAGAGCCTTACTCACTCGAACAACTTAAAGCAAAAATTAAGGAAGTGGAAAGCGATCCTTTACGTGTCGAACAATTAAATAAAGGCACAAAAGAAAAGCAAACTATTTTCACCAAAAAGTTCATTTTTAATCTTTCTCGCATTATTGTGGCGGGACTAATATTATTAATCGCTTTTTTGCTTGGCCAAAGTTTTGCTTTCAACAACGATTTTAATCCTGCTTCAATTACTTTGTTGATTCTAGCGGCAGTAATTCTTCTTTACGATATTGTTTGGAAAGTCATTCAAAACATCATTCACTTACGAAATCCGGTAGATATGAACTTATTGTTAACAATATCTTGTGTTGGCGTATTTGCTCTCTCTTTTTTGATTCATTTCGAAGTTCTAACAGCCTCCTTTGAGATTGATATGTTCGATGGAGCCTTAGTAGTGCTTTTATATCAAGTTGGTGAATTAATTGAAGCGGTGGCCACAGGAAAATCGAAAGCTGCTATATCAAAAGCGATTGATCTTCGGGCCGATACCGCCAACTTGGTTTGCAATGATAAAATCATTCAAGTCAAACCAGAAACCTTAAAAGTAAATGATGTTATCATTGTTCGCATTGGTGAAATCATCCCGGCTGATGGTGATGTTATTGATGGCCAAGGAACTCTTGATATGTCTTCTCTAACGGGTGAACCAATGCCAGTTGATGCATTAATTGGTAGCAACGCTTTAAGTGGCTCAATCTTAAGGAGTGGTTCTATTACCATCCGTGTCAATAAAGTTTTTGCAGATTCTACAATCTCAAAGATTCTTGAACTCGTTCAATCCAGTGGCGAACGCAAAGCCAAAGCTGAGAAGTTCATCGATAAATTTGCCAAGATTTACACTCCTACCGTTTTTGTTATTGGTATCTTATACGCCCTTATTAGTGGCTTGATTAGCAAAGATTGGACCTCTTCTTTATTCTTTGGTTTAGCTATCCTTGTTGTCTCCTGCCCATGTGCGATTGTCATATCAGTGCCATTAGCCTATTTTGCTGGTATTGGTTTAGCGAGCAAACGCGGCGTAGTCATTAAAGGTACTAACTATCTTGATTCATTATGCAATATTGGTGTCTTATTTTTAGATAAAACCGGCACTTTAACATATGGTAATTTTGAAGTTAAATCTATCGTTCCATTAGGTGTTAGTCAAGAAGAATTAATGGAGTGTTTATTAGCTGCTGAATCTCGTTCTAACCATCCTATTGCAAAGGCAATTACTTTGCACCAAAACGTTTCTGAACTAGCTTTAAAACAAGAGAATTATGAGGAAATTGCAGGGTTAGGCACAAAAACGCAATACAATGGTCACACCATTTTAGCGGGCAACTTAGAATTGCTTTTAAAATATGATGTTAAAGCAAAAGAAGTTGAAGCACCAGGCACCGCCATCATGGTGGCAAAAGATAGCAAATGGATTGGCTATGTTGTGCTACAAGACGCAATTCGCGATCGAGCCAAACAGTTGATTGTTAAATTGGATGCTTTGAACATCAAAACAGTCCTTCTTTCAGGCGATAAACTTACTACTGTTAAATATGTCGCTGATGAAGTAGGCATTAAGTATTATCATGCAAAACTTTTGCCTCAAGATAAAACTAAATTTGTGGAAGTAGAAATCCAAAAAAATAAGACCAAAAAGTTGATTGCCTTTGCTGGTGATGGCATCAATGATACGCCTTCAATTATACGTGCTGATGTTGGTTTTGCTATGGGTGGAATTGGTAGCGATGTGGCAGTAGAAAACGCTGATGTTGTCATCATGCAAGATCATCCTTTAAAGATTTATGATGCGATTGTTATTGCTAAGAAAACTAGACTTGTTGCGTTGTTTAATATCATCTTTTCTTTGCTTGTAAAAGTGATAGTTCTCATTCTTCTTATTACTAAATTTTTACAATCATACGCCATGCTTGTTGCCATGCTTGCCGATACCGGTTTGACTGTGCTTATGACCTTAAATTCACTTTTGCTCATCTATCGAAAAGTAAAATAATAAAACACTAAGTGTTTTCCTAAGGTGTAGAACGGAAGTTCTGCACTTTTTCCTTGCGTATACACGCATGATTTGTTAAAATCACATTCGCATATCGTCTTCACGGTGAGAGCGTGCGGATGTATATACGTATAAACGTTTTGTGGAAGAGCATCGATTAGCTCGAAAACCACAGCACGGACAAATTTCAAAAAGAAGGAGGAAATGTCACGTGAGTAAAAGAATCGTCAAAGTTGTGAAGATGGAACTCCCTGGAGGCGAAGCCAAACCAGGACCAAAACTCGCTTCAGCCGGTGTTATCATGCCTAAGTTCTGTACAGATTTCAATGCCAGAACAGCTGATCGTCGTGGTGAGATCGTTCCAGTAATTATCACAGCTTATGAAGACAAGTCCCATGACTTTGTAATCAAGACTTCTCCAGTTGCAGGTTTAATCCTAAAAGCTGCTGGTGTTAAGAAAGGCAGCGCTAACCCAAAAGTTATCGTTGGCCACATCAGTAAAGCTCAACTTAAAGAAATCGCTGAATACAAATTACCAGACTTAAATTGTGATGATGTTGAAGCAGCAATGAAAGTTGTTGCCGGCAGCGCACACAATATGGGTATCGCGATTGATGAGTAATTATGAAACTATCTAAAAATTATAAGAAAGCTTTAGAACTCGTCGATGCTAGCAAGGTTTATTCTCTTGAAGAAGCATGTGAGCTTGTAAAGAAGACATCAACAGTTAAGTTTGATGCCACTGTAGATGTGTCACTACATATGAATATCGACACAACAAAGGCCGACCAACAAATTAGAGGAACTCTCATTCTTCCACATGGAAATGGTAAGACCAAAAAAATCTGCGCTATCACAACTAAGGTTGAGGAAGCAAAAGCAGCCGGAGCGGATTTTGCCGGAGGTAAGGAATTACTAGAAAAAATCCAAAAAGAGAACTGGTTCGATTTCGATGTCATCGTCGCCACACCAGAAATGATGGGCGAACTTGGAAAAATGGGCCGTGTCCTTGGACCAAAAGGCTTAATGCCAAACCCAAAGACTGGAACTGTTTCTCCTGATATTAAGAAAGCAATTTCTGAAATCAAACTAGGCAAAGTTGAATACCGTCTTGATAAAGATGCCAATATGTCTCTCACCATTGGCCGTGTAAGCTTCTCTGCTAAAGATCTCGTAGAAAACCTAGCCGCCCTAACTTCTACATTAGTAAGAATTAGACCAGCCGCAGTTAAAGGTTCCTACATTAAGACCGCATCTGTTCACACAACGATGGGTCCAAGCATTCACTTCACTTTTGAAGGAATGTAACTCTTAAAAGAGCACAATATACCATAGACAGCAACGGCCAAGGGGCTTAATCATGTTGCCCAGGTAATTTATTCCCCAGTATATTGAGACTCTCCAAACAATTTACAAAGGAGGTAGAACAATGAATCAGAAAACTCTCGAATCTAAAAAAGAGATTGTTAGTTCACTCGAAAAGTCATTTAAGGAATGTTCCTCAATGGCTATTGTCGAATATCGTGGTTTAACAGTCGCTGAAATTAGTTCACTTCGAAAGTCACTAAAAGCGGTTGACGCCACATTCGGTGTCCACAAGAACACTCTTGTCCAAAAGGCAAGTGATGAACTCGGACATAGCGAACTTGACGAATACCTCAGCGGTAGTAACGCTTATGTCTTCTCTTCAGATGCCACCGGCATGCCAAAAGTTCTTGCTAAATTTGCTAAGAAAAACGACAAACTCGTTCTCAAAGCAGGTTTAGTAGAAGGCAAGTTTGTTGATGGCAATGGACTAAAAGAAGTTGCAAAACTACCAAATCGCGAAGGATTAATATCCATGTTCTTATCGTGCTTGCAAGCACCTATCCGCAGTTTCGCTTGCACAGTCAAAGCCGTCGCGGATAGCAAGAATTAATGCCTAAATAGGAGGAAATTATTATGGCAAAGTTAACAAAAGAAGAAATCGTTGCTTCCTTAAAAGAAATGACTGTTCTCGAGATCAATGAACTCGTCAAAGCAGTCGAGGAAGAATTTGGCGTCACAGCCGCCGCACCAGTTGCAGTCGCTGCCGCTCATGAAGAAGAAGAAGTCAAAGCCGGACCAAGCGAAGTTTCATTAGTCTTGAAATCAGCTGGTGCAGCCAAGATTGCTGTCATCAAAGCCGTCCAAGCCATCACTGGTTTAGGACTTATGGATGCCAAGAAGCTCGTTGACGGAGCACCATGCAACGTCAAAGAGAAAATTTCACCAGTCGAAGCTGAAGAACACAAGAAAGCTCTTGTTGCAGCCGGTGCTGAAGTTGAAATTAAATAACTTTATTGACTAATTTGGAAATCCAATGGCAAATTCTCACTATTTTATAAATGACGATTCTTTAGCTTCTAAGCCAAGAGTTATTAATTATGAAATCGTTGGGACCAAGTTTGCCTTGGATTCCGATCAAGGTGTTTTTTCAAAGAATGAGTTAGACCGAGGTAGCAAGATTCTTATAGATACTCTACTTCCTCTAGCTCTTCAAGGGAAAATGCTTGATATCGGATGTGGTGTAGGCCCGATAGGCTTAACTCTCGCCTACTTCAGTCCATCCTTGAACTTAACTTGTTCTGATATCAATACGCGCGCTCTTGCGTTATGTAAGAGCAACGCGTCCACGCTCGCGTTAAGCCAACGAGTCACCTGCCTTCAAAGTGACATCTACGAAAGTATTGAAGGATTATATGATTCAATTGTGAGCAATCCGCCGATAAGGGCTGGTAAGAAAATTACCTATGCCATCTACATCGGTGCGAAATCTCATTTAATTGATGGCGGTTCGCTCTATGTCGTTGTGCGTAAGGCACAAGGAGCACTATCCGTCAAAGCTTATCTTGAAGAAATATTCGGCAATGTCGAAGTTCTTAAGAAAAGCAAAGGGTATTACGTCTTAAAATCGACAAAAGCGAATTAATGAAAAGGAGCCATTACATGAGCAATACTTACAAAAATTATCCATTGTTACCAAATGATAGAATTAACTTCTCTAAAATTTCTGGTAGCTTGGAACTCCCAAACCTTGTAGAAATCCAAACTGATTCCTATCATTGGTTCCTCGAGAAAGGTATTGATGAAGTCTTGAAAGAAGTCTTCCCAATTGCCAATTACCAAGAAAATGTCTTCGTTGACTATTTATCTTGTGAACTTAAGGATCCAAAGCATGATTTCTTGGAATGCAAGGCCCATGGTTACACATATGAAGCTCAACTATATGCTAATCTTAGATTAAGAAATACTGAAACCGGCGAAATGAAAGAACACAATGTCTTTATGGGCAATGTGCCATTAATGTCAAATAGTGGAACTTTCGTTGTCAATGGTGCAGAACGTGTTATCGTCAGCCAAATCGTTCGTTCACCTGGCGCTTACTTAAGCAAGGATCTCGATAAATCAGGTAAATTCATTTACAATGCTGATTTAATACCAACTAGAGGAACTTGGCTAGAATTCGAAACCGATCAAAAAGGAATGATTTTTGTCCGCATCGACCGTCAAAAGAAGATGCCAGCAACAATTCTTCTCAAAGCTATCGGCTTAGATGATGCGAAAACACTTGAAAAATTGTTTGGTAACAATGAGATGTTGAAAAACACCATTGAAAAAGACAAAGAAACTGAAAACGCTCTTCAAGCTTTAATTACAATATTCAAAAAATTAAAACCAGGCGAGCCAATCACTAATGAAGGTGTTGCAACCTTCCTTATTCAAAAGTTCTTTGATCATAGACGCTACGACGTCGGCCCAGCTGGTCGTTTCAAATGCCGTAGCAAATTGGGGATTTATAACCGTTTAGCAGACCATTATCTTGCTGAAAACTTAATGGATGCCAATGGTGAAATTCTCTATAAAAAAGGAGATTACATCTCCAAAGATGATATTAAGAAACTTGTCGATGCTGAAGTCTTTGAAAAAGGCGCTCATCAAAAGAAGATTAAAGCAAACTCTGCTTTAGTCGAAGCAATGATTCGCACCGCTCCAAAAGGCAAACTCGACAAAAAAGCTAAGGATGAAATCGCTCAAACCTTTGCTGGCGTTGTTAATGAAATCAAAGTTTATGTCGATGATAAACAAGACAAAGTCGAAACCATCATTGGTACAGATTTAAATCTAACCATTGAATGGATGGCTTTCTCCGATATCATTGCCTTATTCTCGTATTTGATGAACGTTATCGCCGGCTTTGGTGAAGTTGATGATATTGATAACCTTGGCAACCGTCGTATTCGTTGCGTCGGTGAGCTAGTTCAAACTCAATTCCGTATTGGTCTTTCCAAGATGGTCAAAACTGTCCAACAAAGAATGTCCATTTCCGATTTGAGCTCTGCTACTGTTCAATCCTTAATTGTCATCAAACCATTAACTAGTTCAATCCGCGAATTCTTCGCAACTAACCAACTATCACAGGTTATGGACCAGGTTAACCCTTTATCTGAGTTAACTAATAAACGCAGAATTTCTGCACTTGGTCCAGGTGGTATTACACGTGAACGTGCCTCCATGGCTATCCGTGACGTCCACCCAACTCACTACGGACGTATTTGTCCTATTGAAACACCTGAAGGTCAAAACATTGGTCTTATTAACAACCTAGCATCTTATGCTAAGATTAATAAATTTGGATTCATTGAGACTCCATATCGTATTGTTAAAAAAGACGTAAAAGGTAACCGTGTTAGTGACGAGAGTGAATATCTCTCCGCTGATATGGAAAAAGACCACTACATTGCAGAAGATAGTCTCCACTTAGACGCTGATGGCTACATCATTGACAAAGAAGTTGTCGCCCGTCATAACGGCGAGAACGTCGTTGTTGAATCTGACCTCATCGACTACATGGACGTTTCTCCAAAACAAGTCGTCTCTGTCGCTGCTGCTTGTATTCCATTCTTACAAAACGATGATGCTAAGCGTGCTCTTATGGGCGCGAACATGCAACGTCAAGCGCTTCCTTTATTAAAACCAGCTGCTCCATTTGTTGGAACTGGTCTTGAATATAAGGTTGCACGTGATAGTGGACTTGCAATTGTCTCAGCCGCTGATGGCGTGGTTAAATACGCTGATAGCCAAGTTATTCGTGTTAAAGAAGGCAAAAATATTCGCGAATATAAATTGCAAAAATTTGAAAGAAGTAACCAAGGAACATGCATTAACCAAACCGCAATTGTTCACACTGGTGATTCAATTAAAAAAGGACAAATCCTTGCCGATGGACCAGCAATGGTTAACGGCGATCTTGCCCTTGGACAAAATGTTACTGTCGCATTCATGACTTGGGATGGCTACAACTATGAAGATGCTGTCATCATGTCTGAAAGATTAGTTAAGGATGATACATATACCTCAATTCATATTGAAGAATATGTCCTTGACTGCCGTGATACCAAGCTTGGACCTGAGGAAATCACTCGTGATATTCCAAACGTTTCCGAACAATCCAAGGCCTTCCTTGACGAAAATGGTATTGCTATTGTCGGTAGCGAAGTTCATGAAGGTGATATTCTTATTGGAAAAGTTACACCTAAAGGTGTCACTGATCCAACACCAGAAGAAAAACTTCTCATGGCCATCTTTGCTGAAAAGACAAAAGATATGAAGGATTCTTCCTTCAAAGTCCCACACGGGGGCGCAGGCACAGTATTAGATGTTAAGGTGTACTCGCGCGAGAATGGTGATGAATTACCATTAGGCGCGAAGAAATCTGTTCACGTTTTTGTCGCTCAGAAACGTAAAATTTCTGAAGGTGATAAGATGTCAGGCCGTCACGGTAACAAGGGTGTTATTTCCCGCATTCTACCAGTTGAAGATATGCCATTCTTAGCAGATGGTACTCCAGTTGATATCATGCTTAACCCTCTTGGTGTTCCATCCCGTATGAATATTGGTCAGATTCTTGAAATGCACTTAGGCCTCGCTTGTAAAAACTTAGGTCTTAAAGTTGCTACTCCAGTATTTGATGGTATCTCTAACGAAGAGATTTATGATCTCATGGACAAAGCCAAAATTGCTCCAGACGGAAAGACCGTTCTCTATGATGGACGTACCGGTGACAGATTCGACGAAAGAATCTCTGTCGGTGTCATGTATATGATTAAACTTGTTCACATGGTCGACGATAAACTTCACGCTCGTGCAATTGGACCTTACTCTTTAGTAACACAACAACCACTTGGTGGTAAAGCCCAAAACGGTGGTCAAAGATTTGGCGAAATGGAAGTCTGGGCTCTTGAAGCTTATGGCGCTGCTCATACCCTCCAAGAAATCCTAACTCTCAAATCCGATGATCGAGTTGGCCGTCGTAAGGCCTACGAATCCATTATTAAAGGTACCGAAATGCCACAACCTGGTATTCCAGAAGCCTTCAAAGTTCTCATTAAAGAACTCAAAGGATTATGTATGGATGTCAAACTTCTTGATGAAGAAAACCATATCATCGACACTGATGCCCTTGCTATGGAAGCTCAAAAAGAAGAACGACAAATCAATTCTGCTATTCGTAACCTTACAGGTTCGAGCAAACACGAAGAAGAAATCACAATGTCCAACAACGGCGATTATGACGTTGATGAAGACATTAAATAAGGAGGAATGGAAATATGTTTGATGTAAAGAATTTAGCTTCTATCAAAGTAGGTCTTGCTTCTCCTGAAAGAATTCGTGAATGGTCACATGGTGAAGTTACAAAAGCCGAAACTATTAACTATCGTAGTCAAAAGCCAGAACCAGAAGGTCTCTTCTGTGAAAAGATCTTTGGTCCTAGCAAAGACTATGAATGTCATTGTGGTAAATATAAAAAGATTAAAGATGCTGGCCGCGTTTGTGAAAAATGTGGTGTTGAAGTCATCTCCAAAGACGTTCGTCGTGAACGTATGGGACATATCGAACTTGTTTCGCCATGTACTCATATTTGGTACCTTAAAGGTATTCCAAGTCGCATTGGTTTAATGCTTGATATTCCACCAAAACAAATTGAAGAAATCGTCTATTTTATTGCTCACATCTGTCTCAATCCAGGTAACAGCAAGATCCTCAAGAAAAGTCAATTCTTAGATGAAAGACAAGCTCGTGAGGTATTTACAGCGGTTATTCAACAAGAAATTGTTCCAAGTCTACAACCTGATAGTGTGGAAATGGAAAACGCCCAAAGACACATTGAGAATTTGGGCGACACATTAGAAGCGTTTGACTTCTTATCCGTTTCTAGATTCATTAGCCGTAACACCGTCAACGAAAACGGTGAAGGAGCTGAATTTGGTGAAGGTGCCGCTGCTATCAAACGTTTACTACATGAAGTCAATCTTGAGGAAGAAGTAAAGAAAGTTGGTTTAGAAATTGCCAACGCTACTGGCCAAAAACGTGCTAAATTAATCAAACGATTAGAAGCACTCGAAGCCTTCAAAAACTCCGATAATAAGCCAGAATGGATGGTTCTTGATGTTATTCCTGTAATACCACCAGATCTTCGTCCAATGCTTCAACTTGATGGCGGACGTTTTGCGGCTAGTGACTTGAATGATCTTTATCGTCGTGTCATTACTCGTAATGCTCGTTTGAAAAAGATGATTGACTTAAACGCTCCTAACGTCATTCTCATGAATGGTCGTCGTATGCTTCAAGAAGCTGTCGATGCTTTGATTGATAATGGTCGTCGTAACAAACCTGTTCAAGGAGCAAGTGGTCGTCCACTTAAATCCTTAAGCTCGAGCTTAAAGGGCAAACAAGGTCGCTTTAGACAAAACCTTCTTGGCAAACGTGTCGACTATTCTGGTCGTTCTGTTATTGCTGTTGGTCCAGATCTAAAGATGTACCAATGTGGTTTACCACGTGAAATGGCTATTAAGTTATTAAAGCCTTATATTATCAACATTCTTATTAAGAGAGGTTTTGCTACCGCTCATAAGACCGCTGAAAAGTTCATTGATCACTATGACCCGATTGTCTATGACATCGTTGAAGAAATTATTGGAGATCATCCAGTTCTTCTAAACCGTGCTCCTACCCTTCACCGTCTTGGTATTCAAGCTTTCCAACCTAAACTTGTTGAAGGTCGCGCCATTCGTCTTCACCCATTAGTTTGTGCTGGATTCAACGCCGACTTTGATGGTGACCAGATGGCTGTTCACCTCCCATTATGTAAGGAAGCTCAACAAGAAGCTCTCGAGCTCATGCTCGCTTCAAATAACATCCTTGGTCCTAAAGATGGAAAACCAATTGTTACTCCATCTCAAGACATGGTTCTTGGTAACTATTACCTAACCTTAGAAGAAACTAAAGAAGCTCTTCTTGCTCGTGCCAGTCGCCGCAAAGCAAAAGGCGATAATGAAGAATATGAACTATTCGAAATTTATGGAAATGCCGAAGGCAAAGTCTTCCGTAGCATCGACGAAGTGATTCTTGCTTACCAAACTAAACAAGCTCACTTACACACTCGTATTGCTATTCGTGGTTCCGCTTTGAATAAACTCGGATTCACTGAAGAGATGAATAACTCCTACCTCATCACAACTGTTGGTAAAGTCTTATTCAACCTTATTTTCCCTGCAGATTTCCCATATTTGAATGATTCAAAGAAAGAAAACCTCAAAGGAGATTTAATGGAATTCTTCGTTCCACGTGGAACTGACATTAAGTCATACATTCATGATCTCCCACTTCGTTCACCATTCAAGAAGAAAGATCTTGAACATATCATCGATGAAATTTATCACCGTTATGGTACTTCAAAGACTTCCGCCGTCTTGGACAAGATGAAAGACCAAGGTTTCAAATATTCAACCTGTGCCGGATTTACAATTTCTCTCAGCGATGTCCCTGTTATCAAAGGTAAAGAAGAAATCATTTCTGAAGGTGATATAAAAGTTGAAAAACTTAACGCCTTATATGAAAAAGGTCTTCTTACTAAAGAAGAACACCACAAAGAAATTTGTCGTGTTTGGGAAAACGTTAAGTCAGTTGTAACTAAAAAACTATCTGATCAATTTGAAAAAGATAGACGTAACCCAATCTTCATGATGTCTGACTCAGGCGCTCGTGGAAGCATTGGTAACTTAACTCAGTTATCAGGTATTCGTGGTTTGATGCAGAACCCTAAAGGTGAAACAATTGAACTCCCGATTAAATCCTGTTTCCGTGAAGGTATGACTGTTGCTGAGTACTTCATTGCTACTCACGGTGCTCGTAAAGGTGGTGCTGATACCGCCCTTAAGACCGCTGACTCTGGCTATTTGACTAGACGTCTTGTTGATGTCAGCCAAGATGTCATTGTTCGTGAAGAAGATTGTCACACCGACCATGGTTTTGTAGTCAAAGATATTATTGATTCCAAGAAAAACATTGTCGTCGTGCCTTTATACGATCGACTCGTTGGTCGTTTCTCATTAAACGAGATTATTGATTCAAATGGTGAGATATTAGTTCCTGCCAATACATTAATTGACGAAAAAGCTGCTGACACGGTTGTCAAAGCTGGCATCAAAGAAGTTGAGATTCGTTCTCTCTTCGGTTGCGAAACCAAAAATGGTGTCTGTGTCCATTGTTATGGACGTAACCTTGCCACTGGCGAAGTCGTTAAGCTTGGAGAAGCCGTTGGAATTATGGCTGCTCAATCCATTGGTGAACCTGGTACACAATTAACAATGCGTACGTTCAACTCTGGTGGTGTTGCTGGAAGCGATATTACTGGTGGTCTTCCAAGAGTTCAAGAACTTGTTGAAGCTCGTAATCCAAAAGGTGAAGCTCTCATTTCTGAAATCTCTGGCAAGGTCGCAGAAGTCGAAGAAAATGGTGGAAAATATACCTTCATCGTTAAAAATGATCTTGAAGAAAAATCATTCACCTCAGTTTATGGTGCACACGCAGACGTAAGAGTTGGCGATGAAATTAAAGCTGGTAGCAGACTTACTAAAGGCGCTATCGCTCCTAAGAAACTTCTCGAAGTCTCAACTGCAACTGAAACTGAGAACTATATGCTTCAAGAGATTCAAATGGTTTATCGTGATCAAAATATTAATATTTCCGATAAACACCTTGAAGTTATCATTCGTCAAATGCTCAAGAAAGTCGTTATCATCGATTCTGGTGATACTGATATGATCCCAGGCACAAAGATGGATACTGATGAATTCACAGCCAGAAACGCGGAAGCAATCATCACTGGAAAACATCCAGCTGTTGCTACCCAATTGATTCTTGGTATTACCAAAGCTGCTCTAGAAACAAAATCGTTCCTCTCAGCCGCTTCCTTCCAGGAAACAACTCGTGTTCTCACTGATGCATCTATCAAAGCTAAGAGCGATCCACTCCACGGTTTAAAAGAAAACGTCATTACTGGTAAACTTATTCCAGCTGGTGATGGTTTGTTAAGCGAAGAAGAAGCGGAAGCTCATGCCGCGAACTTCACCGTTGCTGAAAAGATGAAAGAAGTCAAACAGCAATATATTGAAGCTCACGATCGTCCTGACGAAGTTGAATAGTCTTCAAAATTAATAGGAAGTGCTGCTAGCAATAGTGGCACTTTTTATTTATAAAGTAGCCAACAAGGTTTAATGATACCAATTGGTTGCTAACTTAGTTTATTTGAATGAAAAATTATAAGTTTTTATTGTTGTTATCTTATAACATTGTTGCTAGAATATACCAAATTGGAGGATTAATATATGAAATCGAAAAAATTAATCACAATGGTAGCTCTACTCCCTCTTATCGCAGGAGTTACAAGCTGCTCAGAGAATCCTTCGCCTGATAATCAGCGTAAGTTTCATGATAAAGAAGAAACTATCACGATGACGCAAGTTATCAAAGATGGTGAAAAACAAGGATATCCTGCCCCATCAACCGGAGATACAAAAGTATTTGTTGTTCCAGTACAATTCACCGATTATAAAGCTGAAGATATCGGAAAATTATATAACTCTGAAATTGATAGCAAAGCGAACACAGCCTTAAAACACTTTAAAGAAGATGGAGTCACTCCAGCAGGAAGTGGTAGAGGTGCTGAAAACGCTCGTGAAGATATCAGAAAAGCATATTTTGGTGATGAAGAAGACACAACTTGGCATTCCTTAAAAAGCTATTACAAATCATCAAGTTATGGAAAACTAAACTTTAATGGTTTGGTTGCTAACTGGATTTATGCTTTTACTAATCCTGAAACATATAAACCAGTATCAGCTAAAGAATTTAAAGATATGAAATGCACTGCCGACATTTTGGCTCAATACCTTCTTTCATATTATTCTGATGACGGTATGGCCAAATATAACGAATTCAAAAATGAAGATGGATCACCAATGTTTAATAGCGGTACTGAATTCTTAAAGTATTTCGATTCTAACTCTGATGGTTGCTTTGACGTTATTGAAATGGTTTATAGCGCCCCTTACTACGCTACATATGAAAACACAGATGGAAAAGATGTGGCTATCGATAATAAGATGTTCTGGGCTTATTGCGGTGGAACAGGCACTAATGGCAACAAAGAAAAACCAAAATTATCTAAATGGGCTTTCCAATCCTATTACACCACTGTTGAAGGTGGCGTTCGTGATGGAAATAATTGGAGACCTTGGACATGTGAAGAAATTTCAACTGGCGTTGCCAAAGTTGATGCTCACACCATTGTCCATGAAACCGGTCATGCTCTTGGGCTTCCAGACTATTATGACTATGACTATAAACGTTCACCTGCTTGTGGTGTTGATATGATGGACCATAACGTTGGCGACCATAACTCTTATTCTAAGAGCCTCTATGGTTGGACCGATCCAATCGTAGTTACTGGACCAACTGAAGTTAGTGTTAGATCATTCACCGATACTGGTGATTGCATCATGGTTCCTTATCGTGGTTATTGGAAGGACAATGAAAAATATGGGAATACATTTTTTACTGAATACTTAGCTATTGAGCTTTATACTCCGACTGGAGTAAACAAAGCCGATAGTGAGCATCCATATCAAAATGCTTACCCACTTTGTCCAAGTGATGTTGGTATCAAGGTCTATCACATTGACTCCCGTATTGGTATTTATGACCATAAAACATCAAGAACATTTGTAGGCTATACCGATTCCATTGTTAATACTGAATCTGCCCAATATGTTATGCGTGCAAACAGCAACACCCTTTCCGAAACCATTAAGACCAAAGTCAATGGTAAAGAAAGAGTAAACTGGCTACTTGAATACTTGGGTAAAGATGACAAAGTCTCTACATCTGTAGTCGCTAACGATAATCTCTTCAAAGAAGGCGATACATTCGGTTATGATACCTATAGCGGTTATCAATTCAACAGTGGTAAGTCATTTGGCTATAAATTTGAAATCAATTCATTATCAGCTGAAGGAGCCACTATCACTTTCTATCAAGCATAATCAATCTGCTTACTAAGCCATCCAGTTGGGTGGCTTTTTTCATATCAAACAAAATAAAAATTTTTATTGACTGATAAATTTAGGTTTGATATTATTAACAACGGATGTACACGACCCTTAGGGTCTTATTATTTACGGATAATAAAGACACGCCGGGAAATGTGTGCACAAATAGGATTCATTGAAAGGAGGACAATCAATGCCAACTATTAACCAACTAGTTAAAAATGGTCGTTCCCGTGCTGAGAAGAAATCGAAATGTCCAGCTCTAGGTAAAAGATGGAATTCTTTACTTAGTCGCGAAACTGATCAACCTTCAGCTCAAAAAAGAGGAGTTTGCACTCGTGTCGGTACTATGACACCTAAGAAACCAAACTCAGCTCTTCGCAAATACGCTCGTGTTCGCTTATCAAACGGATATGAAGTCACGGCCTACATTGGTGGTGAAGGACATAACCTACAAGAGCACTCCACAGTTATCATTCGTGGTGGACGTGTAAAAGACTTACCAGGTGTTCGTTATCACATCGTGCGCGGAACTCTCGACTGCGCAGGTATTGAATCAAGACGTCAAGGACGTTCTCAATACGGTACCAAAAAGCCGAAAGCCGCAAATTAATAACGAAACATATTTTAGAAAGGAGATTACAATATGCCACGTAAAGGAAGCGTTGCAAAACGTGAAGTATTACCTGATCCAATTTATAGTTCAAAATTGGTCACACGTTTAATTAACCGCATCATGATTGATGGTAAAAGAGGCACTGCCCAAACCATTCTTTATAACGCGTTTAAGACAATTGAAAAGAAATCTGGCAAACCTGCCATGGACGTCTTTGCAACAGCTATTAACAATATTATGCCAGAAGTCGAACTTAAAGTTCGTCGTATTGGCGCAGCCAACTACCAAGTTCCAGTTGAAGTTACTGTCGAAAGAAAAACAACTCTTGGACTTCGTTGGTTAGTCACCTATGCCCGTTTAAGAAACGAAAAAACAATGGAAGATAAACTTGCCAATGAAATTATCGATGCTGCAAACGGTACCGGTGCATCCGTTAAGAAAAGGGAGGATACGCATAAGATGGCTGAAGCCAATAAGGCGTATGCTCACTATCGCTGGTAGGAATTAAAGCTATGTCACGTGAATATGATTTAGCTCACACCAGAAATATCGGCGTCATGGCCCACATTGATGCTGGTAAAACTACTACTACAGAAAGAATTCTTTATTACACAGGAAAAATCCACAAAATTGGTGAGACTCACGAAGGTGCAGCAACCATGGACTGGATGGCCCAAGAACAAGAAAGAGGTATCACAATTACCTCTGCTGCTACCACAGCTTTCTGGAAGGGCAACAGAATTAACATTATCGACACTCCGGGGCACGTTGACTTCACCGTTGAAGTTGAACGTTCACTTCGTGTTCTCGATGGTGCTGTTACTGTTCTCGATGGAAAAAATGGTGTTGAACCACAAACAGAAACTGTTTGGAGACAAGGTTCCAAATACGGCGTTCCACGTATCGTCTTTGTTAACAAACTAGACGCTATCGGCGCTGACTTTGATATGTGTGTTGCTTCTCTTCATGAACGTCTAGCCGCTAATGCTGAAGCTGTCCAATATCCAATCGGACTTGAAAACAACTTCATTGGCGTCATCGACATCATCGAAAGAAAAGCTTGGATGTATCATACCGATAAGGATGAAGCTCCAACTGAAGGCGAAATTCCTGAAGAATATAAAGCAAAAGTAGAAACTCTTCATCAAAAATTATTGGAAGCTTTAGCTGCCTTTGATGATGAATTAATGATGTTAGTCTTAGATGGCCAACAAGCCCCTATTGACTTAATCAAAAAGACGATTCGTAAAGCCGTTTTAACTGGTGAATTCTTCCCAGTCTTCTGTGGCTCTGCGTATAAGAATAAAGGTATTCAATTATTACTTGATGGTGTCATCGACTACCTTCCAAGTCCAACTGATATTCCTGAAGCTGTCGGTGAAGACGAATATGGAAAGAAAGTTGCCTGTATTCCAGAAGACGATCAACCACTTCGTGCCTTAGCATTCAAGATTGCTACAGACCCATTCATCGGCCGTCTAGCCTATGTCCGTATTTATAGCGGAACTTTAAAATCAGGTTCGTATGTCCTCAATTCAACAAAAGGCACCAAAGAGCGTATCGCTCGTGTCGTCTTAATGCACTCGAATCATAGACAAGAAGTTGACGCGCTACACGCCGGTGATATCGGCACAGTTGTCGGACTTAAAAATACAACTACAGGTGATACCCTTTGTGATGAGAATAATCCATTAATTCTTGAAAGAATGGAATTCCCAGAACCAGTTATTGAAGAAGCGGTTGAACCAAAATCAAAAGCTGACCAAGAAAAGATGGGCATCGCCCTTTCTAAATTGGCCGAAGAAGATCCAACCTTCAAAGTACACACAAATGCTGAGACAGGTCAGACCATTATCGCCGGTGTTGGTGAACTTCACCTTGATGTCTTAGTTGATCGTATGCGTCGTGAATTCGGCGTTCAAGTCAACGTTGGTACTCCACAAGTCGGATATCGTGAGACAATTCGTCGAACAGCCGAATGTGAAGGTAAGTACATTAAACAATCTGGTGGTCGTGGACAATATGGTCACGTTTGGATTAGATTTGAACCTAATCCAGGCAAAGGCTTCGAATTCGTCGACGCCGTTGTCGGTGGAAGTGTTCCAAGAGAATTCATTCGCCCAACTGAAGATGGACTTGAAGATGCTCTCAACAGAGGTCTTGTTGCTGGTTTCCCAGTAATTGACATCAAAGCCACATTATTTGATGGATCTAGCCACGATGTTGATAGTAGTGAAGCTGCTTATAAGATCGCTGCTTCATTAGCCCTCAAAGAGGCTGCTAAGAAGTGCGACCCTGTAATCCTAGAACCTATTATGAAAATCGAAGTTACAGTTCCAGAACAATATTATGGTGATGTTATTGGTGATATCTCTCGTCGTAGAGGTAGCATGACTGGTGAATCACAAAGAGGTAACGCAAAAATCGTCGAAGCTGATGTACCATTAGCGGAAATGTTCGGTTACGTTACAGACCTACGTAGCTTTACCCAAGGTCGTGGAAACTACACAATGCAGTTCTCACGTTATGGTGAATGTCCACGTTTCGTTCAAGATGAAATTATCAAAAAATCAGGAATGAGCAATAGATAATTTTGTCTAAACACTATTGTGTTGATTTATTAAAATACTTGCTATATTATGATTTCGTTAGTTAACAAAACGAAACACAAGGAGGAAATTAATTTATGGCAAAAGCAAAATTCGATAGAAGCAAACCACATTTAAACATTGGTACTATCGGTCACGTCGACCATGGTAAAACCACTTTAACTGCTGCTATCACCCAATACCTTGCAACGCAAGGTGGAGCCGTGGCTACCGCATACGATCAAATCGATGCCGCTCCTGAAGAAAAAGCCCGTGGTATTACTATTAATACATCTCATATTGAGTATCAGACCGCAAAACGTCACTATGCTCACGTTGACTGCCCGGGACACGCCGACTATGTTAAAAACATGATTACCGGTGCTGCCCAAATGGATGGTGCAATCTTAGTTGTTGCCGCCACCGATGGTGTTATGCCACAAACCCGTGAACACGTTTTACTTGCTCGTCAAGTTGGTGTTCCATACATTGTCGTCTTCTTAAACAAGACAGACTTAGTTGATGACCCAGAACTCATCGACATCGTTGAAATGGAAGTTCGTGAACTTCTTTCTAAATACGGTTATCCAGGTGACACAGTCCCAGTTATCCGTGGTTCAGCAAAGTCAGTCCTCGAAGGTGGAGATTCAACCTGCATTAAAGAACTTATGGATGCAGTTGATACTTATATCCCACTTCCAACCCACGATAAAGACAAACCATTCCTTCTCCCAGTCGAAGATGTCATCACCATCACTGGTCGTGGCACAGTCGTCACTGGCAGAGTCGAACGTGGTGTTGTCAAACTAAACGATGAAGTTGAAATTATTGGTATTAAACCAACCATCAAATCCATCGTCACTGGTCTTGAAATGTTCAGAAAGACTCTAGATTACGCGGAACCAGGAGATAACGTAGGTGTACTTCTCCGTGGTATCAACCGTGATCAAGTCGTCCGTGGTCAAGTTCTTGCCAAACCAGGAACCATTACTCCACATACCAAATTCACTGCTTCAGTCTACGTATTGAAGAAAGAAGAAGGTGGACGTCATACTTCATTCTTGAGCAACTATCGCCCACAATTCTATTTCAATACAACTGATATTACCGGTGTTATTACCCTTCCAGCAGGTGTTGAAATGGTTATGCCAGGAGATAACGTTGAACTCACAGTTGAACTTATTCACCCAGTCGCAATTGAAAAAGGAACCAAGTTCTCCATCCGTGAAGGTGGACGTACAGTTGGATCCGGTTCAGTTACCGAAATTATCAAATAATTGTTCCACAATTAAAAATAGGTCTCGTTCGAGGCCTATTTTTTTAACTTTTTATTTGCAATTTGGTGATATTGCACGCAATATAGTTGTAATGGCTACTTTAAATCGACAAACTTTACCAAGACATACAATTCTCGCTAAACAATCTTCAAGGGTTGGAGCCTTCTTTGTTGACCTTGCATTTTCATTACTATATTTCTTGGTTTTATTTTATGGTTGCTTTAATTTAGTTTTTTCTACTTGTTTCACTAATGAACTTGTTGCTGAACGTTCTACTTATGAATATAATTCTCATCTCGTTTATTATAACGATGTGAAAAAAACCTTAGATATTTATAAATCTAATGATGATTACACGGTGTTTGAAACACCTGTTAAATATTATTATTTTTCTTATCTTACAGGTGAAAATATTGATCTTCCAGAAAAGCCAGCTTATGAAGATAGCTACTATGCTTCGCCACTATGCAACAAGCCAATTGTCCTTGAAGATGGAAGTAAAGTTTTGCCAAAAGATTATTACAACGTTGCTTGGTATAACGAACACGTTCTTTTAATTGAAGGCGATTGGATTGATGACCCTGATAATGCAAAATCTATTTGCTTATTCACCTATCCTTACACGATAGAAACGGTGGATGGCGTAGAGACAAAAATATACGACACAACTAAACTTGGTATTCCTCGAACGCAAGTATATGATGATGGAGCTTTAAGAGATGTTACTAGCACTGAACTTGCAAGACAATATTCACTTAAATATGAAGAAGCTTATTATCACCTAACTTCTCTCTCTTTTTATTATGATGTTTCTACTAAGATTAATTTTTATATGGGATTAAGTGCGATGATACCTATCATTCTTGCTGGGGCAATAACCTATGTCATCATTCCTCTATTTATGAAAAATGGGGCAACAATTGGCAAGAAAATCTTTAAACTTGGCCTAGCTAATATGCAAGGTTTCAAAATGAAAAAATATCAGCTTTTAACTAGATTTATTCCATACTTTTTAACTTGCTTATGCGTTTTACTTATCACATATCAAAGCATATACATATGCTTAATTATTGTCGCAGCGATGTTTTTATCTTCTTTTGCTGTTTCGATGGGCTCCCCGAAGAAATGCGCATTGCATGATTATACTGGACAAACTATTGTTATTGACGCGAAAGATTCAATTATTTTTGAGAATTATCTAACTGAAGAAGCTTATGCTTTGAAGGAAGAAAAAATTGACCAAGACCGTCTTGTTCAAGGAGAGGAGCCAGAACTAAAATATGAAAAATGAAAATAGTGAGCCACTCCACTCGATAGTAGAAGCCGGCATTGGCAAACGCTTAGGCGCCGCTATTCTCGATGGCCTCGTTGCCATCTTTCTTTGGCTCTTTTTAGCTATGATTGTTATGACTCCTATTGCTAACGCAGGATTAGGTTATTCTGCCAATATGAACCTCGGTTATCAATATCAAATAGCTTCTCATTTATATGTCTATCAACAGCAAGATGATAATGGTGATATCTCCATTGTCGAAGTTAAAGATATGACTGAAAAAGTCGACGCTAACAAAGAATCGCAAATATCGTCTTTAACTAAACAAACTAATTTAGAACCTGCTTATCTTTTGTCTCATTTATATTATTATTATTCATCATTTTTAACTGGTGAAAATGTCGAACTTCCTAATCCAACTTCATCTAAAACATATGATATGGTGGAAGATCATTTTGTGTCTCCTGATTATCTAGACAATGTGGTGGACACACAATTAAAACCAGCTGAATATTACACAGTCAAATGGTTTAACAATGAAATCTTATCTGTGAGCGATAAAGGCGCAGATTATTTTGATAATACGGATGAAAATGTTCTTGCTACAATCAAAGAAGGAGTGGACGCCGACAAAGCAATTACCTTTCTTAATTCATTGATTAGTAACGCTCAAGGTGACCTCTATTATCGCGATTATTATGTGAAGATTAATAACACGATTAAATGGAACCAAGCTTTTATAATTATTCCTCCGTATATCTCTGTGATGGGAATATTGTATTTACTTATTCCAATGCTATCCAAGAATGGGGAAACTATCGGCAAAAAATTCTGTCATTTGGCAGTTATTTCTAAAGATGGATACTCCGCTAAAAAGCGTCAAATCTTGTTCCGCTTTTTCGTCTTTTTTGTAGAGATCTCATTGTCCTTATTTGCCATCGGCGTGAACTTTACTTCTATCGCCACTTTAGGCGTTGGAGTATTCATCTTACTAATGGCTACATTGATTAGCAAGAGTCATCGAGCTCCTCATGACTACGCTGCCCTCACTTTAGAAATTGATGCTCAAAAGAGCGTTTGGTTTGATTCTCCTGAAATTGAACAACGCCATATCGATGAGTTAGAAGCAAAAATGGAACGTTACAAATCTAGCAAGGTTGAAAACAAAAACATTATTCAAATTGGTGGGAAAATTATCGACGAGGACCTAAAAAAGCAAGTTGAAGAAGCCCAAGCCAAAGAAAAAGTTAAATAACTTTTGTGCCGTTTTTTTAAAAATTGCTCGTAAAAAGCCACTATTTTTAGTGGTTTTATTTTTTTATAAAAAGCGCTTTCAATTTTAGTTTGTAGATTGATAGATAACTATGTTATTATTTGTTTGTAGTAAACAGCTACGTAATTTACACCATAGGAGGTAGAAACTAATGGAAGTAAGAATTGAGAATCTTACGAAAACCTTCGTCGGTCGAAAAGGTGTCAAAACAACCGCTGTAAATCAAATGAGCTTTACAATACCTGACGGAAAACTCGTCGGGCTTTTAGGTCCATCTGGTTGCGGTAAGTCTACAACACTTTACATGATTGCAGGCTTGCATAAACCGACTGACGGTCACATCTGGTTTGGTGATGAAGATGTTACAAACTTACCTCCAGAGAATCGTGGAATTGGCTTAGTTTTCCAAAACTATGCTTTGTATCCACATCTCTCTGTGAGACAAAACATTGAATTCCCACTAGACAATGTTCGCTTTCCTGGTCCATTTGGCGATGAGACAAATCGTCTCTCCGACGTCAAACACGATCAAAAGCAAACCAATGCAGATTTAAAAGCCACAGAAAAAGCTATTGCTAAAGC
>CAZLUI010000001.1:85909-93484 GCA_964562705.1 uncultured Staphylococcaceae bacterium
GAAATGGCTCGTATCGTTGACATCGAACAATTCCTCGATCGTAAACCAAAAGAGTTATCTGGTGGCCAACAACAACGTGTTGCTATTGCCCGTGCTCTATCTAAGAAACCACGTGTTCTTCTTCTTGATGAACCATTATCAAACTTGGATGCTCGTTTACGTTTACAAACACGTGAAGAAATCAAACGTATTCAACGCGAAACTGGAATTACAACTGTCTTCGTTACTCACGACCAAGAAGAGGCTATGTCCATCTCCGATACAATCGTTGTTATGAAGCTCGGTGTTATTCAACAAATTGATGAACCTCAAAAGGTTTATGAAGAACCAGCTAATTTATTCGTTGCTAAGTTCTTAGGTTCACCAGCCATTAACGTCTTTGATGGAGAAATAAAAGGCGGAAAACTCTTATTGAATGGCAAAGTCTTTGATGAAGATGCTTGCTATGCAAAACCTCATGTTTATTCAACTGAAGAAGAAATCGAGGAAACACTCGAATCTGGAGAAATTGTTAAATCTAAGGTTCAAAAAGAGAAGTCTGAGAAAGATCGCGCTGTTAAAATTGCTGTCCGTCCAGAAGCCTTTAGTTATGATCCAAAAGGCAACATCATTGTTGATGTCAAACAAGTCGAACATATCGGCCGTGATATCAACGTCGTTGGTCATATTGAAGCCCAAGAAGAAAGCCATGCCAAGATTATTATTCCTTCTGAACTTCGCGAAAAAGTACTCGGCAAAGAAAAACTTGCATTCACTGCAAAACGTTTCTATGTTTTCGAGGAAACAGGTGAAAGGGTTAAATAACTTAAATGTTATTTATAAATTAAAATATGGCCCAAGAAATATTAGAAAGGAATGTTGAGAAACCGAATATCTCATTTGATGGAGGTGATTCTTTAGCTATCGATCCTACTAAGGCTCGTTTAATTAGCAAAAGACGTCATACAACTCTTCCTCAATGGGCGACCGCATGGATCGTTTTGATTCCAGCCTTGATCTTCTTAGTGTTATTCATGTTCTATCCAATCGTGAATACCTTCTTCATGGCTTTTATTCAAGATTTCCGTTGGGTTAACGGCGCAGGTAGCTTTGCACTTGGAAACTTTATAAATGCACTATCTCAGCCATGTCAATCCTGGGATACTACTACTGGTATATGTGAAGTCTATAACATCTTGCCAACCTTTGGATTTGGTAACTTTGCTATCGTTCTTACTGACCCTGTCTTCCCAAAGACGATTCTCAACACATTAGAATTAGTCGTTATTGAAGTTCCTCTTACAATCTTGATTTCACTTTTGATTGCAACGTTCCTCAATTCAATTAAAGCTCTGCGTGGCTTGTTCCAAACGATTTTCTTCTTACCATATGTTACAAACACCATCGCTCTTGGTTTAGTATTTAACATGCTATTCTCAAGTGGACAAGGTGGTATTATGAATATCATCTTGAATAACTTGTTTGGGATTGATCCAATAAACTGGTTGAGCCCAAATGTAACAACATGGTCAGGAGCAGCATCTCGATTCTCTCAAGGAGTCGTTATCGTTGTTTACGCTATTTGGAATGGTCTCGCATTCAAGATTCTTGTCTTTATGTCAGGCTTAGCCACAATTGATAAACAGTATTATGATGCTGCCAAAATTGATGGTTCTTCTAGCTTTACAATCTGGCGTAGAATCACTCTTCCGTTATTAAGTCCACAAATCCTCTACATTACGGTCACATCGTTCATTGGTGCGTTCAAGATGTACACGGGCGTTATGGCTGTTTATTCTTCTCTTAACCGCGGAGCATATTACTTCGGTGGTGAAAAAGGCGAAGAATGGATGCCTATCGTTGGTTGGATTTATAATCAACTAGATGCAAACTTTGATAAACCAGGCATTGCTGCTGCTGGTTCCTTAGTTCTTCTAGCTATCATTTTACTTATCACTCTTCTTCAATTTGCTGTAAGCAAGAAGAGAGTGCACTATTAGAAAGGAGCATAAAAAATGGCAGAACACGCTATGTACTTCGCTAATCAAAGCGAACTTCGTGCATATAAAGCTAAAACCATAACTTTGAAAGTACTTCTATACATTTTCTTAACGATCTTTGCGTTATTTATATTGACTCCTTTCATTTTCATGGTCATATCATCATTTATTGATGCTAGCTCATTTGAAAAATTTACTTTATATGCTGATTTCTCGAAACTTGGTTTTGAGAACTGGACATTTAACAACTATGCCCAGATCTTTGCTACCTCATATTTAGATAGCTTAGGTAATCCAGTTGCTCGTCCATCATTTGCCCAATATTTCTTAAACACATTTATTGTTGCAATTGGTTCGACACTCGTTACAGTTGTTACAGCAGTTTTAGCCTCCTTTGCCTTTGCACGTCTTGAATTCAAAGGAAAAGACTTACTCTTTACCTTCCTTCTTGCAACAATGATGGTTCCAGGCGAAATGATGGTTATTACAAACTATCAAACAACAATTATGTTAGATTGGAAGTTCACTTTCTGCGCCTTGATTTTTGTTCATGGTGTTAGTGTCTTCTACATATTCTATCTAAGACAAACATTCCAACAAATTCCAAATGAATTATATTTGGCTGCTAAAGTTGATGGTGTCAGCGATATTGAATACCTTGTAAAAGTAATGATTCCAATCGCAATGCCAACAATTATGACAATTGTCATTCTTAGTTTAATGGGTGCATGGAACTCCTTCATCTGGCCAACTCTTGTTGCCAACGGTGGATGGAAGTACAACAAAAAATACGACATGCGTTTGGTCTCTAACGGTCTTATGAGTTTGTTCTCATCTGATATCGCTAAAGGACAAGACGCTATCAAAGTTGCTGGATCAATGGTTGTTACTGCACCATTATTCGTCTTCTTCCTTTGCTTCCGTAAATACATCATGCGTGGTGTATCCCGTAGCGGAATTAAAGGATAATTAGATATTATCGCCTCGCGCGTTAATATAAGTTAATGTAATTGAAAGGAGAAAACATGCATAAATTTGCAAAACTCACTACCGCAACAATGCTAGGTGCTCTTATTATGGGCGCAGCTAGTGGTTGTAATGAATCAGCCGACCTACTCCTTTGGACTGGTTTCGGCTCATCTTATTCAACAGCTGTTCAATCATTAATCGATCGTTATACAGAAGCTTCTAAAGTAACAATCGAACACCAATCACAAGGCAGTTACGATAAGCTACAAACAAATATTAGTAACAGTATTTCGACTGCCGCCTATCCTAATGTCGCCAATGGTTATCCAGATCACTTTGCTGGTTACATCAAAAGTTCAATTCAACTACCACTTGATAGTTATATTGCGGCTTACAACCAAGAACATGGTGGAAGTTTAATTGATGACTACTATCCAGAATATATGGTTGAAAACGAAACATTGCGTTATCACACCGATGGCACACCATATATCATGGGTTTGCCATTCAACAAATCCACCGAAGTCATGGGATACAACCATTACTTTATGGAATATGCTAAATCAATTGATGCAACTCTTAAAGTCCCAGAAACATGGGCTGAATGGGAAGTATTAGGACCAAAATTCCTCGATGTCATGGACAATTTGTACGAAAAGTACTTATTTGCTGTCGTCGATAGCGCTGATCCTGATAAACTTAGTGACTTTAAAGTTCAATCAAGCTCAGACGCACCTGACGCAGATCACGAATTACTTCTTGATTGTTCAAAAGTTACTAAAGCAAAATTCAGATTACTTTGCTGGGATGCTACCGATAATATGTTCATCACTATTGTTAGACAATGGGGTGGTACATATACTTCATTCACATCCGAGGATGCTTCAAAATATCAACATGGTTGGGCTGAATTCAACACAACCGAGAATGCTCCAAAAACCAAAGCTGCTATGCAATATTTCAAAAATTTGTATGATGCTGGTGTATTTGGATTATCAAGTGATATTTCTGATGACTCATATTCATCAACAGGCTTCAAAAATAATCAATGTATGTTCACCATCTGTTCTTCAGGTGGCTTGAGCTACAACATTGGTACTTCTCGCTTAAAACTTACTGCTATCCCTTATTATGATGATGGCACTACACAACGTAAATACGTCATCTCACAAGGCACAAACCTCGCTTTATTCGACCAAGGCGATGATGCAACCAAACAAAAAGCATTCGACATGATTGTTGCTTTCTCAAAAGGTGAAATTCAAGCAAGATGGGCTTCTGAAACAGGATATTATCCAGCCAGTAAGTCTGCTACCGCAAACGAAGTTTACCAATCCTTATTAAAAACAAAGCAAGAAAATCCTACCAAACGTGCTTATCAAGAATCTGCTGTTTTAAATGAAAACACATACATGAACTCAGATGAAAAATGGATTAAGTTCGTTGATCCAGGATTTGTTGGTTCATCTTCAATCCGTGCTGAAGTCAAGACCATTATGGGTATTGCTTTCGCTGGTGAAAAAAACTTTGACACAATTCTTGACGAATCTTGCAATAGATTAAAAGACTACGTTCGTAAATAGTAAATATGAAGACTAAAACGTTAAAATTATCTTTATTCGCACTTACTGTTGCTACTTTGGCATCTGGTTGTAGTGGTTCCAATTTTGCTACCCCTTATACCGATGCTTTAAAGTTGACACAAGCAGTTGATGAAAACGAGAAATTTACTGCCCCAACTGATGGCAATAACGCTTTAGGCGAAGTTACTATTTGTGAAGTTGTTGATGGTGATACATTCAATTTCTATAACGGAAAAAATGTCAACATCAAAACAACAACTGATGTTTCCTATACAGTTCGTTTTGAAGGCGTTAACACCCCAGAGTCAACCGCAAGGATTGAACCTTGGGGTGTTAAAGCTTCACAATATGTGAAGTCTATCCTTTGGGACAACGAAAAAGGATGTCAAAAACCATACAGTGTCGTGCTTCAAAATGACATTAGTGTGTTCGGACAACAAGATAGTACCAGCACTAGATATTTAGCCTTTGTTTGGTACAAAATGAATGAGAATTCTGATTACCGATTGTTAAACCTAGAGGTAATTGAACAAGCATATTCTAAGAATCTTTTGTCTAACTATTCAACATTTTGCCCATATCTTGATTATTTTGTAGAAGCAGCGAAAGTTGCTACCAGCAATAAGAAGAGAGTTTATGGCGAGAAAGACCCTGGATATGATTACACCAACTCAATTCAAGATGTAACCATTCACTATATTCGTGACAATTATGAGAATTTAGGTGTCTCGAGCACTGATACGGAAGATAGTTCTGAATCAGGTGTTAGAGTGCGCTTAACTGCCCTAATTGTTGGTTTTAGTGGTGATAGCACCTTCGTTCGTGATGTGAGTGATCCTCTAAATAACGGTGAATATGCCTCCATTTATGTTTATACTGCCTTAACTATTACTGGTATGGCCCAGGTTTATCATGTGGGTCAAATCATTACTTTTGTAGGCAGGGCAACGACATATCACGGCAATGTTCAACTTACTGATGTGAAGGATTTATCAACCGGGTCAGCTGATGAAAAAATTACTGTTAACCTTGATCCTTATGATTATGGCGTCAAAAAGAACTCTGATTGGAGAGACGATGTTAAAGTCGCCGCTTTAGTTAGCGCTGCTGAAGCCAAAGGCTATCATTACAATGTAATGCCTTATGATGAAGTGTCGAGTGTTGATAATATTTCTGACATAAACAATATGGAGACGTATGTCGGAGATTTTGTAAAAATTCAATTGACTATTCGCAATGGCGATAAAGACGACCCAAATCCAATTTTGGATGAAAAAGTTGAAGATTATTATCGTTACGATAGCGATGGATTAAGTCTTACAATCCTTGCTAAAACAAGTGCAGGTGCAAGACTTGATATTAGAAGTCTTCATTATGGTAAAGGTTATTTCGACCAAACAAACTTTGTAAGTGGCACAACTTATTATGTAATTGGCCAAGTTGCAAAGTATTACAAGGGTTACCAAATTGTGGTTCCAAACAAGAATATGATTTCTCAAGCTTATGGAACTTATGGTTATGCTTACCCTGTTTCGGTCGTATAATATAAAAAAGAAAGGAATTTTATAATGAAAGGTAAAAAACTATTCGGATTAGTTCTTGGCGCAGCCATGATCTTTTCCCTCGCATCATGTGGCGAAGCTAATGTTGACGATCAAAAAGAAGCCATTAAAAAAACTCTTGATGCCTCAATCTGTGTCAACACATCTTCAGGTTCACCTCTTCTTGCAGGTGGTACAACAGAATTAAGTGGCGACTCAAACGATGCTTTGACTGTCACTACAAGCCAAATTGCAAATGTCAATGGTACAAAATATACTGTTGAACTTGCTTGGTCTTGGGCTGAGGAATTCAACGCATCAATCAATGGTAAAGAAGAGGTTGACGCTACTCACGAAAAAATCTCATTTGTTTATCCTGCTTCTGATGCAGAAGCTGATGGAGCTGCAACACTTGTCGTAAATGCCAAATGTGGCGAACAAACTGGTTCAGCCCAATTTAATGTCACTCTTACAAAGATGTCTTTAATCTTTGACCCAACGACAATTGCTGAATTGTACGCTACGAATGAAGCCGGTGACAATTTCTGGTTCTTGAATGCTGAGAACAAGATTATCACTAACCATGGCCAAAAATTCTACTACATTGCTATTTCTGGCAAATTAATTTACAAAGCACCAGATAGCAACTGGGGTCTATTGGCTGATGGCGAAAAAGTTGTTCAACTTTATCGTCTTGATGCTTGTTCAGATAACAACGTTGCTGTTGTTGGCAAATACATTACCTGCTATGGCGAAATTGGCAATGGTTATGGAAACGTCCAAATTTCATTTATCAGCAAGATTGAAGAAATGGAAGACCATTCCGCAATCGCTGAACCAAGCGGCAACTATTCTAACGTTCCTGAAGGAATCAACGATTCTGCAGTCGCTGCAGACTTCAAGTCCTTCTGCTCTGGCATTGGAAGTTCTTTGTATACTGTCACAGGTATCGTTTCATCAAATACTTCAACTTTCACTCCGGGTCAACGTTTTACATTCACCCTTACAGTTGGCACACATACATTCACAGTTGCATATGACTACCATACTGCAAAAGAAAGTGGCGCCGCTATTGGTACTGAATTCCAAAATGTTTTGAAATCAGCTGTTCGTGATGTTACAAGCTTAACTATCAAAGGTACTATCCGTTGGGCTAGAACCGATGGTACAAGTGTTTTTGGCGCTGAAGGTGCATGGCAATTAGTCCCATTTAAATCTGGTGACATTGTCGCTAACGCTTAATCTTTTAGATTAATAAATTGAGCCTGCTTAACAAAAAAGTGGGCTCTTTTTGTTTGCAACTTTTAAGCAATTAGTATATATTTATATAGCAATATGCACCATTAGCTCAGCTGGTAGAGCAACTGACTCTTAATCAGTGGGTCACAGGTTCGATCCCTGCATGGTGTACCAAAAAATAAATTCCGTACTTTTGTACGGTTTTTTATTAAAGCTGGTAGATATGAGGTAGAATCAATATATGAAAACTTTTATTCTTTTATC
>CAZLUI010000001.1:93584-100206 GCA_964562705.1 uncultured Staphylococcaceae bacterium
TATAAATGGTTTGATTCTAGCAAAGTTAAAGAGTCGTTCCATTATAAGGCTTAGTGAAAATGTGGTATAGTATAAAGGTATGAACAAGACATTAGCAAAAAAATATCTATCTGCCATCAAATCAATGAACAAAAGATATCTGACCAGCGAGATACTTTCTCGACGTATGGGCATTTATCCAGAAATCATTAATATACAACTTTCATTATTTGAACCCATGCTAGCTATGGACACAAGCTATAACTTAAAAGATTTAATTCCTGTGATTGAAGAGTATATTGCTTCTCAAACAACAAAGAAAGTTAAAAAAGCACCTACCAAAGTCAAAAGGAAAGCCGACAAATATAAAACTGTTTCTGAATTCGTTTATGAAAAGATGACTATTGGTGGTTTGGTTGATAAAAACGCTATCTTAAACGAAGAAGAACTGAAAGTCTTACGTAAGCTTGTTAATGAAGAATTAGCCTCTTTTAAAAAGAAATAGTTATATAAAATATAATGAAATCGGTTTCAACACCGATTTTTATATTGAACGATTATACACATGAAACTATAATTAGTTTACAAACTAAGGAGTTTTATTAATGGAAATTAAAAAATCGTTTCTCTCGGTTGATGGTAATACCGCTGCCGCAATTGGCAGTTACTACTTTACCGAAGTAGCTGGCATTTACCCAATTACACCGAGTTCACCTATGGCCGAGCTCGTTGATGTTTATGCCTCACAAGGCAAAAAGAACTTCTTTAACACTCCAGTTAAAGTTGTCGAAATGCAAAGTGAAGCCGGTGCCTCCGGTACTGTTCACGGCGCACTTCAAGCTGGTGCATTAGCAACAACATACACAGCCTCACAAGGTTTGCTCTTAATGATTCCAAATCTTTACAAATGGGTTGGTGAATTATTGCCAGCCGTTCTTCATGTCTCAGCTAGAAGCTTAGCAACACGTTCACTTTCCATCTTTGGCGATCACCAAGATATATATGCTTGCCGTCAAACTGGTGTAACTATGATTTGCTCACATTCTGTTCAAGAGATTGCTGATTTGGCCCCAATTGCTCACTTAATCGCAATTGAATCAAGCGCTCCAGTCATGCATTACTTCGATGGCTTTAGAACATCTCACGAAATTCAAAACGTTGAATTTATCGATGGCGAAGTTTACCGCAAGATGCTTCCAATGGACAAAGTTGAGGAATTCAGAGCTCGCGCTTTGAACCCACACACTCACGCTGTCACACGTGGAGGCGCTGAAAACGACGACGTTTACTTCCAAGGTCGTGAAGCCCAAAACGTTCACTTCAACAAAATTATTGATATTGCTGAAAAGTACTTCAAAAAAGCTAGTAAGATTACCGGACGTCCATACGCCCCATTCACTTATTATGGCGATCCAAAAGCTAAATTCGTTATTGTTGCCATGGGTTCGGTTACCGAAACAACTATTGAAGTCATTGATGAATTGTTTAAAGAAGGTCGTTCTGTTGGTCTAGTTAAAGTTCATCTCTATCGTCCTTTCTCACCAGTTCACCTTTCTAAAGCTCTTCCAAGAAGCGCCAAACGTGTCGCTGTCTTAGATAGAACTAAAGAAATGGGTGCTGCTGGTGAACCTTTATATCTTGATGTTGTTGCCGCCTTGAAACAAGTTGGTCGCAAAAATATCGAAGTATTTGGTGGCCGCTATGGATTATCCAGCAAGGATACTCAGCCAAAACATATTAAATCTGTTTATGATTTCCTTGAAGCTAGCCCATTCCATAACTTCACCGTTGGTATCAATGATGATGTAACTCATTTATCCATTCCAGTGGATGAATCATTCCACATCAAAGGAAATTACACTTCTTGCCTATTCTACGGTTTAGGTTCAGATGGCACAGTTTCCGCAAACAAGTCTTCCATTAAGATTATCGGCGACGCCACTCATCAATATGCACAAGCATATTTCCAATACGACTCACGTAAAGCTGGTGGTGTTACCCGTTCCCATCTTAGATTTGGTCGCACTCCAATTCGCTCAACATATTATGTTGAAAACGCTGACTTCGTTTCTTGCTCACTCGATACTTATATTCTTAAGTTCGATATGATCAAAAACTTAAAGATTGGTGGTACATTCCTTCTTAACACTGATATGAGTGATGAACAACTTGAAAAATCACTTCCAAACCGTGTTAAACATCAATTAGCAGAAAAGAAGATTAAATTCTTCGTTATCGACGCTAATAAGATTGCTGCAGAAATCGGCATGGGAAGACATACAAACACTATTCTTCAAGCTTCATTCTTCTATCTAAACCAAGGCATTATGCCATACGAAGAAGCCAATGAATGGATGAAGAAATTTGCTAAGAAGACATATTTGAAGAAGGGCGAAGAAGTTGTCAAACTCAACTATCGCGCTATCGATGCTGGTACCGAAGGTTTACGTGAAGTTAAAGTTAACCCTGATTGGATTAAACTTCCTTCTCAACGTGTTCGTGAAGTTACTGGTGATGATTACTTCGATACTTATGTCAATGTTATGGGTTCACTTGATGGTGATACTCTTCCAGTCAGTAAGTTCCAAGAATTTGAACTTCTTGATGGCACAATGAATAACGATGTTACCTTTAAAGAAAAACGTTCAATTGCTGACCGTGTTCCACAATGGAATAGCAAAGATTGTATTCAATGTAATAACTGTGCCTTTGTTTGCCCACACGCTACTATTAGACCATTCCTCTTAAACGAAGAAGAATTAAACAATGCTCCAGAAATTGTTAAAGATGATGTCCTTGACGCAATGGGTGTTAAAGGTCTCAAATACCGCATTCAAATTTCACCAGAAAACTGTGTTGGTTGCGGTCTTTGTGTTACCGAATGTAACGCTAACAAGATTGGTAAAAAGGCTCTTACAATGGTTGAAGCAAAATCACAATTTGACCAAGAAGAAGGCGCCAATTACCTATTCAAGAATGTTTCTTATAAAGCTGATGCTCTACCAGAAGCACTTCAAAGTTCAGTCAAGGGTGTTGGATTCTTAATGCCTTACATGGAAATCTCAGGTGCTTGTGCCGGTTGTGGTGAAACTCCATATTACCGCCTTGCATCTCAATTATTTGGCCGTGATATGCTCGTTGCAAACGCAACTGGCTGTTCATCCATTTACTCCGGATCAACTCCATTAACTCCATTCTGCACCGACAAAAACCACGAAGGTATTGCCTGGGCTAACTCATTGTTTGAAGATAACGCTGAATTTGGTTATGGCATGAGAGTCGTTGCTGATTACCGCTTAAGCCAAATCATTGATATTCTTGAGCCAGCTCTAAAACGTAGAGGTGTTGAAAAGGAATTAAAAGTAGCCATTCGTTCTTACTTAGAAAATATTAAGAACAAAAAAGAAGCTCGCAAAATCATTCCAGATTTAGTCAAACTCATCAAAGCTAGCAAAGATAAACAAATCAAAGCTGTCCTTGAATATGAAAGAGATTTACTTGATAAATCAGTTTGGATTATCGGTGGTGATGGCTGGAGCTATGATATTGGCTATGGTGGTGTTGATCACGTTATCGCTAATGACCAAGATGTTAATATCATGGTTCTTGATACTGAAGTTTACTCCAATACTGGCGGTCAATCTTCTAAGTCTTCACAAACAGGCTCTATCGCTAAATTTACCGCTTCTGGTAAGACCGGCGAGAAGAAGAACCTTGCTCTTATCGCTATGAGCTATGGCCACGTCTATGTTGCCCAGATCTCATTAGGCGCTAACCCAGCTAAAGCAATTCAAGCGATGAAAGAAGCTGAAAGCTATAATGGACCATCATTAATTATTTGCTATGCTCCATGTGCTAACCACGGTATTAAAGGTGGATTGTCTAACTCAATGAAAGTTGAAAAGAAAGCTGTTGAATGTGGTTACTTCACTACTTTCCGCTATGACCCACGCAATATTGCTCAAGGCAAACCAGCCTTAACCCTTGATTGCAAAGAACCAGATTTCTCCAAATTCCGTGAATTCGTAATGGGTGAAACTAGATTCGCACAACTTCCAATCGTTAACCCAGCCCATGCTGAAGAACTCTTACAAAAGAGCGAACGCTGCGCTAAGGAACGTTGGGATAGAATTAAAAAGTTCGGTTTATAATCTGAACTAACAACTAAAAAATCCTAGCCACTAATAATGGCTAGGATTTTTGTTATATTCTACTCGATTGATTTAATAATCTTTAGAAGCGTATCGGCGGATTTTTGAAGTTCTGCTTTTTCATTTTCGGCTAGATTAATTTCTAGGATGGTTTCAACCCCATCTTTGCCTACAACTGAAGGAACAGATAAACATAAACCTTTAAGTCTGTATTCACCTTCTAACTCAGTAGATACTGGTAACATGGTGTGGGTATTACCTACGATGCAACTGGCAATATGACTAACTGCGATGGCGACACCATAATATGTAGCGCCTTTTCTTTTAATTATTTCATATGCTAAATTACGAACAGATTCATGAATTTCTCTCATCCCTTTTTCGTGATTATGAAAGCCTCTAATTGAACAGAAGTCGGAAAGAGGAATACCAGATATGTTGGCAATTGACCATGTAACTAATTCTGAATCTCCATGTTCCCCGATAATGATTGCGTGAACATTTTTAGCATCGATATCTAAGTGTTTAGAAATTAGATATTTAAGCCTTGCAGTGTCAAGCACAGTTCCCGAACCAATAACTCTATTTTTAGGAAGGCCTGATTCGACATATGCCACGTGAGTCAAAATATCGACTGGGTTAGAAACAATCAACAATATTCCTTCAATATTGATTGGCTTAATCTCTTTGATGATACTGCGCATAATGGCAGCATTCTTTTGAATCAAATCTAGCCTAGTTTCGCCTGGTTTTTGATTGGCTCCAGCGGTGATAATGACTATCGCGGCATCTTTTATATCCTTGTAATCACCAGCGTATATTTCCATTGATTGAGTGTAGGGAAGACCGTGTGATAAGTCCATTGCTTCACCTTCCGCTTTTTCTTTATTTTGATCTATGAGCACCATCTCGGAAAATAGTTCTTTTTGTAGTAATGAGAAAGCAATTGAAGAACCGACTAAGCCACAGCCGATGATTGCTACTTTTTTAATATTTGCCATATTTAATCCTCCTAGATAATTTATAGCACGAACTAAAGATAACGCATAATTTTATGCATTATTTATCTAGAAATTCGAGGATATTGAGGCAAAACTGCTATATTTTTACAAAAATGGTCGGGACGACGAGATTTGAACTCGTGGCCTCTTCCTCCCTAAGGAAGCGCGATACCAAGCTACGCTACGTCCCGAATAAAATTATTGTATCAAATCATATGATATAGTTAAACAATTATAAGTGTGATAAAATCACCATGCTATGGAAAATAAACAAATTATTGTTAAAGGTGCTCGTGAAAATAACCTCAAGAACATCGATATTACTATCCCTAAATATGCTCTTACAGTTTTCACCGGTTTATCCGGCTGCGGAAAAACTACTTTAGCCTTTGATACTATCTTTGCGGAAGGCCAAAGACGTTTTGTTGAATCTTTGTCAAGCTATGCTCGTCAATTTTTAGGCGGCATGGAAAAGCCTGATGTAGATACGATTGAAGGTTTATCTCCGGCTATCAGCATCGATCAAAAAACAACATCTCATAACCCACGTTCAACTGTTGGAACTGTCACTGAGATATATGATTATTTACGTTTGTTGTTCGCTCATATTGGTGTGCCATATTGTCCAACTCACAACGAACCTATCGTAGCTTTTTCACCAAGTAAGATGGCAGATATTGCTATGCAATACCCTGAAGGGACAAAACTCCACATTTTGTCTCCGGTTGTAACTAATGAAAAAGGAACTCAAAAAGATACCTTGATGCATATTAAACAACAAGGCTTTGAACGTGTTCGTGTCGATGGGGCTATTAAACGTATTAGCGAACTCGAACCATTGGATAAAAATAAACGCCACGATATTTCAATTGTGGTTGATCGCATCATTGTCAATAAAGACTCAAGATCTCGAATTGTTGAAGCATGTGAACTTGCTTGTGATCATTCACATGGATTTTGTGTTTTTTATACCGAAAATGAAGAAAGACTTTTTTCCGAACATCACAGTTGTCCAAAATGTGGATTCTCAGTTCCAAAACTAGAACCTAGATTATTCTCGTTTAATGCTCCCCTTGGATGTTGTCTTGATTGCCATGGTATTGGCATGAAACGGGAAGTGGCGGTGGATTTGCTTATTCCAGATGAAACATTATCAATCAATCAAGGTGCTATTCGTTGGTATCGCAATGTAATTGGCACGAAAAACTTAGACTGGCAAGATTTTTGCTATTTATGTAAGGTTTATAAAATTGATATGGATAAACCCTTTAATAAATTAAGTGAAAAAGAAAAGCATATTATCTTATTTGGTAGTGACAAACCATTCAAATACGAGCTTGTGTCCGTAAATGGTAATGTGACTCACCGCAATGACTTTATTGAAGGAATTAAATCTAGGCTGGACCGTTTATATAATGAGACTAGTTCGGAAATGATGCGTAGCGTTTATGAATATTACATGCGCGACAGTGAATGTACGACTTGCCATGG
>CAZLUI010000001.1:100306-101370 GCA_964562705.1 uncultured Staphylococcaceae bacterium
CAAAAAGATAATGATAAGTTGATCAAAACCATGAAAGATATGGTTGCTCTTGGCAACACTTTAATTGTGGTTGAACACGATGAAGACACGATGCGTGCCGCTGATTTCTTAGTTGATATTGGTCCAGGCGCTGGTGTTCATGGCGGTGAAGTAGTTGCTCAAGGTTCAGTGCAAGATTTAGAAAATGAACCTCGTTCAATTACTGGTGCTTATCTATCCGGAAAAAAGAGAATCGAAATTCCAAGCGAAAGAAGAAAAGGTAATGGTAAGAAGATAATTATTAAAGGTGCTGAGAAAAATAATTTGAAAAAGATTAATGTTTCCTTTCCTCTTGGTAGTTTCATTGTTGTTAGTGGTGTTTCCGGTTCAGGCAAATCTTCGCTAATTAATCAAACTCTTTATCCTGCCATTCGCAAACAATTAACGGGAAATGATGACATTTTGCCAGGAAAATACAAAGAAATTTCTGGCTTAGAAAATATTGATAAAGTAGTTACAATCACTCAAGATCCAATTGGTCGCACTCCTCGAAGTAACCCAGCGACATATGTTGGATTATTCGACGATATCCGTGCTGTTTTTGCTGAGACTGTTGATGCCAAAACTCGTGGTTATGATAAAGGGAGATTCTCTTTCAATGTTCCCGGGGGGCGTTGTGAATCTTGCCAAGGTGGCGGAGTTATGCGTATTCCGATGAACTTCCTTCCCGATGTCTTTGTCAAATGTGACCAATGTGATGGCAAACGTTACAATGAAGAAACATTACAAGTAATGTATAAAGGCAAGAACATTTATGATGTTTTAGAGATGACTATTGAAGAAGCTTTGACTTTCTTTGAGAATAGACCTTTGCTAAAACGTAAACTCCAAACATTATCGGATGTTGGTCTAGGCTATATAAAACTTGGCCAACAGGCAACAACTCTCTCTGGTGGCGAAGCTCAACGCGTTAAGCTTGCTAACGAATTACAAAAACGCCCCACAGGTAAAACCGTCTTTATTTTGGATGAACCTACGACTGGATTACATGTTGATGACGTGAAACGCTTGATCGCTGTTCTTGA
>CAZLUI010000002.1:0-6840 GCA_964562705.1 uncultured Staphylococcaceae bacterium
AAAACAGAGAGCGTATTTATATAGTTGGTTTTTTGAACGCTTCTCATTATAAAAATTTTGAATTTCCAAACCCAGTTAGATTAAAGACATCTCTCGCTGATTTGCTTGATTTTAAATCTAAAGTTGATGACAAGTATTACTATACTAAAAAGAAGTATCCGCGCATTTATAATGCGTTTACAAAAGAGAAGCCTATTAAAGGTGTTGTTTACCAATGGCGTAGACAATATGTAAGAGCAAACAAAAGTAACCTTTGCCCATGCTTAACTGCAAATATGGGCACCGGTGGTCATAATGTCCCTTTAATATATACAGATTATGGGCTAAGAAAGTTAACTCCAAGAGAGTGCTTTAATGTTCAAGGTTTTCCTAAAAGCTATAAGTTGCCAACAGATTTGGCAGATAGTGCCCTATATAAACAAGCAGGTAATAGTGTTTGCGTTGGAGTTATCGATCGAATTGCTGAAAATATAATTAAAGCAATGGAACAATAAGACATAAATTGATTATTTGATATAATTAATAAAGAGAAAACATATGGACAAACTAGTAAATTTTACAAATCAATCTGATATAGAACTATTTATTAAAGATAATATAGAGATAATAAATGGTGGAATTAACGAATTTAAATCGCAAGTTAAAGATAACCCAGACTGCACCTTTGATGAGACAGATGTTAAAAACTATTTAAAAGATAAGATTTTTCAACTTGATGATGATACAAAGGCAAAATTATTAAAAGAATTTGGTTTAGTCGATTACAAGAAAAACAGAATTGAAGAAGTCGCCAATAAACATGTTTTATACAAAAGCGATTTGGAGACGTTGTTTGATAACCTTGCTTTCGATGAACTATTTGCACATATTCCAACAGATATAGATAGCAAAGTGGCTAGAATTATTCTTGAGTCATCAACAATTGATGACAAACTTAAACAGTATGTTACAACCACGCTTAAGAATATATCGAAGAAATCATTGATAATGATTAGACAGAATGGCTTTTCAAATAATATCATAAATGTTGAATCTGGTGTACAGACCGCTAATGCTGGAGATTCTGCTCAATTTTTGTTTATTTCGAGAGCAATTTTAGCCGGTTTTAACTGTTCGAATGTTGATGTTAGGTCATCAAGGTATGACTCGGTAATTGACTACAAGGGTTGGGTTTTTAAAGTCCAAGTTAAGGGAATTTCCGGAACCACAGTCTCCTTTAAAGACAGAGACCGCGGAGGAAAAGGCATCGACACTCATAATGAACGCAACAAAGGCAAAAGAATCACTTCTAAAGATTGTGATATTTATGCTGCGGTTGATAAGCAGGTTGGTATTTGCTATTTGATACCAATGAGAAGTTTTGTTGACAAGCTTAATGGAGATGAAATCAAATCATATAGTGTAATCGATTTATCTCAATTTAGGGAAAATTGGCACATTATCGAGCAGTTATATCAAGAGCTTCCTAAATTAGAATATGGCTCTGAAACCATTATCGAAGCATGCGATTTATTTAGTAGTGGTAAAAACGATCGAAAATGAATTATTAAACATAGTTGTTGATTTCTAAAATTATTGTTTATTCAGTAATGCGAGATTAAAAGTTTGTTAATAAAGGCGCTTATAATAATATTTATATGAACTTCTACATAGTCAAAGGTGATATCTTCAAACAGCATGTTGATGCAATTGTTTTAACAACTTCACCTAAATTAATACTTGAAGGTGTCTTAGGCACTAAAGCGTTAGAAATATGTGGTCCTAAACTGCAATTAGAACTAAATCAGCTTAAGAATCCAACACTATCAAAATGTGTTATTACCAATGCCTACAATCTTGATTGTAAATATATCATTCATGTTGCTACACCTAAATGGGATGGTGGTAAAGAAACCAAGAATGGTGTTCCTGCTCAAGATCTTTTAAAAGCGTCATATATATCTTGCTTTGAGAAGATGAAAGAATTTGATCTTCATAGTGTGGCTTTCCCTCTTCTTTCGACAGGCGCGTATGCTTTTCCAAAAAGAATAGCCCTGACGATTGCTATCGCTAGACTAAAATATGAAGCTGAACAAAATCCTGATAATTGTTATTATCTTGTGCTCCACGAACCTCAGATGTTTGTGACATATAAAGATTTGATTGACAAATATCTTCTTCATGGTGGAAAAGAATTCCTCACCCACGATGAACTCGTAGAAAAAGAAAGAAGAGAATTTGCTAAGTGGTATAAGCCGGCTGATCAAGAGACGCTTTTAAGTGGTTGTGAAAAACAAACCTTAGGACAAAGACTAAAGTTTGTCATCAAGAGCAAAGGCTTAAAGAATTCTGATTGTTATGATGATGTTCTCTGCAAGAGTGCTTTCCAAAAGATACTTGCCGGTGGTGGAAGCGATAAATACACTCTTGTTGCTTTAGGATTAAAGATAAAGCTTGGTATATACGATATCAATATGTTACTTGAGCCAATCGGCCAATATTTAGGATATGGCAGTACCAAAGATGAAGTAATTATGGAATATATAAATCATCCAAATCCAAATGATATGGATGGTCTTGACATCATTGAAGGCATTAACAAGAAATTAAAAGAATACAATATTGAACCTTTAAAGATTCATGAAGTAGAATAACCATAATATTTTGTTTCATCTTTTAACCCCTAAGGGGTTATTTTTTATGGCCACCGGGATGGACACCTGAATTCTTTATTTATCGCAATATAGTGATGGCCAAGGTAGAAAGCGACATCCACCCCATACTTGATAGTCATATTTCTCCTTCCTTTCACAGGATGTCGCTCCTACCTAGACCAACATTGGTATTAACTCTAAAGATAGAGGAAATATATATACGTTTGCATAGGAGGAAATCAAAATGCACGAAGAAGCAGTAAAGCAGTTAGCAAATCAAATCAAACAGATGCTAAGAAGCAAAAAAGAAAACGCTAAGTTAAGCGAAGAAGAGATTAATGAAAAAGTGATGGACATTGCCTTTGATATGTTTGTGGGGGCAAAACTTCATCGCAGCGATCTTGTCATCATCGCTCACATGTTTGGATTCGAAGTTAGCCAAGAGTTCTTAAATGATCCACATAAAGATCCAATTGATTGCAAAGGAGAAAAATAATATTACCTATGAAGAATTTGTTAAAAGATATTATTATAAAGTTAATAAACTGATGAGCAGCGCTAAACACTACTCTGGTATGTTCGCCGAATTAAACTACGGACCTTTGTTTATGATAAAGTGCGAAGAATATAGTCATTTCAACAAAGAAAAAGAAAAAAATAACTATTTCTATTATGATTATGAGATAAATAAAGATGCTCCATTAGAGGTGTTTGAAGACTGGTTTAACTACGCAAACACTCAATATATGAGCCTTCAAACGTTAATTCCTGATAAAGTGAGACTAAATTCGATGTATGAAGGTATATTATTATTAGGTGAAGACATAGTTGCTAGATTTATTGATGATTATATTGATGAAGCATTTCGTCTATTGCTATCGGAAGGAATACTAATTAAATAAAAGGAGAAAAATTATGATTGGTGCAATTATCGGAGATGTTGTTGGTTCAGGCTATGAGTTTAACAATACAAAAACTCAAGACTTTGAACTATTTACTTCAAGAAGCTCTTTTACAGATGATAGTGTCTGTACAATAGCCTTCATGGACTTCTTGCTACATGCGAAAGTCAGAGATGAAAAAACGGCAGTTGAATATTTACAACGTTGGACACGTAAATACCCTAACGCTGGCTATGGTGGTCGTTTCCATAGCTGGGTGCATAGTGATGAACCACGTCCATATGGAAGTTATGGCAATGGAGCGGCTATGCGTATATCTGCAGTTGCCTATGTTGCTAAAAACTTAAAAGAACTAGAAAAACTTTCCAATCTTGTCACAGGTATTACTCACGATCACCCTGAAGGAATGAAAGGGGCTTTAGTAGTAGCAACATGTATCTTTATGGCGTTACATGGCAAGTCTAAGGTTGAAATTGCGAAATACGCGATTGATCAATATCATCTTATTGGACATCTTGATTATGATGAATTAGTTAAGAGCTATACTTTTGATTCAACCTGCCAAGGCAGTGTTCCTCAAGCAATATTCTGTTTTTTGATTAGCAATAGCTTTGAAGAATGCCTCCGTAAGACAGTTGGCATCGGTGGAGATTGTGATACAACATCTGCTATTAGCTGCGCTATTGCGGAAGCCCGTTATTCAATTCCAGATGAAATAGTGAAACAAGTCAGAACTAAACTAGATTCAGGCATGTTAGAAATCATTGATGAATTCAAAGAAAAATACGGTGGAAAATAAAATTTCAATTTGTTGGTAAAAAATTTAAAAGTTAAGTTATAATGGTGATGTTAGATTGTTAAAGATCATATAACCTATTCGACAACGCATCTAGCCCCCCTTGGCTTGGTTCGAAAGCACGGTTATAAAATCTAAAACAATTTAATACAAATTAAAGAAGAGCAAGTCTACTGAAGGCTTGCTCTTTTCTTTTTCTAGCTTCTTTTGCCATCTTGCTATGAAGAAGTTGCGGTGCAATGCTATCTATTTTGTCCAAATCACCAATAAAAACGACCGGTAAAATGTTTCTATTACGATGTAATCGTCGATGTACTATAATATAGACAATCGATATAAGGAACCTTTATATATGAAAAAACTCTTCAGCAAAACAAGATTTGGTTGGTATTCTACGCTAGCTGCAATCTTATTGATGTTGCTTTTTAACATCTTCCTTTTGTTTATGCCTTTAGCAATTGATGGTAACCCGAACTTATTCACATTATCATTGTTTACTAACTTCCAAGTAGATATAGCCCATATCTTCGCGATATGCCTAGTCTCTTTTATGGGGTTATCTTTGATACCTTTAGGTCTAACTATCTCTAACATTGTGAAAAAAAGGTTTTCATTTTTAATCACATCCCTCGTTTGCCAAGTTATCATTCCTATCGCTTTATTTTTATTTGCAGTCTTATTCAACGCGTTAAGCACCATGATGCTAGGATTAGCCTTCTTTGATGTCTTAATGGCTGTAATCGCTTCTATTCTCATTGAAATCACCAAATATTATCAAAATGAAGTTAACCAAGAAGTAGAAGAAGCTAAACCAGAATTAGTCAAGCCTGCTCGCGGCATGCTTATCAGCCTTTTTGCTGAACTTGTTGGAGTGCTTTTGATTTTTTGTGTTCCATTTATCTTCTCCACTTTTGAGAATAATCCAAATCAACCTCATTTCTATTTATTGTCTGGTATCTTCTCTGAAACTAAAGATATCGTCAATCTCATCTTTGCGATTGTTTATATTTTCCTTTTCTCAATTGAAGTCGTTTGTCTGGTTGTAACTTTGTTATCTTATAAGAGCAACAAGTTGAAATTTTATAAGTCGGCGAAGTTTTTTACTCTACTATCATTCTTGATTGTCTTATCACTTTTCTTAGCAAGCTATTCTTTATACACCATCCGTATTTTAACTGGTGTTCCTTCTTCGACATTATCTTATATTCCTCTTGCGGTGGTTTCAGTGTGCGCTGTCATCTTCTCCTTCTTTTCTGGTCAATTTGATGTGGCCCGTGGAGTTGTTGTTCAACCAAAGAAAGAAAAAGGCAAGAAATTCAAATTTTCTTCGATCGAACCTTTGTTTTATATTGTTGCGTTCACAGCCTTAACATTCTTGGTGTTATTTGTTCGTGTCATTGTTATCAAATACGCATACGGAAGCGATGTTACTTCTGAGGTATCACTAACTGGCCTACAACTCTTACAACAATATCCCGTTCTTTCTGTTGGATATCAAATCTTAGCCTATTTTGTGATTACAGTTCTCATTATCTCTGGTGTTTTATTCGTCGCTAACTTAGTGGCTTATTTTGCTAAACACCCACGTTTCAATAAACTAATGAAAGTGAGCTGTTATTTTAACTACATCACCATGTTTCTCATGGGTATATCTTGTCTATACTTTGTCATCGTTCAAGACGTTGCTGCGGAAAATATTACTTCAATCTTGAAACTCTTAGGAGTCACCATGACTGAAGAAATTTCTTATTCGATGATGACTGATACTTTATTTATCATGCTCGGTGAAACTGTTTTGCTTTGTGTCACCTTGTTCCGTTTCAAAAAGATGAAAGATATCGGCGCCGAACCTTTGCTTGTTGAAGGCGATGTTAATGGCCAAGGTGGTGGCAGTGGTTCTGGCTCTAGCTTAGAAGGAGACGAAGTTAGTCTTCCTGAAGCCATGCCAAGCGCAGAAGGCGAAGCTTTAGCCTCCTCTGGTGGCGCAGTTGCTCCTGGTGTTGACGAAGTGTTGAACTTTGATCCATGTCCTGCCTTCAGTTTACTTGATAGTAAAGTGGAAGCCTTTGACGCTAACTTGGCAGAAAGAAATGCTCTACTTGCCCAAGATCCATCCTTAGCTACCCTTGTTCCGTTTATTGTTAATTACGCGAGAAATTCTCGTTTAAGACTTTCTTATTCAAAAGAAGATATCGCTACCTTTGTGGCGGGTTTAGGCGCTTGTCGTCTCACCATTCTTCAAGGTATGTCTGGTACAGGCAAAACCTCCCTTCCAAAAATCTTTGCCGAAGCCATCTTTGGTAACTGTGAAATTATCGAAGTTGAATCGTCTTGGAAAGATAAGAACGAACTTTTAGGTTACTATAATGAATTCTCTAACTTGTACACTCCAAAATCATTCACTCGTGCTTTATATAAAGCAACTCTCAACAAAGAAGTGCCGACTTTCATCGTCCTTGATGAAATGAACTTATCGCGTGTTGAATATTATTTCTCCGATTTCCTTTCC
>CAZLUI010000002.1:6940-21170 GCA_964562705.1 uncultured Staphylococcaceae bacterium
CGTGCTCCGAAAGTTAAAGATGGTGGGGAACCACTTCCAAAATCTTTCTACACTGTGGATATGTTAGAAGATATGTTCGCTAACGCTATTGCCAATGATAGCTTCGATGCTGAGCAATCAGAAATTATCAGCAAAGTTGAAGCGCTTGTCCGTCCATATAACATCTCCTTTGGTAACCGTATTCTTAACCAAATTGAAGCTTTCGTCAGCATCTATAAAGCTTGCTTCCCTGACGCTAATGTTGAAAAAGACGCTATCGAAATTATCTTACTTAGTAAGGTGGTCGCTAAACTTGAAGTTAAAACTATCGAGAATAAGGATCAATTAGTGGCGCAATTTGAAGCTATTAAACTTCATCGTTGCGCTGAATTCATCGCTAACTTAAACGAGGATTAACCAGGTGTTTGATCGTCCAGAATCAAAATCTTCTGTTAAAGACTATGCCTATCTTGAACGTTTACTTACTTCCGTAACTACTTTTAAGAAGAAACATAAACGTTTAACCTATTTTGAGTTTGACAATTATGTCTCTCATGAGCTGTCTTTGTTTCTAGTTGGTCTAGGTTTTGACTATCTTGAATTAAAAAAATCTATCGTTTTGCTCAATAAAGTTTTGCCAGCAGTTAAACATATTTTTTCCAAACCAATCGTGGTTTTGAAAGACTCTCCTGAAGTTTTGCCGGTGGAACTAATTACCAAGATTAGTAATAAGTCCCTTCACGACTTAGGAAACCATGCGAATAATGTTGAAAACATTAAACGTGGGAGAGTCATTCCTAAGAAACTATTGACTGAAATATCAGAAACTGATTATTCCATCTACGAGAACGTTGTTTTCTGTAACTTTGTTGAAGGAGTAGTGAAGTACTGCCGTTATAACATGAATATCATCAAGAAAATGTTATACGAATCCGAGATCATGGAATTCAATCTATTGGAACGTTTTAACCACATTGATTATTTCTTGTCACTTGGCAAACTTCACACTGGCTATATCCGTAACTTTAACCGCAATATCATTGAACTTAAGAAGACTTATCATGAGCTTAAAGAAATCGTAAATGCCTTATCAGCAAGAATGATTCGACCAGTTTATAAACAAAACAAACATCGTAACCGCAAACTCAAATTAAAAAAGACCAATATTTTCATCATGCAAAAGGACTATCACAAAGTCTTTTTAACCTATAAATATTTCCTCAATCATTCCTTGATGAAAACAGAAGAAGAACCAGTGGATTTAGACACGTTAAAGACAAGTTATCGCACTTTTGTCAATATGCTTGCAATATTTGCTGCTGGTAATTTCAATTTCACGATGAAACCAAATGCTGACTTTAATGTTGAAACTCTCGACTGCACTTTCAATTACAAAAATTGGTCATTGAAGATGAAAACAATCAAAGATGAAGGCTTATTGCTCAGCATCAATAAAGACGTTAAATACGACATTATGTTATATCCAACCATCAATTTTGATGTCAGCGTCGATACTTCCAAGACTTTTTCTGAACGAGTCATCGATGATTTTGTCTATTGTTCACCTTTTGAAGAAAATGTGGCAGGCAAACATAGTGCCTTCCTCTCTCCTGAGAGCATCAACTCTTTTAGAAGAGTTCAGCAACTCATTTTAGAAGGCATGATATATTCAGATACTTCTCATAAAGAATGTCCTTTCTGTGGTGGCCATATATCTTATGACATGTCCACGAGAACATATGTGTGTGATGATTGTCGCACCCAAATCAAGAAAGTTAAATGTCCTAATACCAAGAAAGTGTATTATTACACCGATATCGCTAATTACATCTTCCCTGATTTTGGTGGTAATTCTTTAGGTGAGAAAGACGATACCATTTTCTTTAGAAAACTTGAATCCGCTCTTTATTTTAGAAATATCACTGAGGTTGATATTAATGGCAATGTTATTTGCCCTCGTTGTGGTGAGAGTCATGCGAACATCAACCATAAACCAACCGATTTACTCGATTAATTTGTAACAAAAAGAAGCAATCGTATATAATCTTTACGAGGTGATTATCATGGAAGAAATGTTTAAAGATATTTTAGATAAAGATGAGCAAGTTATAAAAGTATATAAGCCAAACAAAAGAAGATTTGTTTTAGTGAACAATATTGCTTCCATTGTTGTGATGCTTGCAATGTTTGTTCCTTTAATGGTCGTTGGTATATGTGGCCTTGTCGGGGTTATCAATACTGCCGAAGATGGTGGCTTAGCCGAAGGGGCATTAAATTTTACTTACATTCCTTTTATTATTATTGGCTGTATCTTCCTTTTTATATTTGTGGCAACGATTATTTGTAACGTCATCTCTTACAAGAAACGTTTTTATTGTTTTACAAACAAACGTCTTATTATTAGACGTGGCGTTATCGGCGTTGACTATGCGACATTAGACATGAATATGATTGGTGGAGTCACCGTCAGTGTTTCCTTCCTCGATAAGTTTTTTAAGCCTAATACTGGCACGATTTATTTTGGATCTATTGTCAATAATGGTGGAGCTCAGAATGCAAGATCATTATTCGCCTTCGCAAATATTGAGAATGCCTACGTTACATATCGCGAAATTAAAGAAGTTGTCGATTCTCATAAGATTTCCATCACTGATAATAAGTAATTGCTCCCTAGGGGAGCTTTTTTATTTATTGCTAAAAGACAATGATGCTTAGCCCAGCAATTGTTGACTTATTTTCATTATTGAGATAAAAGTCTAATTGACGGTTCGTTAAATATTCTAAATTTGATATGTAATCCCTTTCCTCCTCTTGTCCGGGATTATGGGGCATAACTCAATAAGAGTTTTTATTTAGCAGAAAAGTATTGATATTTAAATTATTTAATATATAATGATACTAGGTCTCAATAATGAATAAACGAAATACCAAACAGAAAGCCATTATTAAACTCGCCATTGAAGGGTTATACCATCCGACTGCCGAAGAAGTGCTTGTGGCGGTGGGGAAGATTGATGCTTCCATTGGCAGAGCGACGATATTTCGGGCATTAAATGAATACGTAAAAGAGGGCAAACTCTTGAAACTAAACTTTGATAAAAAAGTTGTCTATGACACTCAAGCGTTTGACCACGATCACTTTGTCTGTGTGAAGTGTAATCGTATCATTGATTTAGATAAGACCGAAGTGGTTAAACCACCAGAAAAGTTACATGTACTTTCATCTAACATTACCTTTTATGGTATATGTGATGAATGTCTAAAAAAGGAGGACAAATAAATGAAGTACAAATGCCGAATCTGTGGATTCATCTACGATGAAGACAAAGAGCCAGTGAAATTCAAAGATCTTCCAGAAGATTGGGTTTGCCCAATCTGCGGAGCATCAAAGATGATGTTTGCTGAAGTTGAAGAAAAGTAAATAACGTCGAATTAATAAAGGAGAAAACTATGAACAAATATCAAGGAACCAAAACCGAAAAGAATCTTCAATCTGCTTTTGCAGGCGAATCACAAGCTAGAAATAAATATACCTATTTCTCTAGTGTCGCCAAAAAGGAAGGCTATGAACAAGTTGCCGAGCTTTTCCAAAAGACAGCTGATAATGAAAAAGAGCATGCCAAACTATGGTTTAAAGAACTAGAAGGTATCGGCGATACTAAAGCAAACTTGTTGCATGCTGCTGAAGGCGAAAATTACGAATGGACTGATATGTACGAAAACTTCGCTAAAGATGCAGAAAAGGAAGGCTTCAAAGAACTAGCCTTAAAGTTTAGACTTGTTGCTGCGATTGAAAAACGTCACGAGGAAAGATATAGAGCTTTGCTTAAAAACGTCGAAAGTGGTGAAGTATTCCAAAGAGGAACAATCAAAGTTTGGGAATGCCGTAACTGTGGTCATATTGTTGTTGGCGAAAAAGCTCCACTTATTTGCCCAACCTGCAAACATCCACAAGCTTATTTTGAAATCCATATCGATAATTTCTAATTCGATTATCATTTAAAAGGGTTCAACGAAATCTAAGGTGGACAAACAAAAATTACTCCACCTTTTATTTCGTAGCTCCAATTTAAGAGGCCTTCGGGTCTTTTAATATATTTAGCTAATATATAGAATAATTACTATGAGTATATACCTTGAAACCGAAAGACTAATTCTTTGTGAATATGAATATAGTGACTTTGATGCTTTAAAAGCCATCATCTCAGACAAAGAGATAATGTCGCATTTTCCATCTCCTTATGATGATGAAGGTGTAAAACATTGGATTAGTTGGTCAAGAAAAGGCTATTTAACTTATGGCTATGGCTTTTTGGCGGTGATTTTGAAGTCGAGCGGTCAATTAATCGGAAACGCAGGAATCACCCCTCAAAACATTCACGGTGTCACTCGTCCTGAAATTGGTTATCACTTCAATAAAGCCTATTGGCATCAAGGCTACGCTAGTGAGGCTACCCACGCCTTAAAGCGGTGGGGCTTTGTAACATTTAATTTTGAAGCTTTATTTTCATATATGGATAAGGATAATCTTCCATCTATTGCTGTCGCTAAAAGAAATGGTATGCATTTGGTGGATTCTTACTTTGATCATGGTGAAGATTTACTTGTGTATTCTATCTCAATTAAAGAATTTATTAACCAAAAATAAGGGTGAGCTTAAATTGTCACAAAGAAGAGACCAGTAAACCGATCTTTTTATTTAAAATCCAATTTTCTTGTTTTTTCTTTACAAGGATAATGATAAGTGTATAATTTGTGTGAAAAGTGTGAAATATCACACAAAGGAGACCAATATGGAAAAAGATAAATATGTTGGTATTTGTCGCGTTGGAGACAGGGGACAAATTGTTATTCCTAAAGATATTCGTGATGCATTTAACATCAATCCTGGCGACAATGTCTTAGTTCTTGCTGATAAAAGTAAAGGCATTGCGTTAGTAAAAGCTGACGTCTTGACTGACTCGGTAGATGGTCTATTAAGTAAATAAGGAGCATTCATGAATTCAATCGAAACATTTGATTTAGTCAAACAGTATCACAAGAAAACTGTCATCGATAATGTTAATCTTCAAGTTCCTGAAGGCAGTATCTTTGGTTTTGTGGGTGAAAATGGAGCGGGTAAAACGACCATTATGCGTCTTATCAGTGGTTTAGCAGAGCCGACTTCCGGTAGTTATGCGATTAACGGAGTGAAATATAAAGATAGAGCCATATATGAGGAAAGAAGCAAAATGGCTTCCATCATTGAAGCCCCAAGTCTTATTCCAACGATGACTGCAAGGGACAATCTTTCCTTTGCGTGTCTATATTTAGGTATTAAAGAACCAGATTTAAATGGTTTGCTCTCTACCGTCAATTTAAAGAATACTGGAAAAAAGAAAGTAAAAGACTTTTCTCTTGGCATGAGACAAAGACTAGGCATTGCGATGTCGCTTCTTAATAATCCTAGTCTGATGCTTCTTGATGAGCCGATGAACGGCTTAGATCCTGAAGGTATCGCGGAACTGAGAGAATTACTCATTTCCTTAAATAAAGAAAAAGGCATCACTATTTTCATTTCCTCTCACATTCTGTCTGAACTCGAGAAGATTGCCACTCATTATGGCATTATCTCCCACGGTAAACTCTTGAAGACAATAACCGTGGAAGAGTTACACGCTCAATGTAAGAAGCACACCATCCTTAAAGTTAGCGATGGCAAGAAAGCTCTTGTGGAACTTAAAAGTCTTGGCTATGCAAACTGCTATGAAGTAAGTCCAAATAAAATTCGCATTGATGACAATGTGGAAATTAACAAAATTGTTTTAGCACTTGCTAAAGCAAGCATCTTGGTTTTGGGTATCGAAACTAAAGATGAAGGAGTAGAAGATTATTACTTGAATCTTCTCAAGGAGCATAACTAATATGACCCGTTTATTAAAAAGCTTCTTTTACAAATTATTACGTGATCTTACTTTTAGAATCACTATGATTGTTGGTTTATGCTTGGCTGTCGCTATGACAATCATCATGGCCCTTGTGGATAAGTTTGGCATGTCAGAAGCTGGTTTTTCACATTATATGTGCACCGGTTCATATGCCTTGTTATCGTCTATTTCTCCAGTGCAAAACTTTGGTATTACAATTCCAATTAACCTAATTGTTTTTACAACATTACAATTCACCCAAGGTATCATTCGTAACCAAGTAGCGGTGGGAAACAGCAAGACAAAAGTCTATTGTTCTCTTCTTATCGGAGGATTAATCTTCACCTTATCTTTAGAAATCATCTATGTTGGTATATGCGTTGGTTTGTTCTCTATCGTCGGCGGCTTCTATCCTCAACTTAGCGATGGAACTTTACTCAGTAATTTCTTAACTGGTGAGAATGTCTTATATATTCTCATCATCGCCTTGATGAACTATATTCTTATTAGTGCCTACACTATCTTTATTGCTTCTTCTCTCCGTAACACTGGTCCAGCCATTTCCTTATCAATCATTCCATTGATTATTCTTCTTATGGCTCCAATGTTACTTAGCCAAGTGATGTTTGCAGATTTTGAAGGTAGCGCTATTCAAAATATAATGATGATTCTTGATCCATTTTATTCATTAGGGATTGTTGTTTCTAAGTCCTCTAGTGCAATGATGAGTGGCAGTGGCATCACTGTTAGCACCAATGAACTTATCTCCTGCATTATCAATAACATTGTCTATACCGGCGTGTTTGTTGGCTTAGGTTTATTTGTCTTTAATAAACAAGACATTAAATAACCTCTATTTTTGAATCTTTGATTAAGATGATGATGCCTTTATAAAACACTTATTTTACTTTGAGGCATAATTAACTTTTATTTTAATTTTTGTTTGTTATAATCGAAGATATGAAAAATTTTAAATTATATTTAAGTATCCCATTTCTAGCTTTATTACTATCGGGTTGCAACTACACGAACACTTTCGGTGATGTTTCAAGTAGCGAGAGTAATTCCTCAGTAGACAATTCTGATGGCAGTTCAACTAGTTCAAGCGAGACGTCTTCTAGTTCTAGTAGCGACTCATCTTCTAGTTCTTCACAAGGAAGTTCTTCATCTTCAAGTTCTTCAAGTGGAGGCACAATCAATGTGCTGCCAGATACTATTCAAGAGATTGTTGATAATACCATTGATCCAAGCAGTTATTATTCATCCATCACCAATACAATGAGTGGCACAACACTTAGAAGCAATCTAACAAATTTGATTGACGGCCATATTAGACAAAAATATAACAATCTTGAAGACAATATGAGAATAACTGATCGTAATTGGTCAATATCGCCTAACGTTGATGACGCTAATCCAAAAATGAATTTGCTCTATTTCACCGGTAACGATGATACTAACAAACAACAAGTTTGGAATCATTACCACACCAAAGAATCAAAATTTAATGTACCGTTAGCGGAGCAATCTTGGGACAAAGAACATATCTGGGCTAAATCAAATGGTTTAGGCAGTGAAGGCTCACCCGAATATAGCGATTTGCATCATCTTCGTGCTTCTGATATGATAAACAACAACTCTCGCAGTTCTCTTCCTTTTGGTGAGGCCAGTTCTTCCAGTTCAATCACCTATGTTAAAGATTTCATCGGCAATAATTCCGGCAAAAAAGGCAAAAGCAATGGGGCTTCAGTCTATGAACCTTTAGATATGTATAAAGGCGATGTCGCTCGCGCTCTTTTATACATGGCCACAAGATACGCTACTAAGATTTCTCTCACCAATGGCACTGATTCTAGCGGTGGTAAATGGGGCTTCTTATCCACTTTGTTAAAGTGGAATCTACAAGATGCACCTGACAGTTTTGAAATTAAACGTAATTCATTAGTGCAATATTATCAGCATAATCGCAATCCATTTATTGATCATCCTGAATATGCTTGTAGGATTTATTCATCCTCCAGTGCGGATGCTTCAATTAGAGCGGTTTGTGAATAAGAAAAATGAGCAATGTGGTAATCACGTTGCTCATTTCTTTAAGGTTGGTAACGGAATTGCTTCTAGACTGGTATCAAAGATATCAACTTCAGGATATTTATTAGCAATCTCAGCGTATTTAGCTTTGGTTTGCTTCTTGTGGAGATTTTTCCAGCCACTTTCAGCGTACATCTTTAAACACCATTCAATGAATTCACTTGTTGCTTTATTGATGAAGTAGTGAGCTTTCTTACCGACAAAATAGTTATAGGCACTATCGGGCTTAAATAATTTTGGATTATAGGTGTATGAGGCACTTAATACATCACACACATATTCAACCGCGTATTTCCATGGCATTCTTTTGGCAAGAATTCTTCCACCGAAGAAATCGGCCCAGTATTCCCAATGATGTGGGTTTCTTTTCGTGTGATGCTGGCATACTTTTGAAAAGTAATTATTATATAATCTTTCTTCGAAAACAGGGGAATGTTGTCCCATATAGTATTTGGATGAATTATGAAATTCTAACCAGCCATATTTCGTTAAATCATGTTTTAAGGCGTGCCAAAAAATACCCATATGTGCCGCATTTTTAATGACTCTGTTGCGGTGTTTTGTAATTAATATTAGATGTTTTAATGGATGACTCATTTTTCCAGTTCTTTAATGACTTTGATAATATCATCGTGCACGACAATTTTAAAGAATGAATCGCAGTTTGTAATGTCGCGATTTATCAAAACGGAATTATTCCCATGAAAATATGAAATTAGATCAGCAGCAGGATAAACCATCAAAGAAGAACCGATGACAAGCAGCAAATCGGCGTGTTCCATCGCATTTAATGAACGGGTTATCGACTCATAATCGATGCCTTCCTCAAAAAGGACAACATCAGGTTTTATAATTCCACCACAATGCGGGCAATGAGGAACCCCTGGCATAGCGATGATATCTCTAAGGGAATATTTCTCACCGCAGTTTAGGCAGGTATTGCGATTCACACTGCCGTGGAATTCAACCACATCGATCGAACCAGCAAGGCTATGTAACCCATCAATGTTTTGGGTGATAATAGTGACGTGGTGGTTATTTTCGAGTTCTTTTAAGAATAAATGAGCTTCGTTTGGTTTAGCTTGGCCATGAATCATTTGTTCTTTGTAATATTTATAAAAATCTTCGGTGTGCTCAAAAAAGAAAGAATGAGACACGATGGTTTCATATTTATATTTGTAACGTTTAATCAAATCCTTGTTGTTCATGGCGCCGTTTTTAGAACGGATGTCAGGAATGCCGCTTGGAGTGGATATTCCAGCGCCGGTAATAACAACGATATTTTTCGCGTTTTGAATTATTTTTTTAATCTCTTCAACATTATTCATTTTTCTTCTTTTCCCATTAGGCCAACCATAACGTGGTCTTTAGCTTCTTTACCGAGTAACTTTTCAATAATTGCTAAAGCAAAAGGCACTGAATACATCATGCTTCTCGCGGTGATAAGGTTTTCATCCACTTCAACTTCCTCACCGGTGAAATTACCTTCTACGCCTTTGTTGAATCCAGCAAAACAGGTATATTTTTTATCTTTTAATAAACCTAATTTTCCATAAATTGATGGGGCTGCACATATCGCGCATAAGAGTTTATCATGATGATAGAAATCTGAGATTAATGATTCTACAGCTTTGGATGAAGCTAAATTTCTTGTTCCTTTTCCTCCACCTGGCAAAATTATAAAATCAAAATCTTGTGGATTTATTTGACTAATCAAGCAATCAGCAAATAAAGAAATTCCAAAGGAAGAGTTGACTTGACGGGTTGAAGAAATCGAGGCGGTAACTATATTTAAACCAGAGCGAATTAACACATCTCTTGTCGATAAACCTTCGCTATCTTCGAATCCATCTGCTAATAGTAATATACCATTCATGCTTATACCTCTTCTTTTTATTTATTATATTACTTTTAGTAAATAGAGGAAAAGCAGTCGTTACTTTATCCTCTTTTTTAAAAAAAGAAAAAATGCTAATATAACCATATGAAAGCAAAACAATTAACTAGTGGTTTAGCCCTTTTGTTTACTTTGTGTCTCACTTCATGTTCTGGAAGCAATGTCCATCACGAGGCAAAAGACTACTTTGTAGATGTGGCGTATAAAACCGACTTTAAAATCCTCCAGATGAGTGATATCCATCTTGGAATGAAAGACGATTTAGAATATCAATTTAAATTCATGGATTTGACTCTTTCGGAAGCGAATCCTAATCTAATTATCATAACCGGAGATGTCTTTACCTTTGGCACGAAAGAGACGATGAAATCCCTGTTCTCTTGGCTTGATTCTTATAAGATACCTTGGGGTATTACCTTTGGTAATCACGATGAACAAGTATATTTTTCAATGAGCTATTTATCTTACTATTTATCGAATAACTGCGAATATTGCAAATTCATTGATTATCAAGATGATGATGTATTTGGCAGCGCCAACTATTGCATTAATCTCACCAAAGATGGTTCATCATTCTATCAACTTTATATGTTTGATAGCAACCGTTATTACTATGGTAGTTATTTTGGATATGACTACATTCATGAAGATCAAATCGAATGGTATGAAAGACTCGTTAATTATTCAACTGAATTAAATAGTCATGTTGTTCCATCCCTTTCTTTCTTCCATATTCCTCTTGTTGAATATAAAACTGCCTCTGATTTAGTTAACGAAGGTTCTAGCGAGGCCACATTGATTTATGGGGAAAATAATGAAAAGATTAGTTGCCCTAAATATAATAGTGGACTTTTTACAAAAATGGTTGAATTAGGCTCCACCAAAGGTGTATTTGTTGGTCATGATCACATCAATAATTCGGAAATTATGTATCAAGGCATCGATTTAGTTTACGGTGTTCATTCCACCGACCGCGTCTATCACTTAGAAGACATGATGGGCGGATTAGTAATCACCATCCATGATGATGCATCATTCTCTCTTGAGAGAATATATCACACTTATAGCGAGGTTAAATAATCATGAAAAAAGCAAAATATTATGATATTATCGCTATCTCAGTTTTTATTGTTTTAGCTAGTGTTGTCGTTTTTATGGCCACGAATATGCTCATGAGCGATGTTGCTAATTATGAGAATGGATTCAGTGGCAAACTTGTTATATCCACGATTCCATTCTTTGTCTTTGTGGTAGAGATAATTTCCTTTTTGATATTCTTTGTGCGTTATTTAAATCGCAGTCAGATATACCGCAATAGCCAAATTAGGTCGTATTCAATTCAATTTGTTGTTCATTCCTTCATTGGTATTGTTACAACTATTCTTGCAGGCACATTGGTCTATGGCTCATTTTTGGCCCCATATCCTTTTTCTGGGGCATTAATTATTGCTTTGATAGTTCATATTCTTTTCTTTAGTTTCTCCTTATTTGTTGCTATCTATATGGGCGTCCATAGACTGCCAGAAGAAGAACGTTATGTTTATGGTTTTTCACATGTATTCATGACAATATTGTGGGCTGTCTTTGCGTTCTTTGCTTTGAACAAGTTAGGCGCCTTCTTCTATAGTTTCTTCTACATGGATTATCAATATTTCTGGTTCACCATTATCTTCTATATTTCTTTACTTTCACCAGCCTTAATTCTTCTCTATTTAACTTTAGTCAAACTTGGTATGAAAGCCACCAACTTTAAAAAGCAAGAAATTATCGTTTGGTCCAACTTATTGGCCCTTGGTCTAATCGGCGCAATATACACGACTATTGTAGGCAGCCAAAATCCATTGCTTGTCTCTCTTATTTCTCCAGCGATGCCAATTGAAAGACTATTAACTATTCCAGTAGAAGCGATCTTGCTTTATGGGGTTAGCATCATTGTGCCAGCCGCGATGTCAATTAAAGCATTAGCGAAGAAAAAATAATCTATTTAAATTATTAAATAAAAATAGACTGAGTTGAGTCTATTTTTCGTTTTCTAATTTATTTTCAACAGCGGGTATTTGTTTATTCGTTTTTTCATCATTTCGGTAAATGAACTTGAGAATAATTGGGGTGAGAAATGAAGTGATGAGGATAAGCATGACGGTATAAATCATGATTTGGTTATCCACTAAGCCAGCATCAACCCCTTTAGAAGCGCAGACGATTAAGACTTCTGCTCTTGCCATCATGCCGATGCCGATAGCTAAAGAATCTTTAAATTTGAATTTGCAGATGAGGCCGCCTGCTCCTGCTCCGATAATCTTTCCAATGATGCCAACTGCCACCCAAAGCAAGCCAAAGACCAAGAAGCTTGTGTCAAAGGCTTTAAAACTCGGATAAAGATTGATCATAATCATTGAGAAAAACACGGGAGTGAACAAATTATTGGATATGGTTTCGCTACGGTGGTCAACATATGGCTTAACATTTGTTGATGACAAGGCCAAGCCGATGAGGAAAGCGCCGGTGATATCGGCAATTGAGAAAAGTTCGGCGATATATGAATAGATGAAGCACACTCCAAAAGCTAGAATCGTGATACGGATGTGGTGTGGGTATTTGTGACCGAGGAAATTGAAAAATCGGCGTAATAATAGGCCGACAAAGAAAGTGACCACGAAAAAGACGATCATTGATACAACAATCAAAACCACATTAGCGGCTCCACTTAATCCAGCAGCTTGGCTAATTAATCCAGCGATAGTGATTGAAGTATCAGGGCTGTTTGAAGACGCCATCGAAATGACAACTGAAAGTAAAACGATGCCGATGATATCATCTAAAATCGCTGCGCTAACTAAAGCAGTTCCGACTGGTGAATTGAGCTTCTTTAGTTCTTTTAAAACTGCGACCGTTATTGAGACGGATGTAGCAGATAATATTACTCCGTAATATAACATTGAGAAAACACTCATTGCTCCACCAGTTGTTAGATTGTATAAGTAGGCTAATAAAGTGCCTAGACATAGAGGCACAACAACACCTAATGAAGTGATGATGAGCGACTTAACGCCCATAGCCTTAACTTTGGAAATATCAGTTTCTAAGCCGGCACTAAACATAATCAAAACAACGCCGATTTTGGCGAAGAACTTCAATGCATCGACGGAATATTCAAATGAACCTCTAAACCAGCCATCAGGCAGGAAAGTTAATAGACCAACTAAAAGACCTGTAATCAAATAAGCGATGACGGTTGGAAGTTTTAGCTTGCTGAGCCATAAGGACAATAATTTAGATACGACCATGATAATTCCCAAAAACAATAGGACTTCGTATGGTTGGTTAGTAAGCGTATTTTCAAGTGTAAATAAATTCAAATTCATATCAAAACCTTAATAATTATAGGCTTTTAATATTTTTAATTAAAGTCAAATGTAATTGTTTGTCTATTCTTCAAAGAGGATACGACCGAGGCGAATGTGAGTTGCGCCTTGGCTAATGGCTTCAAGATAGTCATCACTCATCCCCATGGAAAGAAATGGCAGTGAGATTTTAAATGTTTCAGTTAGATGTTTTTTAACTTGTTTTAATTTAGCAAATTGTTCGTTCAGTGATTTTTCGTCAGAATACTTAATCGACATCATCATCAAACCTACAAGTTCAATCTTGGAATACTTAAGTAGTTTAGAAACAAACTCATCTAGTTCAGATACCTTTACTCCATTTTTGTTCTCTTCCTCGTTGATAGAAACTTCAATGAAAACTTTGAGAGACTTTTGGCAGTTCTTTTCGATGATATCAGCGAGTTTTAATGAATCAAGGGAATGGAGATAATCAATTTTATTGATTACATCCAGAGCTTTGTTTCTTTGCAAGTGGCCGATGAAATGCCAAGTAAGTGGCAATTCTTTTAAAGCTTCACGCTTTTCTAAAAAGGCTTCCACTCGATTTTCACCAAAGTTTCTAATTCCATGTTGATACATATTTTCAATGACGGGAGCATCGACATATTTACTAGCGGCTACTAAAGTTACATCGCCTGGAAGTGCCGCTAAAAATGAATCAATATCGTGACGTAATTTCATATTTATTTAACGTTCATGAATTTTTCAACAAAATCGTATTTCTTTGAATCGGTCGGTGGATATTTAACATTGATTTCATGACAGCCTTTAATAAGTACTGATTTTTCATGAGTGAAAGTAGTGAATGACTTCTTGCCATGATAACTGCCCATACCTGAGTTTCCAACTCCACCAAAAGGTAAATTGTCATTTGTTAAATGCATGATAACTTCATTGATACATGCCCCACCAGAAGAGATATTACGTAATACTTTTTCAATATCAGTTTTATTCTTTCCAAAGTAATATAA
>CAZLUI010000002.1:21270-31644 GCA_964562705.1 uncultured Staphylococcaceae bacterium
CAATATAGAATTTGACACGTTCAACAAAAGCTTTATGAATATCTTTATGAACGAGAATATAATCAGGAGCAACACAGGTTTGTCCAGCGTTTAAGAACTTGCCCCAAGTTATTCTTTTGGCCGCTAATTCGATATCGGCGTCCTTATTAATTATGGCTGGGCTCTTTCCGCCAAGCTCCAAACTGATTGGGGTTAGATTTACACTGGCCTTTTCCATAACAATATGACCAACAGCAGGGGAGCCGGTAAAGAAAATATAATCAAATTTTTGATCTAGCAAGGCTCCAATTTCATGTCTTCCACCTAAAATAACGGCTAAATATCGCTCATCAAAGACTGATAAGACTTTCTTTAAAACTTCGCTTATCGTCGGGGTGTAACTACTTGGTTTTAAAACGATGGTATTTCCCGCTGCCATCGCTCCAGCAAGTGGAGCAATTGATAATTGCAGTGGATAGTTCCAGGGGGCAATAATCAAGGATACACCATATGGGTCTTTGTATATTCTTCCTTCGGAAGGGAAGTTAAATAAACTAGTTTTGACTCTATCAGGTTTCATGTTCTTTTTCAGATGTTTAATCATGTAGTCGATTTCGCTAATAGCCATACCGAATTCAGTTGAAAGAACATCAAATTTTGATTTGTTGTAGTCCTTCTTGAAAGCGTCATAGATTAACTCTTTGTTATCAATTAGAGCGGTTCGAAGCTTTTTTAGATTCGCTAGTCTAAAAGCATAAGGCAAAGTTTCTCCAGAATAAAAATATTCTCTTTGAGATTTCACTAATGCTTCAATTTCTTGTGGTTCCATAAATATCCCTCATTTCTATTTTACACGAATATTATTCGTAAACATAAAAAAGCAGGGTCTTTTTTTACCCTGCTAGTTTATTAACATTGACTAATCTTGATTTGCTTATCGACATAGTCAACTCGGTATTTGTGTTTGGTGTCAATCTTCCCTTCAATGATTGCTTTAGCAATAATTGTTTCAACGTTGTTTTGAATGAAACGTTTTATTGGTCTAGCCCCATATTCATAGGAGAAGGCGCTGTCCAAAATATAATGTTTCAAAGCATCGCTAAATTCGAATGAATAATAATTCTCTTTTAAACGATTGTTGAGAATATTGAGCATCTTTTCGACAACCTTTAATTGCACCTCTTTTCCAAGCGGATTGAAGTAGACAATTTCGTCAATACGATTCAAAAACTCTGGTCTAAAGGTGCGGTGAAGTAAAGACTCAACCTCATCCTTTTTGCCTTCAAGTAATAAGTCGCTGCCTAAGTTTGAAGTCATAATAATAATTGTGTTCTTGAAATCAACAACTCTTCCTTGGGAATCTGTGATTCGTCCATCATCGAGAATTTGAAGCAACAAATTGAAGACTTCTGGGTGTGCCTTTTCAATTTCATCGAATAAGACAATACAATATGGGTTGCGACGGACTTTTTCGGTCAATTGACCACCTTCCTCGTAACCAACATATCCTGGTGGAGCACCAATTAGACGTGAGGTTGAGTATTTTTCCATATACTCACTCATATCGATTCTAACCATGTGTGTCTCACTATCGAATAGTGATTCGGCAAGGGCTCGAGCAACTTCGGTTTTACCAACGCCGGTTGGACCTAAGAACAAGAATGAACCAATTGGTTTATTTTGATCTTTAATGCCTGCTCGTTGTCTAATTATCGCATCGCTTACTAAGGTAATCGCGTTATCTTGACCGATGACTCTTTTTTCAAGAATCTCTTTTAGATGCAATACCTTTTCTTTATCACCTTGAGCGATTTTACTCACTGGAATATTGGTTTGTTTAGCGACAATCTTGGCGATTTCATCTTCAGTGACAACTTCGGAAAGAATATGATCTTTCTTTTCATCACATTCAATCTTATTTAACTCTTTTTCCATCTCCGGAATTTCTTTATATTGAATCTGGCTAGCTCTTTCATAGTTTCCACTAGAAAAGGCATTGCTTAATTCAAAACGAGCTTTATCGAGTTTGACTTTGATGTCTTTAGCTTTGCTAATCTCTTGCTTTTCATCTTCCCATTTCTTGGTTAGAGTTGATTGATCTGCTTTATATTTATTGAGTGTTTCCACCAATTTTTCAAGTCGTTTCTTACTTGATTCGTCACTTTCTTTTTCAAGCGCTACTCGTTCAATTTCGAGTTGTTTAATCTTTCGATTTAATTCATCTAGTTCAGTTGGGATTGATTCGATTTCCACCCGAATTGAAGCACAAGCTTCATCAATTAAGTCGATTGCCTTATCCGGCAAGAACCTATTGGTAATATAACGATTAGATAAAGTGACGGCGGCGATAATGGCGTTATCTGTAATCTTTACGCCGTGATGAGATTCAAACTTCTCTTTCAAACCACGAAGAATTGAAATTGTGTCCTCGACAGTTGGTTCGCCAACTAAAATTGGTTGAAAACGTCTTTCCAAAGCGCGATCTTTTTCAATATATTCACGATATTCATTCAAAGTGGTGGCACCGATACAATCGATTTCACCGCGAGCGAGCATTGGTTTTAGCATATTGCTAGCGTCAAGAGCGCCATCGGCACGACCAGCCCCAACAATTAAATGAATCTCATCAATGAAAAGAATAATCTTGCCTTCACTAGCTTTGATTTTATTAAGAACCGCTTTTAAGCGTTCCTCAAATTCGCCTCGATATTTAGCGCCAGCAACTAGTGCTCCCATATCAAGTTCATATATTGTTTTATTCTTTAATGATAGCGGGACATCGTCTTTGACGATTCTTTCCGCTAAGCCTTCCAAGATTGCGGTTTTACCAACACCTGGCTCACCGATTAAGATGACGTTATTTTTAGTTTTTCGCGCCAAAATTTCGATGATTTTTCTAATTTCGTCATCGCGTCCAATTACTGGATCAATCTTACCGTCTTTAACTTGTTTTGTTACATCGCGGCCGAATTTATCAAGAATGTTCTCATCTTTAGAATAATCTTCCATACCATCCATACCATTCATAATAATTCCTCCTTTGGCACTCTTTCATTTTGAGTGCTAACAATATTATAGTACAAAAATAGCACTCGTCAACATTGAGTGCTAAATCTTTTTATATTAATATAAACTTTTCAAATTAAAAATTTTATTTCTTTTTTAAACTATTTTCGATGGCTTGAAGCGTCTCTTTAGAAATGACGTGTTCAATCATGCAACAGTCAACATTGGCAGTTTTATCAGAAACACCTATCGAAATAAGGAAATCGCGTATCGTCGTGTGCGTATGAAAGACCTTTTTAGCGATAGCTTTGCCTGAATCAGTCAGATGAATGTCACCATAAGGCTCTTTTTCGATGTATTCGTGCTTTAAAAGTTCATTCATCGCTTTGTTGACTGCTGGTTTAGAAACTCCGATCATATGGGAAATTTCGACAGATTTAGCGACACGATGTTCAAGCTCAATCATATAAATAGCCTCTAAGTAGTCTTCAATTGATTGGGATAACTGAGAATGTTTCATAAATTGAATATAGTTTTATTTTTCGAAAAACGCAAGTCATATATTTGCAAAAGTTAAACTTGGTTAATTTTCTTCTTGACGAATTTACTACCCCCGTTATATGATTATGACGAAAGTTAAACATGGTTAACATTATGATCAAAGATAAGCATAAGGATTTAAAATGTGGCGAAGAAGGGCATCTATCTGATTTGAAACGCGGTCAACGCTGTGTCGTCGTTAATTTTCATAATGACAACGCCGCTCTTAGAAGACACTTGCTCGACATGGGAATAACAAAAGGAGTTGTAATTGAAGTGAAGAAGATCGCCCCATTAGGTGATCCAGTCGATATTTTGTTAAGAGGTTACGAATTATGTATTCGTAAAGCAGACATGCATTCAATCGATGTGAGGATAGTCAAATGAAGATAGCGTTAGTAGGAAATCAAAACTCGGGAAAAACCACGCTCTTTAACGCATTAACAGGGGCAAATCAAAAGATTGGCAACTGGCCAGGAGTCACCATTGAAAGAAAAGAAGGAATTCTAAAAGGCTCGAAAGATATATCTGTCGTCGACCTTCCGGGAATATATTCTTTTTCTCCTTATACATCCGAAGAAGATGTTTCCCGCCAATTTGTCTTGGAAGAAAAACCGGACTTAATAATAAATATTATTGATTCAACATCTTTGGAAAGAAGCCTTTATTTAACAACTCAAATTATGGAGTTGGACGCTGATGTTGTTTTAGCGCTCAACATGTCAGATATTTTAAAGAGCCATGGCATCGATATTAATGTTGATGAATTATCAAAGCAACTAGGCGCTTCAATTGTTCCTATTTCTGCGAAAACAGGTAATGGAATTAATGAGCTAATTCAGTTAATTTTAAATAAGAAATATTTGAAAAAGAAACTCATCAAAATTTATCCGCCAGAAATCGAAAAAGTCGTTGCTGATTTTACTAAAGAATTTGGTAATGATAACAAGCGTTTCGCTGCGGTTAAAATGATTGAACTAGATAAGAATTATCGAAGTTTAGTCAGCGATAAAGAGAAACAAAAAATTGAACAACTCGAACAACATTTTGATATGGATAGCGAGCAGTTAATCGCTTCCAAACGTTACGAGTACATCGAAACTCTTAAAGAAAAATGCTTAACAATTACCAAACAAAATGAATCGATTACCGATAAACTTGATCGTGTCTTTTTAAACAAATGGGCCGCAATTCCTATCTTCATTGTGATTATGGGAATTGTCTACCTCCTCTCCATCGGTGTGGTCGGTGGTCTAACAACCCCCTTGATCGATGTTTTGTTCAATGGTGCTTCTGCCACCAATCCAACCGAATTTAATTGTCTTTTTCTCTCCTTTACGGCGAATTTAGATTTCATCGGTATTGGCCCTGGGCTAGGCGAGGCAATCATGTCAGCGGGAGGCCATGAATGGGCGGCGTCATTAGTTGAAAATGGTATCGTGGCGGGTGTATCGGCTATTCTAAGTTTCGTGCCCCAGATAATCATGATGTTTATTTGTTTGTCCCTACTAGAAACGACGGGATATATGTCTCGAATCGCTTTCTTCCTTGACCGTTTATTTCATAAGTTTGGTTTAAGTGGCAAGTCCTTGATACCTTTTATTGTCGGCACCGGTTGCTCTGTTCCAGGCATTATGTCATGCCGTATTGTTGAAGACGAGAATGAAAGAAAATCTTCAATTGTTCTGACTCCATTTATGCCTTGTTCAGCTAAACTGCCAATCATCGCTTTATTTGCCAGTTATTTCTTCAGCCAATATGCTTGGTTAATAACATTGTCATTTTATGTCATGGCTATTGCCATAATTCTTTTATTTGGTTGGCTATTCAAACGATTTATCTTCAAAGGCGAACATTCTTCATTCCTTGTTGAATTGCCAGAATATAAAGTTCCTTCCTTTAAATATGTAGCTAGAGATGTTTTTGATAAGAGTTGGGCTTTCATTAAAAGAGCAGGAACAATCATCTTCCTTTGTTCGTTAGTTGTTTGGGTATTGTCCTCGTTTACTTGGACATTCCAATTTGTCGATGGCGATACCGTCTTGATTGATAATTCAATTCTAGCCGGCATTGGTAACGCTATTGCGTGGATTTATTATCCAATGCTTGGTGGGGTGTGGTCTTGGGGTGCATCTGTCAGTGCTTTACAAGGCATCATTGCCAAGGAACAAGTTATCAGTTCGATGAGTGTCATAGCTCATGTAGCAAGTGATGGTTCTATCTTTGTAACAGGATCTCCATTTGCTTTCTTCACCGGTTGGAGTGCATATGCATTTTTGACCTTCAACCTCTTCACAACTCCTTGCTTTGGAGCGTTAAGTGCGATGAGGAAAGAACTTGGATCAACCAAATCATTTCTTAAAGCAATCGCATTTCAATTCATGGTCGGTTGGACACTGGCAACCATTATTGGCTGTATAGGATGGATGGTGATGTAAATGGCACCAATAGATATTGTTGTACTAGTAATTACAATCCTTCTTGTTTCAGCCGTTGTGTTCTTCTCTTTTGTTCTGCCAAGAATCAGACATGAAAATTCCACTTGTGCGTCTTGTCCAAGTGTCAAAAGAGCAAAACGACTCGTGAAAGAATACAAAAAAGCAAAAGATAAGAAAAAAGATTAGAGTGGCTTGTTCACTCTTTCTTTTTGACTTAATTAAGATATAATTAATCACATGGATAATTTAGAATCGCTTTTTGAGAAAAAACAATACGAATTAATTGTGAAGCTAACTCAGCAATCCATTGATCCAAAAGAACTTTTTATTCGTCTATCCTCTTTGGTTATTTTAGGTCAAGATGAAGAAGCGTTAGATGAGATTGAAAAATACCAAGCCATAATCGAGAGCAAATACCCAGCCAGATTGATGAAATTACACTTCGAATTGCTCCTTAAAAATAGATACTTTGATGAAGCTAGAATTGCTTTAACACATTATCAAAATTTGCCATATATTTCCCAAGCTGTCGAAGAGTTTTTACGCGATATGCCAAAAAGAATTGAGGCGGAAGAACATGAGAAAAGCTTAGCTTTCTCTGAAGACGAAATCTGCTCCACATTAGAAAGTGAAACTGATAACGGTAAGATTAGTGAGGTTGTATTTTCTTTAAAGACTTATAACCTTCAAATGTATGTTCACTCGTTAAAGAAATTCATGCTAAGAAAAGATGTTCATCCAAATTTAAGAACCTTCGCTTTGATTTTGCTCGTCGATAACAAATATAACGAAAAAGTTAGTTTTCTTTCTCGTGAAGGAATTGTGGAAGTTAATCCTTCTTTGATTGTCCCACCTTTTTCATCGTCTTCGTTTAACGCGGTCACAAAATTTGTATTTGAAAATTCTGAACGTAACGTGAGCCTTCAAGAAACGGCTTTGCATTTAGTTAATTGTTTAGTTATTGATGTGTATCCAAAGGATATCGATTACGCTTCTTCCTTAGTTATGGGACAAGCATTTATTGAAATTGCGAAGGATTATATTCAAATTCCAACTGGTGAAATTACCAAAGAAGTCCTCTCTATTAAAGAGAAAATCAAAGCAATTATCGAATCTACGCCCGCTATTAAAATGTAATGAGCCCTTGTCTTTGACATAAACCCATTGTAAATAAATATTTATACTTGTATTGGTCGACCACTTCCAATATACTTTTACTTAGTAAATTTAAAGGAGACACACAAAAATTTATGAAAAGAGTAGTTAACAAACTAGAAAACTCCAAAGTCGAAGTTCTCTGCGACATTGAAACCGCCGTTTGGAAAGAAGCACAAGAAAAAGCCTTCCACAAACTAGCCGGTGAATTAGAAATTAAAGGCTTCCGTAAAGGTAAAGCCCCAGAAGATCTTGCTCGCAAACACATCGAACCAGCGAAGATTCTTAACGAAGCAGTTAACAGCATGCTTCAACCAGCATTTGATGAAGTTCTAAAAGAAGAAAAACTTCAACCATTTGCTCGCCCGTCTGTTGATGTTACAAAAGTATCTGATACAGATTTACAACTTAAGTTCACAATTATCCTTCAACCAGAAGTTGAATTAGGTGAATACAAAAACTTAGGCTTAGTCAAAGAAAAGGTTTCAGTTTCCAAAAAGGAAATTGATGCCGAAATCGATAAAGTTGTTGCTTCAAATGCCAGTTTAGTCGCTAGCGAAGAAGCTGCTAAAGTCGGCGATACCGTTGTTATGGATTTCGTCGGTTCAGTTGATGGCAAAGAATTCGATGGCGGCAAAGCCGACAATTATTCCCTTGAACTTGGTTCACATCAATTTGTCCCTGGATTCGAAGAACAATTAGTTGGTGTTAAAGCTGGCGCAAGCCTCGATGTCAATGTTACCTTCCCAGAGCAATATGTTGCTGAATTAGCAGGCAAAAAAGCTCTCTTCAAAGTAACAGTTCACGAAGTTAAATCCAAAGTTCTCCCAGAACTAAATGAAGATTTAATCAAAGAACTTGCCATCCCAGAAGTTAAAGATGTCGAATCACTTCGTAAATACGAAGAAGCTCAAATCAAAGCTAATAAAGAAACTCAAGCAACAAATAAGCTACTTGACGCTATCATTGATAAGGCCGTTGTCTCTTCCAAGATTGATTTAGCAGATGAAATCATCAAGGAAGAAATGGAAGGTATGAAACAAAACATGGAACAACAAATGACTCAACGTGGTCTAACCATGGAACAATACTTCCAAATCACCGGTCAAAAAATTGAAGATTTAGATAAGCAAATGAAAGCTGATGCTGAAAAGAATCTTCGCGCAATTCTTGTCATGAGCAAGATTGCTGATGTTGAAGGCATTAAAGTCGGCGAGAAAGATCTCGACGAAGAATTCGCCAAGATTGCTGCTCAATACAATATGCCAGTTGATAAAGTTAAAGAAATCCTCGGTAAAGATTTAAATCGTTTTGCTAGCGAAATTCGCCAACGCAAGATCCAAGACTTCTTACTTAAATCAAACGAAAAGAAAGCTGCTTAACTAAATATTTGTCGTACCTAATAGGAGGAACTGTTTATGGACAATAAAACCAAAATCAACCTTCCACTTCTTATCACTAAGAACTTCGTTCTTTTTCCTGGTAAGAAAGATGAAAGAATCGATGCCGGCCGTGATTTTTCTATCAGGGCTGTCAATGCATCTAGAGATGACAACAGTTCTCTCCTTTTAGTTGTTTCACAAAAGGATGTTAATGTTGACGTTCCAACTCCAAATGATATCTATGAGATTGGTACGCTTTGCCGCATCGTTTCTTATAGTGACATGAAAACATTTGTTCGCATTCGCGTGCAGGGAACTGCTCGTGTCAAACTGACAAATGTCGCTTTTGATGAAAAAGGTTTCTTCGTAGCTGAATGCGAAACTCTCGATAATGTTCCAGGCAATAGCAAAAATGTTATTGCTTTGACCAAAGAGATTTCTGCGTTTATTCAATCTAATCCTAGGATTGTTGCCCAACTTCCTCGCAACGTATTAACAGATTTATCCACTAAAGGTTTTGAACCGAGTGATTTGTGTGATACTCTCGCTCCTTATTTATTAATGAGCGATGCCAAACGCCAAGAAGTGCTAGAAACATTGAATGTTGAAAAAAGACTAGAAGTAATTTTAGGTGTTCTCAACGAAACAAAAGTTGAAGCTCAGGTGGATGAAAGTATTGAGAAGAAAGTAGCTTCTAATGTTGAAAAATCACAAAAAGATTATATTCTTCACGAAAAATTACGTGCTATTAAGCAAGAACTTAATGACGGATCTGAGGGTGATGATGATAGCGAATCAATTTTGAAAAAACTGGAGAGCAATCCTTATCCTGAACATGTCATCAGTAAAGTTAAAGCTGAACTTAAGCGTTATGAAATGATGCCACAAGCTTCGCTTGAAGCGTCGTTATCAATGTCATATATTCAAACTCTTCTTGATGTCCCATGGTTCCAAAAAACCGAAGACACTGAAGAAATTGATAACGTTCGTCAGATTCTTGACGAAGACCATTATGGTTTAACCAAAGTCAAAGAACGTATTCTTGAATACTTAGCCGTTAAAAAGATGACTGGGAACTTAAAAGCTCCTATTCTTTGCTTCTATGGACCACCAGGATGCGGCAAAACCTCATTAGGAAAATCAATCGCTAGAGCTTTAGGACGCAAGTTCTTCAAAGCTTCACTTGGCGGAATTTCTGATGAAGCCGAAATTCGTGGTCATAGACGTACTTATGTTGGTTCAATGCCGGGCAGAATTATCCAAGGCATGAGACGTGTTGGTGTAACCAACCCTGTTTTCCTTTTAGATGAAGTTGATAAATTAGCTTCTTCATATAAAGGTGATCCAGCCAGCGCTCTTCTTGAAGTCCTCGATCCAGAGCAAAACTTTGCTTTTAATGATAACTATTTAGAAGAACCATACGATTTGAGCAATGTCTTGTTCATTTGTACTGCGAACTATCTTGATAATATTCCAGCCCCTCTTCTTGATCGTTTGGAACTTATCGAAGTTAATTCTTACACCGAACTTGAAAAGCTACAGATTGCCAAAAAATTCTTGTTTAAAAAACAACTTACCGCGAACGGACTTACAGAAGATCAAATTTCATTCACGGATGAAGGTTATCGTTTCATCATCCAACATTACACGATGGAAGCCGGTGTTCGTTCTTTAGAAAGAAAGATTGCTAGCATCATGCGTAAAGTGGTGGTTGAAATTCTCACCAAGAAGGATATTAAATCAATCGAAATCACTCCAAAAGAAGTCGAAAAATTCCTTGGTATTCCATTATTTGAAAATACTAAGAAAGAAGATTCTGACCAAGTGGGCGTTGTTACTGGTTTAGCTTATAGCCAAGCTGGTGGCGCGATTCT
>CAZLUI010000002.1:31744-74083 GCA_964562705.1 uncultured Staphylococcaceae bacterium
ACCAAGTGGGCGTTGTTACTGGTTTAGCTTATAGCCAAGCTGGTGGCGCGATTCTCCCAATTGAAGTGACTTACTTCCCTGGCAAAGGTGGACTTGTTCTCACCGGTAAACTCGGCGATGTTATGAAAGAGTCTGCTTCCATTGCCTTTGACTATGTCAAAGCTAACGCAACAAAATATGGCATCGATGGTAAATTATTAGCTGAAAATGATGTCCATATTCACTTCCCTGAAGGCGCTATTCCAAAAGATGGACCAAGCGCTGGTGTGGCTATCACAGTTGCCATCATCTCTTGTTTCTCTAATAAACCAGTTGATAGCAATGTTGCTATGACTGGCGAAGTTACTCTTCGTGGACGCGCTTTGGAAATTGGCGGTCTAAGAGAAAAATCTTTAGCTGCTTTAAGAAGTGGCATTAAAACAATTATTGTTCCACGCGATAATAAGAAATCCTTAACTGAACTTCCCGATGAAGTGAAAAACGGCTTAAAAATCTTATTCATGGATTGTGTTGATGACGCTGTGAAAGTTGCCATCAAACAATGATTGATTTTGCTAAAGCCACTTTCATCAAAAGTGCCCCGACTTTAAAAGAAGCCCCAGAGAAGAGATTTTCCGAAATTTGTTTCATCGGGAAAAGCAATGTTGGCAAGTCCTCTTTAATTAACGCATTATGCAAAAGAAGACAGTTAGCGTTCACTTCTTCAAAGCCAGGATTTACCAAATTATTAAATTATTATTTAATAGATGAGCAGTTTTATCTAGTTGACGCTCCAGGATATGGCTATACCATCTCAGGGAGAAAGCATCTTGATGACTTTGCGAAGATGATGGAAACTTATTTTGAGAACGAGTATTTAAAAGGTGTTGTCTTCTTAGTTGATTCTCGTCATAAAATGAGCAGCGATGATAAATCGTTCTATGAATTTGTCAAAGACAAAGACATTCCCTTCGTGTTGGTGTTAACTAAAATTGATAAGCTCAATCAATCTGAAAGAGCTCAGATGGTAAAAAATGTTCAGGAAGTATTTGGAGAAATTGAATATTTCCCATGCTCCGTTAATGATCCTAAATCGATTGAAAAGATTAAGGAAATGATTGTCCGCCTTGTGTTAACAAAGTAGGCAGTTTATAATTTAGTTGCCGTTGACCAAGAGGTCACTTAGATAATTGTTCATAGAGAAAAGACGAGTGGTGGAAAGTCTTAACAATCCTAAGCGATGTCGCTTGCGAGGATAGATAGGAATATCTCGTAATTCTGCGTTAAAGATACTTGAGTGCATATCCTGTGGATATGAATTAAGGTGGTACCGCGTTAATAGCGTCCTTATGTTAGGGGCGCTTTTTATTTTGTTTAAAGGAGGATCTGATATGTTAGATAAAAGATATGATCCAAAAAAAGTTGAAGCAGGCAAATATGAATTCTGGAAAAAAGAAGGCTATTTTACCGCTGGAGATAAGTCAAAGATGCCATTTTCAATGGTTATCCCACCTCCAAATGTTACTGGTAAATTGCATTTAGGCCACTCTTGGAATACAACCATCCAAGATATAACCGCTCGATATAAACGTTTACAAGGATATGACGTGATGTGGCTGCCAGGTATGGACCATGCCGGCATTGCTACTCAAGCAAAAGTCGAAGAAAAACTTCGTAAAGAAGGAACGTCACGTTATGACCTTGGAAGAGAAAAATTCCTTGAAAAAGCTTGGGAGTGGAAGAATCAATACGCTGCCAATATCCATGAACAATGGGCAAAAATGGGTCTTTCGCTCGATTATAGCCGTGAAAGATTCACACTTGATGACGGACTTAACTTTGCTGTAAAGACCGCCTTTATCAAGCTTTATGAGAAAGGCTTGATTTACCGAGGTGAAAGAATCATTAACTATGATCCTGTTTTGAAAACTGCTTTATCTAATATCGAAGTTATATATGAAGATACAAAAGGTAAATTCTATTATTTTCGTTATCCAATCGTTGGTAGTGACAAATATGTCATCGTCGCCACAACAAGACCAGAAACAATGTTTGGTGATGTGGCTGTTTTTGTCAATCCAAAAGATAAACGCTATCTTGATTTGATTGGCAAGAAAGTAATAAACCCCGCTAATGAAGAAGAACTTCCAATAATGGGCGATGAATATGTTGACATCGAATTTGGTACCGGCGTTATGAAATGTACTCCGGCGCATGACCCTAATGACTTCGCATTAAGCGAAAAGTATCATCTTGAACGTATCAAATGTATGGACATGGATGCGAAGATGAATGAAAACTGCGGCGAATACCAAGGTTTAGATCGTTTTATTTGTCGTGATAAATTAGTCGCCAAAATTGAAAAAGATGGGAGACTAGAAAAGATTGAAGATATCGTTCACCCAGTCGGTCATAGTGAACGAAGTGGCACAATTGTTGAACCAACACTCAGCAAACAATGGTTTGTTAAAATGACACCTCTTGCAAAGCAAGCATTATCAAAATCTGAAGTTAATTTCATTCCTGAACGTTTCAAAAATACATGGAAACAATGGATGGAAAATGTTGATGATTGGTGCATTTCTCGACAACTTTGGTGGGGACATCGTATTCCTGCTTATTATAATGATGAAACTGGCGAAGTGCTTGTGAGCATGGATGCCCCAGCCAATTCACATTATCATCAAGATGAAGATGTACTTGATACTTGGTTCAGTTCCGCTCTTTGGCCTTTTGCTTCTTTAGGTTGGCCATATGAAACTGAAGATTTGAAACGTTATTTCCCCACTTCATTGCTTACAACTGCTTATGACATTATCTTCTTCTGGGTTTCGAGAATGATTTTTGATTCACTTGAATTCACGAAAGAATCTCCATTCAAAGATTGCCTAATTCACGGATTAATCCGTGACTCTCAAGGAAGAAAGATGTCTAAAACTTTGGGAAACGGTATTGATCCACTCGATGTCATTGATCGATATGGGGTGGACGCTCTACGTTATTTCTTGACCACTGGTTCGGCCCCTGGACAAGATACGCGATATATTGAAGAGAAAGTAATTTCAGCTTCAAATTATCTAAACAAGATTTGGAACAGCGCTCGATATGTTTTAGAAAATCTCGGCGAAGATTTTAAACCTATAGCCATTGACTTTACTAAACTTCAACCAATCGAACAAGATATCCTTGTAAAATTATCTAGGACTGTCAACAAAGTGTCCTCTTACATGGATAAATATGAATACTCAATGGCGAGTTCTTATTTATATAGTTTCGTCTATGATGACTTCTGTTCTTCATATCTTGAAATGAGCAAAGTCGCTCTTCAAGGTGATGACGAAAACTATAAAACAGTGGTTAAATCCATTCTTCTTTATATCTTAAAAGATATAATTATCATGATTTATCCATATGCTCCATTTATCGGTGAGGAACTTTATCAAGCATTACCTGAACATAAAAAGTCAATCATGCTAGAAACATATCCATCTATTGAACAATATCCTGAGGTTGATTTATCTGACGTTGACACTTTATATAAGATGATTCAAGATATTCGCAATTACAAAGTGAGCAATAAACTCGCTCCTAATTACAAACTCAAATTATTGATTGAATGTTCCCACCCATTGTTTGATGGTTTTAAGCAATATCTATCTCGCTTTAGCTTTGCTAAGAATATCCAAATCATCGACAAGGTATCTTCTAATGGTATTCAATATATCTATTCTAATATGCTGCTATTTATCGAAGATGATATATCTGATGAAGATAAGGCCTTGAAGATTGCTAAAGATATCGCCTTCTTGGAAAGCGAAATTAAGCGAAGCGAAGGAATGCTCTCCAATCCAAACTTCGTGAATAAAGCTCCAAAAGAAAAAGTTGAGCTTGAACAGAACAAACTGAACGAATTTAAAAAGCGATTGGCGGCGTTAAAATAATAATTAGGTGGAATTCATTCCACCTTTTCTTTTGCTTGAACAATAATGAAGTTATTTTCCTATAAGTTATTAGGAGGATATTTTATGGGAAAAATATTCATTGCTGTTCTTATTGTTACCATAACGATGATTGTAGCCTTTTCGGTTATTGAGCAAACAAATGCTCAAAATGCATCGGCAATTGGTTCATCTTTAGTTGTTGATGGAAATTCTATCAGTGTTTCAATTAGTGGTGAGATAACAAGATCAGGGACATATCTGCTTGATATCAACACATCACTAAGCGATTTGATTAGCGTCGCTAGCGGAACAACATCCAACGCTGACTCATTAGCCTATGACACCTCTTATCCACTTGTGGATGGTTTATCATTTTACATTGCCCCAAAATACGACAACACTGATGTATGTTCGCTCGAGCCAATTACCAAAGTAAATATCAATAACGATACGCCGACCAAATTGCAAACAATAAGCGGTATTGGTTCCGCAGTTGCTTCAGCAATTGTGTCCTATCGTGATGCTAATGGAGACTATAAGAGAATCGAAGATATCAAAAACGTTTCCGGAATTGGCAACGCCACATTTGAAAAAATCAAAAACTATATTGTGCTCAGAAACGCATGATTTTCTTTGTTTTCCTAGTCGGCTTAATTCTAGGATTATATGTTTCAAAAAATAACTTTGTTATTTCAATTATTCTTTGCTGCTTATTTATTATCTTTATTTTTATCCGTTTTAAAAAGAAATGTGGAATTATTGTTCTTACAATTATGGCGGTAGGAATAAGCCTGCCTTATGTTTGTTCATTGATTCAAACTGACAATACCCGATACGAAGGCGTTGTGGTGGAAAGGAAAGACAATTACTATCTTTTTCTTTCGCAATTTGAAAAGTTTTATATTTATGAAGAAAGACATGACAAAGAAATTGGCGATTATCTAATTGTATGCAGCAAGCCTCAAGATATTGAAATGACCTCATATGAGAGTCGCTTTTCTTTCCAGGATTATTTATCTAAAAAGGGGGTGCGCCGATCTTTATTGTCTAATGATGTCACCACCAAGTTTCGTATACCGTTGCGTTTGAGTGAAATTAAAAACAATTTTCTAAATCAATTCGATGAAGAAACTAAGTTTTTGATTGACGCTTTTTTATTTAACGAAAAGAACTATGAAAGTCCGACAATTCGCGTTGCGGATAAACTCAATCTTATCTTTCTTTTTTCCATGAGTGGAATCTATCTTTCTTTTTTGCTAAACGGACTAAGAAAATTACTCAGTTTATTTCTTAAGGAAAAGTGGGCTGATACAATCCCTATTTTGATTTTCTTGCCTTACTTTGTCTTCATTTTTCCTAAAGTTGGCATGATTAGAGTGTTATTGTGCTACTTATTTAAAGCGATTAACAAATATTTATTAAAAAGCAAGTTCTCCGCTTTAAGTAGAACTTCTCTTGTTGCCTTATTATTGCTATCATGCGATTTTAATTTAGCTTATCAATCAGCATTTTATGTAGGCTTTGGCCTTACTATATTTCTTATTTTTGCTCAGCCGGCATTATCAAGTTTCAAAAAGAAAAAGCGAACATTTCTTGTCCCTATATTTATCTATGTGCTCACTATTCCATTTTCCAATCTAGTCACTGGAGAGTGGTACATTTTTAATGGCATCTTCCAACTATTTTTGGTTCCATTTAATGAAATATTCATTATTTTGAGTATGTTCTCTTTTTATTTAACAATCCCGTTTCGACATATCCTTTCGGCGTTATCGAATGTATTTGGAAATGTTTATGTATTTGTGAATGCAAATAGCGTCGCTATTCCAGTTGCTAATTATGTTCATTATTTCATTCCTTGTTACTACGCTTTCTCGCTTTATCTTCTCTATTTAATTGAGTCAAAGCGTTATTTCCATATTAAGTTTGGCTCCGTTCCGATTGTTTCATCGCTTTGTCTTTCTTTGATTCCTATCCAGACTTTTCTTATTAATGGTGTCTATTTTATAAATGTTGGGCAGGGCGATTCTATTTTGATTAAAAACAAAGATAACATTGTGATGATTGATACAGGCGGGAATAAAAGCTTTGATATAGCTAGCGAAGTTTTAATACCTTTTCTTAAAAAGACACAAGTTAATCACATCGATGCTTTGATTACTACCCACAATGATTTTGATCATTCAGGTGCCGCTATTTCACTTATTAATAATTTTCCTGTTTTTAACTACTTGACAAAACCAGATGATTTTCCTTATCAAATTGGAGATATCTATTTAACTAATCTAAACGATTATCAATCAGATGAAACAAATGATACATCATTAGTGTTTAACATTGATTTTATAGGTCGTAAATGGCTTTTAATGGGAGATGCGTCAATTAACGTTGAAAAATTTTTAATTGACGAAAAAAAAGACATAGATTGTGACATTTTAAAAGTTGGACACCACGGCAGCAAAACCTCCACCTCAAACGAATTCTTAAAATGCGTTTCACCACAAGAGGCAATTATTTCTGTAGGAGCAAAAAATTCTTACCATCATCCAAATGAAGAAGTTTTAGCAAAATTAAATAAATATGGCATAAAGATTAGAAGAACAGATGTCGAAGGCACTATTTCATACGTTCAAATTGCGACATAATGACATAATGTTGTATAATTCAATTAATATGAATTACATCTTATATGGCGAACAATATCCAATGATTCGCAAGAAACTTAATAAGATTCTTGAAGAGCGACTTGGTACTATTGATGAATTCAATGTTTCTAAATTCGATATGGATGAAACTGAAATATCGGAAGCTATTTTTGATGCTTCGATGTTACCTCTTGGCTGCGATAGAAAAGCTGTTGTCCTTGATCATGTTGAATTCTTGAGTCGTGGGGCAAACAAAGATGATGTTGCTCAAATTCTTGAATTGGTGCAAGCGGACAATGATGCGATCGACATCTTTTTCATTGTTAGACACGCTACGATTGATGATAAGTCACCAATTGTAACTGAAATCAAAGATAAAGGGCAGATTATTAACTTTGTTAATCTTACCAAAGATGACTGGCCTATATATGTTAAAAAGTATTTTAAAGATAGGGATGTTGTGATTGATAATGATGCGGTTGACGAATTCATTAACCGTATTAACGGCGATTTGAATCTGTTCATTAACGAAGCCAACAAATTAATTCTTTACAAAAACCAAATTTCTTTGGTCGATGTTACTTTAATGGTTTCAAAACCAATTGAAGATGATGCGTTTCAAATGTCAAACGCTCTGTTCAGAGGCGATAACGCGACCGCCTTATCAATTTTTCGTGATTTAAAACTACTAGGCTCAAAAGCCACCGAATCATTGATACCTATGCTTGGAAGTCAATTCCGCTTCATTTCCGAAGTATTTTATTTATCCGATAAAGGACTTGAACAAGGTGAAATCGCTAGCGAATTAGCCTGCAATCCGTTTAGAGTGAAAATATCTTTACAAAATCGTCGTCGTTTATCTCGTAGAGATATCGCTCACGCTTTAGACGATCTCTATCATTTAGATTACCAAATAAAAAGCGGTCAGATTGACCGCTTCTATGGTTTTGAACTTTTCTTAATTAATTTCCCTAACTAACTATTTAGCTAAAGAATTGACTAATCTGGTAAGAGTTGATTTTTTACGCGATGCTGTATTTCTTGCGTAGACACCATAGGTGACACTCCTATCAATTAAACGAAGAGCTTCTTTTAAACAAGCGTTAGCTGCTTCAACATCTTTCTTCTCAACAGCGGCAATAACTTTCTTGCTAGCTGAAGAAATGTGACTTCTCACGCTGACATTAAGTTGACGAGCTTTTTCGTTTGTTGCGATTCTCTTAATTTGTGATTTAATTTGAGCCATTTTATACTTCCTTCTTTTTTGATACGTTCAATAGTTTAGCAAACTTATTTATTAACAACAACTTTTATTTAATAAATTGTGCTGATTTTTGCTATTTTTGGAGTTATTTTTGCCTTAAGATTAATACTTCTTCTGCAAAATCGTTAACATTAGTTAATATTGCGTATTTATCTTCAGGGATTTCAACTTGGAAACCATTGTTGATTGCTCCGACAAGCTCAACATACGACATTGAGTCACCACCAAGATCATTAATCCAGTGATCATCATCACCAATCTTGACAATTGGAAGAAGCAATACTTGAGCAAAGATTTCTCTCATTTGTTTCACAATTGGCTCAACTTCTTCTTTTTTAAAGCCCTCGAATGTTTTAACTTCCTTCTTCTCATTTATGCCGACGAATAATGATGAGTGCTTTTCAAGCAATTCTTTAACTTTGAAGCGTTTTACTTTCATTGAAGCGGTTAGAGGAAGCTTGTTTTTAGAAATAAGAAATTCTTGAACTCTTTTTTCATTAGATAAAGTGTTGTTGATTTCATTCGTTTCTTTCTTTATGTCTTCTAATTGTTCTTCAGTAACACCGACATTAATTTCTAAAATACAGGTAATTACTTCATGGTTATTGTTGCCTTTTTTAATTCCAACGACGCAGGTTTTGCTAACACCTTTGATATCTTTGAAATAATCTTCAATTTCGTCAGGGAAGATATTTTCACCATTTTCATTAATTATGATGTCTTTAATTCTTCCTTTTAAATAATAGTTACCAGTTTCATCGACATAAGCAATATCACCAGTTCTAAAATAGCCATCTTCTAAAACTGGTTTTTGTTTTTCACCATTCACAATCTCAAGGGTGTGGATAATAGGTGATTTAATCATTAATTCACCAGTATTTGGATCCATAGTGGTGGTGTTAACTAATTTGTATTGGATGCCATGAAGTGGACGACCAATACTACCTTTTAGACGTTGTTCAACTTTATATGATAGTTCGACTGAAGTCACACCGGCTTCGGTCATGCCGTAGCCATCGCATAATGGATAACCGATACCATTAATGGTATTTAGAGTCTCAATGGATAGGAACCCACCTCCGGAAATGCAGTATTTAATCTTCTTTCCAAGCAATTGGTTTTGAACATAATTTAACGCCATATTGCCGGCTGCTGAACCAGCTTCGTCATTAGAAATCTTTTGGGTATGGAAGGCAATCATTCGGCTTAAAAGATCACTCTTCTTCGGTCCTTCTAGTTCCGCTTTGCGGATTACCATTTGGGCTAGTGAATCCCAAAACAACGGCACCGAATAGACGTGGGTGACACCACATTTTTGGGAAACACCGCATATTTCTTTTGGTGATAAGTCTTTTGTGAAGACAATGTTCTTACCAAAGAATGTGTACCAGAGGAAAACAGCCACAAAACCGAAGATATGATGAAATGGAATCATTGCGATAATATTAATTTCGCCAGGGTACATGATATCGCGGGTTTGTTCAGGCATATCAATTGCGGCAGCTATTTGATGACACATATTGGCTCCATCATAGATCATCAATTTGACATTTCCAGTTGTTCCAGATGAACAAAAGATGATTTGATTGGCCCATTTACTCGCAAATTTAAAGTTAACTTTAACATCATTTAAAGCTGTAAGGTTAACACTTACAACAGAATAAATAGCTATCTCTTGAGTAACGATTGCTTCGGCTTTAGATTCTTTGAGCAATATTTCGGTATTTTCTTTAGGAAGCTTAGCGTCAATCAAAAATGGGACAAAGCCACACATCAAAATAGCCCAAAATAGCAAGGGCCATTCGGGGCAGTTTTTAAGTTTCAACGCTACAACTGCATCTGGCTCTAAGTTTTTTAGCATTTGGGACAAACGAGAGGCATATTCAAAACAGGCAGAACGATATTGCCTATATTTGAGGGTTTTGACTTTTTCTTTTTCGTTAATCCAAGTTAAGGCTTTATCTTTTTTATGCAAATGAGTTGCCATTAAAAAGATGTCTTGCATTGTTTTTGAAGTTTTTAATAAATCTTCAGCAGACTTGAAGAATTGCTTGTTTTGTTTGTATTCAGAGTACATATAATCTCCTCGGCTTTTTAATCATATAACTTTTCAACGTGATTGAAAATAAGGATATTATTACCTATAATAATTGCGTTATGAAAAATATAAAAGATTATCGCCTTATTTTTATGGGCACCCCACATATTGCTGCTGAAGTATTTGAAGCCTTAATAAAAGCTGGGTACAACTTTGTTGGACTTATCGCTCAAGAAGATAAACCAGTTGGTCGAAAAGGTATTTTAGAGGCGGTTCCAACCAAAGTTATTGCTCTTAAATATAACATCCCCGTATTTCAGCCCCATAAAGTTCGCCTCGATTATGAATTTGCTCGCGAACTAAAACCTGATTTAATTCTAACGATGGCCTATGGCCAAATCGTGCCTCAAGGTCTGCTTGATATTCCTTTATTTGGTTGTCTGAATCTTCATGGATCGATCCTTCCTAAATATAGGGGAGCCGCTCCTATTCAACGCGCGATCATCGATGGGGAAACCAAAACTGGGATTACATTAATGCAAATGGTGGACAAGATGGATGCTGGTAAAATGTATGCTATCGAAGAAGTGGAAATCACTGGCAGTGATAATTACACTTCACTCTGTGAAAAGATGGCACAAGCCGCTATCAAAGTGTCTTTAGATAACTTGCCTAAATATCTTGCCAAAAAACTGCCAGGTGTTGATCAAGATGAATCTTTGGTTACTATTGCAAACAAAATTAAAGCCGAAAACGAAAAACTTGATTTAACAATAGGGTGTTTTCAATTTATAAACTATGTCCGTGGTCTTAGTGATGAACCAGGCGCCTACTTATTGCTTAATGAAAACAAATTTAAAATTTTAGCAGCTCACAAAATCTCAGATGAGGTAGGGGAAGTCGGAAAGCTAAATGTTGCCAAGAATCTAACGCTTCAACTAGTCGATGGGAAAGTTGCACTTGATATGGTGCAACTTGAAGGCAAAAAAAGAATGGATGGCAAGAGTTTCGCTAACGGCAACAAGCAATTTGATGGACTGATACTTAAATAAACACGATAAAGACTATTTAATTAGTCTTTTTTTGTATACAATATTCCTATGAAAAAAGAGTTGAAATTATCGGTTCACACCTTAGTTGATTTTCTTTTAAGAACGGGTGATATCGATAATCGAGTCTACAATAAAGCCACGATGGCAGAAGGAAGCAACATCCATCGCTTTTACCAAAGTAAGCAAGGTGGAATGTATCTTTCTGAAGTGCTACTATCAGAATGTTTTGAAGTAAATGGATTCAAAGTTACTCTTGAAGGCAGAGCAGATGGCATTATTTTGAATAATGGTGAAGCCACTATTGATGAAATCAAAACGACCATCATGTATCTAGAAGATTATTATAATGAACAAAAAGAATGGCATTTAGGTCAAGCTAAGTGCTACGCCTTGATGTTTGCTCATTTAAAGCACTTAGACAAAATTGATGTTCAATTAACTTATATCAGTCAAGTGAATGACGACAAGATGAAAAAGTCATTTTCTTTTTCGAGTAAGCAGCTAGAAGAAGATATTGAAAACTTAATTAAGGAATACCTTGATTTCTATGTGTTCATTTTCGAAAGAACGAACAAAAGAAATCTAAGTGCGAAGAACCTTGATTTCCCATTCCGTGAATATCGCAAAGGCCAACGCAAACTCGCAAAGTATGCCTATGGCATTGCTCGTGATGGCGGGGTTTTATTCTGCGAAGCCCCTACTGGAATTGGCAAAACAATTTCGACATTGTATCCGTTTATAAAAAGTTTTGCCGAAGAGAAAAATGACAAGATTTTTTATTTGACGGCTAAAAACTCAGGCAAGGAAGCCGCCTTCCAAACTGTCGCTAATTTAGTTAAAAATGGTCTAGAAGCTACTGATATTTTGATAACTGCAAAAGACAAGATTTGCTATTGCCCAGGAAAGGCATGCAATCCAGATGAGTGTCCTTATGCAAAAGGCTATTATACTAAGATTAGAAAAGTGTTGACTGACTCAATTAAACAATTTGATTGTTTCTCAACGGAAAGAATCCTTTCTATCGCTTCTTCTAACGGCGTTTGTCCGTTTGAATTATCACTAGATTTGTCTTTATTTGTCGACATCATTATTTGTGACTATAACTATTTCTTTGATCCAATGGTATATCTTAAAAGATATTTCGATGAAGATGCGACTAATATGCTCGTTTTAGTTGATGAAGCCCATAACCTCGTTGAAAGAGGCCGAAATATGTATAGTGCCTACTTCTCTAGCCATGCTTTTAAGGAAGCAAAAAAGAGCGTTAAAGGGCTTGAACATAGCAAATATAAAAAGGCTGTTAACAAAGTTAATAAGATTTTTAAATTATTTGATGGTTTTCCAGAGGGCGATTCTCTAATTGAAAATATCGACCCAATTCTTCTCAAAGGTTTAGAGGACTATTTGCTAGCGTCAATCGATATCAATAAGCATCACCATGAATATGTGAATGATGCTTTTACAGAATTCTTTTTCGAGGTGAACAAGTTCTTCAAATTACTTGATTTTTTCGATGATAGTTTCTGTATTTACATTTGTAAAAACGGAAAAGAAGTGACGATTCATCTTCTTTGTCTTGATCCAAGTGATAGATTGCGAAGAACTTTGCAACTTGTTCGTGGCAAAATCATCTTTTCTGCTACATTGTCGCCTGTTAATTACTACATTGGCATGATTGGTGGTTCTGAAAATGACCCAATGTTAATGCTTCCATCGCCATTTCCACCTGAAAATCTATGCTTGATGATTGCTCCGACTGTCTCTATTAAATACAAGAACAGAGACGCAACTTTGCAGCAAGTGGCGGATTATATAATCAAAATGGTTTCTGGCAAAATAGGGAACTACTTTGTTTATGTGCCAAGTTATGAATATTTAGCAAAGCTAATGCCATTTTTAGATTTTGGCGATGATGTCAACGTTTTAGTGCAAGAAAAAGATATGGAAGATAACGATAAACGCGATTTCCTCTCCCTTTTTGTTGAGAAACCAACGCAAACAACTGTTGGCGTCGCAATCGTCGGCGGTGCTTTCGGCGAAGGCATCGATCTTGTCAGTGAACGTTTAATCGGTGTCGCCGTTGTCGGCGTAGGCTTGCCACAGATCTGCTTTGAACGTGATCGAATTAGAGAATATTTCGATAAAACTGAGAAAAAGGGCTATGAATATAGTTATATAAATCCTGGAATGAACAAGGTAATGCAAGCGGTGGGAAGAGTCATCCGCAGCGAGACTGACAAAGGAGTAGCTCTGCTAATTGATGATCGTTATTTAAACACTACCTATCGTGATTTATTTAAAAATGAGTGGAACAACTATAAAGTTGTAACCTCTCCAGAAGATGTTAAAGAACAAGTTGATAAATTTTGGAAAGACTAATTCAAAAGAATTTAATATAATACTGAAGTATGGATTTTGATAAACGTTACATTCGAAACTTTTCTATCATTGCACATATCGATCACGGGAAATCAACTCTCGCTGACCGAATTTTGGAGATGACTGAAACAATCTCTAAAAGAGAAATGAAAGAACAAATCCTTGATTCGATGGATCTTGAAAGAGAAAGAGGTATTACGATTAAGCTTAATGCCGTCACTTTGAAGTACCACGCTCAAGATGGACACGATTATCTCTTCAACTTAATTGACACTCCGGGGCATGTCGACTTCACTTACGAAGTAAGCAGGTCCCTTGCGGCTTGCGAAGGCTGCTTGCTAGTTGTCGATGCAACTCAAGGTGTGGAAGCTCAAACACTCGCTAATGTTTATCTAGCGGTTGATAACAATCTCGAGATTTTGCCTGTTATCAACAAAGTTGATTTGCCAAGCGCAATGCCTGACCAAGTAATTAAAGAAATTGAAGAAAGAATTGGGATTCCTTGTGATAATGCTTGTCTTGTAAGTGCTAAAACAGGCCTAGGAGTGGACAAAGTCCTCGAGGCTATTGTCAAATATATTCCTTCACCAGAAGGCGACCCAGATGCGCCTCTACAGGCCCTTATTTTTGATTCCTTCTACGATTCATATCGTGGAGTTATCATTCTTGTCTGTGTTAAAAATGGATCAGTTAAGGTTGGTGATACCATTCGTTTGATGGCGGCTAATAATGATTATTTAGTCACAGAAGTCGGTATTAGAACTCCCAAAGAACTAAAGAAAAACGAATTGAGTGCCGGCGAAGTTGGCTACCTTGCCGCTCAAATTAAAGATATTAAAGATGTATTTCCGGGTGAAACCGTAACATTGGCCAATAGGCCAACCCATACCGCTTTACCTGGTTATCGCAAGATGAACCCGATGGTGTATTGTGGTCTTTATCCTGTAGATAGTAAGAAGTTTCTTGATTTAAAAGATGCTTTAGAAAAACTCAGTTTAAATGATGCCTCATTAGTCTTTGAAGCCGAAACTTCACAAGCCTTAGGCTTTGGCTTTAGATGCGGTTTCCTTGGATTACTCCATATGGATGTGGTGCAAGAACGACTTGAAAGAGAATATGGACTAGATTTAATCTTAACTGCTCCAAGTGTTATTTATCATGTCTATCTCACCAAAGGTGAAATGATTGAACTTGATAACCCATCCAATTTGCCGGATATGACCTTGGTCAAAGAAATCCAAGAGCCATATGTCAAAGCGGAAATCATGACTCCAAAAGAATATGTAGGTCCGGTTATGGAACTATGCCAGAATCGTCGCGGTATATATATTGACCTAAAATATTTTGACGATAGCAGAATGATTATTACCTACGAATTACCACTATCTGAAATTGTTTACAATTTCTTCGATAAACTAAAAAGCTACACCAAAGGTTATGCCTCATTTGACTATCAATATTGTGGTTATCGTCCAGGAACATTAGCTAAGATGGATATTTTACTAAATGGAGAAGTAATTGACGCTTTGTCCATTATTGTTCATAAATCAACTGCTTACGAACGTGGCAGCATTGTAGTCCGCAAATTAAAAGAGATTATTCCGAGACAGCAATTTGAAGTCCCAGTTCAAGCTGCCATTAATGGCAAAGTAATTGCCCGTGCTGATATTAAAGCTGTCCGTAAAGATGTCCTAGCTAAGTGCTATGGTGGTGATATTTCTCGTAAACGTAAACTTCTTGAAAAACAAAAAGAAGGTAAGAAACGAATGAAAGCAATTGGCTCAGTGGAAGTGCCACAAGAAGCCTTTATGAGCGTGCTTTCAATAGATGATGATGATTGATAACTAGTCAATATTTAGTTTAAAATTAGTAATTACTTATTGAAATAAGATTTTTGATTACCTATAATTTTGTTAAAGAAGGTATTAATTATGGCAGACTCAAATTTAGCTGTTCGATTTACTGATGAAACTTACGCATCGCGTCCTGAAGTCGCAAAAGCTTTAGGCACAAACTTAATTGATTCAATCTGGAATCTAATTCTTTCTTATCGCAAGAGTTTTTCCCACGAATTAAACATCTTTGATGTTAATAAAGCGCCTTTCAGTATAACTTTAAGTTCAAACATTTTAGAGAAAACGAATTCAGTCGAAAACAAAATTTCTCGTGCCTGTATCCAATATGGCGCCTTAAAAGAAGGCTCAATCGAAAGATTCACTCTTCGCTCAGAAATGTTGAAAAGCGAATTGAAATATCTAGCAAAATCAAAAGGTATCATCATTAATGATGTTGCTCTTGATAATATTGTTCAAGGCCGAAATACCAACGCTTTATATCAACCGATCGTAAATTACTTTAACGCTTTAAAGAAGTTTGAAAAGAATCCGATGGATACCATCGATGAATCTTTAATTGCTTCGTATTTAGAAATTCTATCTGGTGGTGGCGAACTGCTTTCATTCTATCGAATAAAAGAAATCGAAACTCCTATTCAAAAAGTCTTGATTAATCGCGAGTACGCTGGCGCACCAACCGAACAAATTGAACCATTGATGGAAAGACTTCTTTATTTTGTAAACGAAGCTGGTGTCCATTTAGGCGTCAAGATTGCTGCTGTTAATTACATGATGAACTACATCAAACCGTTTGAATCTTTCAATGAAGAGATGGCAATTATTATCACCAAATGTGTCTTAGCACAAAATGACATGCTTTCTTCTCCAGTGGTTATGCCACTTGAAATGTCGCTTTGCGAGAAAAAAGATGCCCTTGCCACAGCGGCCCGTGAAACGCAAAAATCAAATGACTTAACATATTATGTTATCGAAATGTATAAATTATATGATGAAGCCATGACCACTTTGCTTGATCGCATTGTTAATGTATCGCGCGAAGCGGTTGAAAAAGAATACTTGGAAGATTCACAATTACCGCCAATTCCTGAAAAAGTTTATCAAGAACAATCAAAACCGGTTTATGAAGAACAAAAGAAGGAAGTTATTGAATCTGCTAACGAAGCAGCCACTCCTAAGGCAAAAAAGATCATAGAAGTTAGCAATAACGAACCAAAAGTGAATGTTCACATTTATCAAGAACTTGATGAAAAAGCATTAAATAGGGCTGCGGAAGACTTGTTAGAAAGTGATCCAACACTTAGACCGAGCCAAGCTCATTTCTATGTCAGACATTGTTCTCTCGGCAAGTATTACACCATTCAACAATTCAAAAAGAGCGAAGGCTGTGTCTATGAAACTGCAAGGACATCGATGGACAATCTTGCTAGACGCGGGTATTATAGACGCGAGGCAGTCAAAAACAAGTTTGTTTACACACCAATCTCTAAAGAGTAGAATAGGAACATAAGTTATGAAAACATTAGCAAGTTCACTTGGAAATTACTTACCGCTTATCGTTATTGGCGGTGTTCTTTTGTTCTTTGGAGTTTTGATTTTGGTCATTATTCTTATAAAGAAACATTTTTCTGGCCTTCAAATTAAAAAAGATGATATTGATGAAAAGACGGCAGTTCAACAAGAACTAGATCGCATCTTGGTTCCTATTGATGATGAAGATATCAAAAAAGAAATGGAAAATGCTTCCAAAGCAGTCGAAGAAGACAAAACTAAGTCCGAAGATGCCAAAAAAGATTAATTCTTTATATATTCACATCCCCTTTTGTACTCACATTTGCCGTTACTGTGATTTCACTAAACTTTTCTATAACAAGAAATTTTCAGAGCCTTATTTAAGGGCTCTTTTTTCTGAGCTTGATTCTTACAATATTGACAAAGTCAGTACTATCTATATCGGCGGTGGAACACCAACTTCTCTTTCAGATGAAGAATTTGAAGCGGTTTTGCAAAAAGTATCACCTCTTTTAGCAATAGGCGGCGAGTTCAGCGTCGAAGCTAATGTTGAAAATTTAACTAAGACGAAGCTTGAACTAATGCAGAAATATCAAGTCAATCGCCTTTCCTTGGGCGTAGAGTCAACTTGTGACAAGTGTTTAGAGCAAATTGGTAGAACTCATAGTTTTGAGGAAGCGAAGAAAGCAGTTATGTTAGCAAAATCGTTTGGCTTTGATAACATCAATGTTGATTTAATGTTCGGCTTTCCAAGCCAGAATATAGATGATCTCCGTGCTGACTTAAATAAAATCGTTGCGTTAAATACTCAGCATATTTCGATCTATTCCTTAATCGTTTCTCCTGGTACGGCATTTTATAATGACGGAATTAAAGAACAAAATGAAGATAGCTCGAGGATATTCTACGACGAAATTCTTCAAACTTTGCGTAGAGCGGGTTATAAGCGTTATGAAGTAAGCAACTTCGCTAAAGAAAGAAAAGAGTCTCGTCATAACCTAACCTATTGGCACGATAATGAATATTACGGAATAGGTCTTGGAGCATCTGGCTATGTTAATGGGCTCAGATACACCAATACAAAGAATATTGATAAGTATATCAATGGCCAATATTTAGATGTAGCGGAAGAAGTGACTGACGAAGAGCGTTTAGAAGACTTTTTGCTATGCAATCTAAGGTTAGAAGAAGGCTTTTCGAGAAAAGACTTTTTAGATAGGTTCGGAATTGATTTTATTGACAAATTCCAATTCCAGTTGCTTGAACTTACAAAAAATGACTTAATTATCATAGAAGATGATAGAATAAAACTCAGTGATGAGGGAATCGTCATCATGGATTACATTTTACTTAAATTATTATGAACATTGCCCGTTTTGGAAAAAGAATCAGTGCCTATATCGTAAATTTAGTTTTTGCTTACGCTTTTCCTGTGGTTGCTTTAGTTCTTGCCTATGTTTATGTTCCTAACTTTTCCAAAATTCCATTTTTATTTGTCTTTTTGATGATTATCTTTGCTTCTTGGTTTGCCTATACATTCATTTTTACAATTTGGCTCTTTGTAACTAACGGCCGAACTTTAGGGGCGAGAATATTCGGTTTGCGAGTTGTTCATCCAAACATCTCCCGTCTTTCTTTTGGGGATTGCTTTGCTAGAGCGGCAGCAGAAGGCATGTTCATGATGGCTATCATAAGTTCGCTATATGTTATTGCTGTTCATACCGAAAAATCGGTGTTCGATCGTTTAACTGATACCGTTATTGCTGACTGGCGAAATCGTTCAATTTAGCGTAAATAAAACGAATTTTAAAAATTAACCGCTTTGCGGTTTTTATTTTATTTCAAAAAAATAGCACTTAACCCTTGACAGTGCCAAAATCTTTTCTATAATAATGTTTAGCACTCAGAATAAACGAGTGCCAATAAGGAGACCAAAATGAACAGAAGAGATCGCGTGTTGAAACTGATTGTTGAACATTTTATTAAATACGCCCAACCAGTTGGCAGCAAAACTCTTATCGAAGAATATGGCCTTGATTATTCACCAGCAACTATCCGTAATGAAATGAATGCTCTGGAAATAGATGGTTATCTAGAAAAGACGCACACATCAAGCGGACGCGTTCCTTCTTCTAAAGGTTATCGATATTACATTGAAAACCTCCGTGATAGAAGCATTGATGAAGAATTCAAATACCAAATGCAGACAGTTCTTGATCAAAAGGTTCAATCAATTCAGGATGTGATTAAACAATCTTGTGAGATTCTATCTCAAATGACGAACTTAGCTAGCATCGTTCTTGGACCAGGAGTTAATAATGAACACCTTGTATCGGTTCAATTGGTTCCGATTAGTGATACCAGCGCCACATGTGTCTTTGTCACAGATCAAGGTTATGTAGAAAACAAAACCTTTGTCATTAATGAGAATTCAAAACTCAGTGATGTCAAGAATTGTGTCAAACTGCTTAACGAAAGACTAAAAGGCACCCCAATTGCCGAACTTATTCCGAAAATGGAAGCCATTCGACCATTGCTTAATGACTTTGTCATTGACCATGATGTCATCTATCAAGCTATGCTTCAAGCGTTTGTTGGATTTGCTAAAGACCGTTTATCGGCCTTTGGCCAAGAAGAACTGCTCGACCAGCCTGAGTTTGCTAATGATGCAGTCAAAATGCGTAAGATTCTTGAACTATTCAATCGACCGGATATCTTCCGCGAAGTTGAAGATGAAGGAGAAGATTCAAACGAAATCTCGATTCACATCGGTGGCGAGACAAGTGGTGATGAAGATGTATCAATTGTCCAGGCAAAAGTAAAAATGCCAGGCAAACAAGAGCGGTCGATCGCTGTTGTTGGCCCAAAAAGAATGGACTATGATAAGGTTGTTTCGTCCCTAGAATATCTAATTAAGCAATTAGATAAATATTACGAACAAACACCTAGAAAGGAAGTAAATCGTGAAGAACAAAAAAGAAGAAAAGATGGTAAATAAACCAGAGAATGAAAGCTCAGAAAACAAGACTGTTGATCAAGTTCAAAAATTAACCGCGGATGTCGAACATTGGAAAAATGAGTACTATCGTGCTTACGCTGATATGCAAAACTTACGCAAGATTATTGAAGCTGACCATCGTCAAGCAATCAAATACCGAGCTGAAGGATTCGTTGGAGAATTGCTTCCGATATTAGATGGCTTCCATATGGCGCTATCAAATGAAGCTTCCTCAGTTGAAATGAAAAACTTCTTAACTGGATTCGAATATATATATCGAAATCTAGTCAATGTCTTGGAAAATGAAGGAGTTAAAGAACTCGCACCGAAAGTTGGAGATGAGTTCAATCCAGAATTTATGCAAGCCGTGGAAACAGAAGTTGACAATGACAAACCAAATAAAGTTAAGAAAGTAATAACCAAAGGTTATAAACTACACGACCATTTGATTCGTCCGGCGAATGTCGTTGTCACCGTTAAAGAAATTAAAAACGACAAAAAAGAAGATAAAGATGTCCAGAAAGTGGATGCCTAAATAGGAGGATTTATATTATGGCAAAAGAAATTATTCTTGGTATCGACCTTGGTACCACAAACTCAGTTGTTTCTTATCTACAAGCAGATGGAAAGGTGAAAGTTATTCCTAATCCAGAAGGCACTATGACAACCCCATCAGTCGTGGCATTTAAAGCTAATGGCGAAGAGATTGTTGGTAATGCTGCTAAAAGACAAGCAGTTACAAACCCAGACACTGTTTCATCAATTAAACGTAAAATGGGTTCAAATGAAAAAGTACATATTAAATCTTTAAATAAAGATTTTACCCCACAAGAAATCTCCGCTAAAGTTCTTGCATATATGAAAAAATACGCTGAAGAAAATTTGGGACAGAAGATTGAAAAAGCAGTTATCACTTGCCCAGCCTACTTCAATGATGCTCAAAGACAAGCAACAAAAGATGCTGGTCAAATTGCAGGCTTAGATGTTGTTCGTATTATCAATGAACCAACAGCTGCTGCTCTTGCTTATGGTCTTGATAAAGAAAAATCCGAAAAGATTCTTGTCTACGATCTAGGTGGTGGTACATTTGATGTTTCCATCCTTGATATTGGCGAAGGAACATTCGAAGTTGTTTCCACAGCTGGCGATAACAAACTCGGTGGTGATGACTGGGATAAAGTTGTTGCTGATTGGATTCAAGCTCAAATTAAGATTCAACACGGTGTTGATGTTAATGATAACATGGCTAAACAACGCTTCCTCGAAGCTGCTGAAAAAGCTAAAATTGAACTTTCAAGTTCACTTGAAACCACTATTTCCCTTCCATTCATTGCGATGAGTTCTAATGGACCTATCAACTTTGAAACTAAATTAACAAGAGCTAAATTCCAAGATATGACCAAGCATTTGCTTGCTCGTACTGAAGAGCCAGTCAAACGTGCCCTATCAGATGCTAAATTAAGTTCCAACGAACTTGATCAAGTTATTTTGATCGGTGGTTCAATTCGTATGCCTGCAGTTCAAGAATTAGTTAAGAAATTAACAGGCAAGAATCCGAACCTCTCTGTCAACCCTGATGAAGCAGTTTCTATTGGTGCTGCTATTCAAGGTGGCGTCGTGAGTGGCGATATTAAGGACGTTGTTCTTCTCGATGTCACCCCATTAACACTCGGCATTGAAACCTTAGGCGGAATGATGACACCTCTTATTGAAAGAAATACAACAATTCCTACCACTAAGAGCCAAATCTTCTCCACGGCCGCTGATAATCAACCAGCTGTTGATATCATGGTCTATCAAGGCGAACGTCCAATGGCACACGATAACAAACTCTTAGGCCACTTCCAATTAACTGGTATCAAGCCAGCTCATCGTGGTGAACCAAGAATTGAAGTTACATTCAATATCGATGTTAACGGCATTGTTAAAGTTACTGCTAAGGACTTAGATTCCCAAAAAGAACAAGAAATCACAATTTCTGGTTCCAATGGCTTGTCCAAAGAAGATATCGACCGTATGGTTCGCGAAGCTGAAGAAAATGCTGATGCTGATGCCAAACGTAAAGATGAAGTTGAACTCAAAAACAAAGCTGAACAATACATCAATAGCATTGATCAAGCTCTTCAAGAAAAAGGCGATTCTATTGAACCTGCTCAAAAAGAACAAACTCAAAAACTTAGAGATGAATTAAAGACAGCTCTAGACAACAACGATATGGAAACTTTGAAAACTCGTATCGGCGAACTTGAAAAAGCAGCCGAAATGATGGCTCAAACTTCTACCGGCAAAACTGCCCAAGCTTCAGCTAGTGAAGAAGGCAATCAAACCGCAGATGATGTTGTTGATGCGGATAGTAAACCTAAAAATTAACTAAAGTTAAACATTACGAAAAGCGATGGGGATATTTCCCCTTCGCTTTGCTCGTTAGAAAGGATCTAAATCATGGCGAAAAGAGATTTCTATGAAGTACTTGGTATTTCAAAATCAGCGTCCAAAGATGATATCAAAAGTGCGTATCGCAAACTCGCTAAAAAATATCATCCTGATTTAAATCATGATGCCGATGCACCAGAAAAATTTAAAGAGGTGCAGGAAGCTTATGATGTTTTGTATGATGATAAGAAACGCCAAATGTATGATCAATTTGGCATGGCAGCCTTTGAACAAGGGGCTTCTACTGGCGGCGCTGGTAATCCATTCCAAGGCGGAGGATTCTCTTCCCAAGGATTTGGTGGTGTTGACTTAAATGACATCTTCTCTTCCTTCTTCGGAGGTGGAGGTCGCAGTCAAAAGCAGAGCTTTGGACCAAGAAGAGGCGATGATACACTTCAACGTATTCGTGTTCAATTCATGGACGCGGTTCTTGGCAAGAAAGTTCTTGTTCCAGTTAGTTATGATGAAAAATGTAGTGTATGTGGTGGAACAGGCGCTAAATCGCCAAGTGATATAAAAACTTGTCCAGATTGCGGTGGTCGTGGTTATGTCAGAACTCAGCAAAGAACTATATTTGGGGTAATGGAAGGTCAATCTCCATGTCCAAAATGTGGCGGCACTGGCAAAATTGTTACCGCTAAATGTGATGCTTGTGGTGGCAAAGGCTACCAACATATTAAACGTGATCTCGAAGTCAATATTCCAGCTGGCATTAATGAGGGTCAACAGATTCTCATCAAGGGCAAAGGTGAACTGGGCACAAATGGTGGAGACAATGGTGATCTCTATTTAGAGATTATTATCGTGCCACATCAATATTTCCGCCGCGATGGAAACGATGTGCATATTGATGTTCCAATTAGCTTCGTTGATGCAACGCTTGGCAAAACAATCGATGTTCCAACTGTCTATGGCGATGTGGAAGTAAATGTCCCCGCAGGTACGCAACCAAATCAAATTCTTCGTTTGAAAGGACGAGGAATTAAAGATATGCGACGTGGAACACCTGGCGATCAATATATCCATATGCAAATCAAGACTCCAACTAAGTTGAACAAAGAACAAAAGAAGATTCTTGAGGATTTCCAAAAGAGCGAGGACAAAAATGATTCGCTCTTCGAAAAATTTAAAAAAGCCTTCAAAAGATAATCAAATTAGGGATGTAAAAACATCCCTTTTTTTGTGGTTGAATTTTTGTTAATATATACCCATGGCGTTAATAGAATTAAAGCAAATTGAATTTAATTACTCTGACAAAGAGTTATATAAAGCAGTCGATATGAAGATAAACGATGGCGAGCATTGTGTTCTTGTCGGAGTCAATGGCTCAGGCAAGACTACTCTTTTGAATATTATTACAAGAAAAATCTCGCCAGATGCTGGTGAAGTATATTGGACGCCACATGTTACATATTCTTATCTTGATCAAAATTTGAAAGTCGACCAAGATCTGATTACGATTGATTATTTGAATCAAGTTTATGCTGAACTTTTCTTAAAAGAAAAACAGATGGAAGAACTTTATGAAAAATCTGCCTCGGATTATGAAAACTTTGAAAAATATATCGATAAAGCCCAAGTACTTCAAGATGAACTTACAATCGCAGGTTTTTATTCTTTAAAGGAAGGCATTGCTAAACTCGTTGCAGGACTAGGCATTCCTGACGATCGTCTTCAAATGCCATTATCAAAACTATCTTCTGGTCAACGTGAAAAAGCTTATTTAGTCCGTATGCTCCTTGAAAAAAGAGATGTGTTAATTATGGATGAACCAACCAACTTTTTGGATGCTTCGCAAGTAGAATGGCTCGCCAATTACTTAAATAATTATCCAAAAGCATTTTTAGTTATTTCCCATGACCAAGAATTTTTACGTAAAATTGCTAACATTGTATTTTCTTTAGAAAATAAATCATTAGTTAGATATCGAGGAACATTTGATTATTTTTTAGAACAGCACGCTTTCGACAAAGAGATGTATGAAAAACGTTTTAACGCTCAACAAAGATACATCAAAAACGAAGAAGAATTCATTGCTAAGCACATTGTTAGAGCAACTTCTTCTCGTGCTGCTAAATCAAGAAGAGCGCGTCTAGCCCATGTTGAAGTCATGGAATCGCCAGGCAAAGAAGAAGGCATTGTTCGTTTTGATTTTCCATTTACCAAAGATGCTGGCAAAGAAGTATTAAAAATCGATGAATTAATAATTGGTTATGGCGAGAAAGCATTGCTTGAACCAATTAGTTTCGAACTGCTCAAAGGCCAAAAAATCGCCGTCTTAGGTCAAAATGGTGTCGGTAAGACAACCTTTATTAAAACGATATTAGGCGAAGTTAAAAAACTCGGCGGTGAATATGCTTGGCTTGACGGAATTACAATCAACTACTATAACCAAGAATCTAAATTAAATTTGAATTTTTCTCCTTTTGAATTAATCCACGACAAATATCCAAACTTAAACAATACTCAAATTAGAACTATTCTAGGCTCGTGTGGTTTAAGAAAAGATTTAGCAATTCGCAAAATGAAAGAACTATCTGGCGGTGAAGTAACCAAGGCTAGATTTGCCTTAATGACTTTAAAAAAGTCAAATTTCCTCATTCTCGATGAACCAACTAACCATTTAGATCAAAAAGCAAAAGATGCTTTATATGCCGCAATCGACAGATTTCCAGGCAATGTTATCATCGTTTCGCACGAAAAAGATTTTTATGACGAACTAGTCGATTATGAAATTCATTTTTAGTTTGCTCTAAGATTATTGCTATACTAATATAGTATATATGTCAAAATGTAAGAACTGCGGAGCCAATTTATCAAGATTAGACAAAGATATTTGTCCTTTTTGTGGAACTTTGAAGCCACTTGAAGGCCAAGATGATATTACCGAAGATATCACCAAAACCTTTGATCCAATAAAACTTGATTTGGATAACGTTAAATATAAAAGCCGCATCGTAGCTAGCGTGCTAGCAATGACTCTTGGTGTATTTGGTGTCCATGCCTTTTATTTAAAGAAATATAAATTAGGTTTAGCTTTGCTAATAACTACAATTGTCTTTGTGGCAGCACTTGGCTCTGCCCTTTATTTTACTGGTGTTATACATAATGTTTTAGCGTTTTTAATCCCATATTTTGTTATGGAAGTGGCGATGATTGCTTCGGGGGTTATGATTTTGCTAAGACACGATATTGTTGACGGCAACGGAGAGTTCTTAAAATAAAATGCAACGATACTTTGGCTCAATAATTGATAAAAACGTTCTACTTTCAGATGATGATCAATACCATCTTTTGAAAGTCATGAGAGTGCGTCCTAACGACAAAATTGAAGTTGTTAGCGACGAAATTCCATATCTTTGCCAAATTAAAGGGGTTAAGCCTCTTGTCATTGATGCCCTCTCAGTTATTAAAGAACAAAGGGAACTTCCTTGCCAAATTACTTTAGTAAGCGCTCTATTAAAAGGCGATAAACTCGATTATGTAATTCAAAAAGCCACTGAACTTGGTGTCTATGAGATTGTTCTTCTTTCTAGTGAACGCACAATTGTAAAAACCAAAGACTATGACTCAATTTCAAAATTGAATCGTTACCAAAGAATTTTAAAAGAAGCGGCGGAACAATCCCATCGAAGCAAAATTCCAATGCTATATCGACTTATTTCTTTGAATGATTTAGATAAGATTAAAGCAGATATAAAAATGATTGCCTATGAGGATGCGGCCGGAACGACCAAGTCCTTCTTTGATGAAATCAAGAAAGCTGAAAATGGTAGCAAAATTGCCATTATCATTGGCCCTGAAGGCGGCTTTACCGCAGATGAAGTAAAATTAGCTTGTCAAAAAGGCTATAACGTCGTTTCTCTTGGCAATAGAATTTTACGAGCAGAGACTGCCTCCATATTTTCTTTAAGTGTCATGTCTAGTTATTTAGAAAGAAAATAGTATGCATCTATATGATACTTTAGCTAAATATCAAAAAGGGGCGAATTATCGCAAGAGTGAAGATTATCTTTTCTATATTCAAAACCGACATCTTTTCAATAATATTGAAATGTATAAGTTTTTATTAGACGCGAAAAATGAATTTGATGTCATACGCGCCAATATTGTGATTCATGCTCTAAAGAGCAAAAAGCATCTCGAAGATTGCATCCTTTATGCATACAAAGAAAGCAAGATGAAAACTGAAGAAGTGAGCAATTTTATGCATGAGCAAATGGCTGGGCTACCTTATATTCAGGAAGCTACGACTAAGATTTATGTTCCAGTATTTTCTCGTGCAGTCAATAGTTTTTACTATAGTCAGTTTGGAAAGTTGCTACGCGAACCATATAGCAAACTGATCGATAACTATGAAAGTTCGTGCATTGACTTGTTTGAAATGTACAACTTCTCATTATATGATTCGTTGTTTACTAAATTTATTGCTGTGTACCGAGATGAAAATGTGATGGCGGTATATCATTTTGACTTCCATTCAATATATATCATCAACAATCAAGGACGATTAGACGCCAAGATTGCTTTATTTGATAAATATATCAAACATCCAAAATACGATCGAATTATTGAACGTATCAAGCCAGTTATTACAAAATACCTTGAAGATGACAAAGAAGGTTTGTATCAAACTCTAATTGATAATAATTTGATCAGCGAAAAATTGATTTATAAAATCAAGCACAACGAATTTAAGTTCCGTCATTCTTTAGAAAGAAAAGCGAGATGACATTTGATTTAATTACCCTTGGTTGCAAGGTGAATTTTTATGAAAGTAACGCTCTTAGAGAGATGTTTTTGTCTGAAGGATTTACTGAAAGTAAAAACAATCCTGATGTGGTTGTAATTAACACTTGTTCGGTCACATCTGTTGCTGATCAAAAATCACGTCAGTATATTCGCCGTGCAAAACGCAATAATCCTCACTGTGTCGTTGCGGTGATGGGTTGCTATTCACAAAAGAATGCAGATTACGTTATCAAAGAATGTAATGCGGATATTGTTGTTGGAACAAGTAATCGCAATAAAATCATTGATTTCGTAAACCAATTTATTATGACTAAAAAACCAATTATTATGGTTGATAATGATACAAGACATCTAAAGTATGAATCTTTTGGCGTTTTCACTATTCCTGAATCCACACGAGCATATATAAAAGTTGAAGATGGCTGCAATAATTTCTGTTCTTATTGTACGATTCCATATACACGTGGGAACGCACGTTCAAGAGATAAAGGCGAAATTATCGCCGAGATATCGCATTTAATCGCTCAAGGCTTTAAAGAATTCGTTCTCGCCGGTATTCACACAGCTCATTATGGGCTGGACTTAAAAGGTGTTACTTTCTCTGACCTTGTCGAAGAAATAGCTAACCTTCCAGGATTATATCGGCTTAGAATTTCTTCAATAGAAGAAAGCGAGATAGATGAGAAATTTATTTCGTTGCTAAAGAAATACGATTGTATTGCTGATCACTTGCACATGCCTCTCCAAAGTGGCTCACAGAGTGTTTTGAAAAGAATGCGTCGTAAATACAATGTTGATGATTTTGTTGACAAAGTTCAAAGAATACGTGAAGTTCGACCAAATATTGCAATTACAACCGATGTTATTGTTGGATTCCCAGGTGAAAGCGATGCTGAATTTTTAGAGACAGTTGAATTCGTTAAGAAAGTTAACTTCACCGAATTGCATGTTTTTCCATTTTCAGCTCGCGAAGGCACAGTAGCCTATTCTCTTCCTGACCAAATTGACCCAAAAATAAAAGCGCAGAGAGTGGAAACTTTGATTGAGTTGTCAAATAAACTGCAAAGTGAATATAAAAATAAATTTTTAAATCAAGAATTAGAAGTGATTCTTGAAGAGAGAAATCAAAAGACGGGCTTATTGTCCGGTTTTACTTCAAATTATTTAAAGTTAAGCGTTGATTTACCAGATGAAATGATTGGAAAGATATACAAAATAAAAGTCAGTTAAAATCGAATAAAAATATGTTTTAATTAAACATTGTATTAAAATTCTTTGCAATTTTGATTAGTTAATTTATAATTAAGCAAGTCATTTAGGAGGATTAAATATGGCAGTCCCATTTAGAAGAACTTCGAAAACTTCAAAAAGAATGCGTCGCACCCATTTCAAATTATCAGTTTCAGGCTTAGTAAAATGCCCAAACTGTGGTGCTACAATTAAATCACATAATGTTTGCCCAAAATGCGGCTATTATGATGGTAAAAATGTTATGGCTAAAAAAGATCATAAGGTTGTCGAAGCCAAACCAGTCGAAAAAAAGCCAGCTAAAAAAGCCGGTAAAGCAAAAGCCGAAAAAGCTGAATAGTTTCTTAGAAGAAACATCTTGTGTTATAATCAATCGAGAGGTTACAAATTATGGAAATTAATAGAATGATCGACCACACTCTTCTTAAACCAGATGCATCACTTGCAGCTATCAAGAAATTGTGTGAAGAAGCACGCGAATACAAATTCGCATCAGTATGTGTCAACCCATGCTTTGTTCCAGTGGCAAGTAAATTGCTCAAAGGTTCAATTGTCAAAGTTTGCACAGTTATCGGATTCCCATTAGGAGCAACGCTGCCTGATGTCAAAAAATTCGAAGCCAGTGAATGTGTTGATGCCGGTGCCGAAGAAATTGATATGGTTCTTAACATCTCGATGGCTAAAGAACACGATTATGACTTCATCGAAAAAGAAGTTAAATTAGTTAAAGAAGGTTGCAAAGGTAAATTACTAAAAGTAATTCTCGAGACCTGTCTACTTACTGACGAAGAGATCGTCGGTTGCTGCAAAGCTTGTGTCCGTGCGGGCGCAGACTTTGTAAAAACATCCACAGGATTCTCGAAAGGTGGCGCCACAGTACATGCTGTCGCACTTATGAGAGATACTGTTGGACCAAACATTGGTGTCAAGGCCAGTGGTGGCATTCATAGCCGCGCTGAAGCTGAAGATATGATTAGAGTCGGTGCCAACCGCATCGGCGCATCCTGTGGCGTTTCTATCGTCAAGGGTGAATAACACTTATATTGTGTATTTGGGAAGGAGATGAATTAATATGCCAAAAACAATCATTCGTGAAAACGAAACATTAGACGAAGCACTTCGCCGTTTTAAACGCCAAGTCAACAAGTCAGGTGTTCTCCTCGAAACACGTAAAAGAGAGTTTTATCTCAAAAAAGGTCTAAAGCGCAAAATGAAAAGCGAAATGGCCAGACGTAAAGCTTATTAATTACGTAATAGAAATTAGGGAAGTGTAACTTCCCTTTTTTTATACCTGAAAATTATTTGTTTTGTAGCGCAATAGAGAAAATGGAGGTTTCTATATGCGCTATTTTATTTATCAAGGCAATGACAACGACTGTGGCTTTGCATCAATAAAGATGCTCTTAGCTATTGTTAACAAGAATCCTGGTTTTCTATATTTAGACAAGCCAACTAAACGAGAACGGTATACATTCTCCGATTTGATTGCTTTAGCCAAAGATAATGGTTTATTTCTAACGGCCTATGAATATGAACCAAAATCTCCCCTAGACATTCAAACGCCGTTTCTAGCCCTAATAGATGGTAACCATTTGGTAATGGTGAAAGAGGTGAGAAAGAAGACGGTAATTATCTATGATCCAGCGGAAGGAGCGATTGTTTTAAAACATGAAGAATTTAATAAACGGTGGAACAAAATGACCTTAGAAATTGATCACTTCGAAAAGCAAGATTTTGTTAAGAAAAAACTAGAATTATTACCACTTAAAAAGCGAATAGTTTCGTTGCTCTTTTCATCCCTTTCGATTGCCTCTCTTTTGACCGGATTTTTCTTCATTAAAGATAACGCTTATATTTTCGTACCAGTTATTATGCTAGCGTTGTTTGCCATATTTGAATTAGTAGAAAAATGGTATTTAATCAAAGAATTAAAATTCTTTGATAATACGTACATGCCAAAATATTTCGCAAAAGATAATGATGACGCTATTAACAAATATAAAGAGTATACAAATTGCAAAAAAAGCTTCTTTGAATTTGACCGTAAAGCATATAGCTCTTTTAGCATTATCGCAGTGTTTGTTTTCGTCCTAGTTTTTAATAACTTATGGAATACCATCGCGGTTATCTTTTTATTGATTCTTGCACTCATCGAAAAACAATTTTTTAAACCCAAAGATAACGAAAAGGAACTAAATCTAACCAAGCTAGAGAATACATTAGTCAAAGGCGATAATAAAAATTTGGTTCCAGATCTACTTTCTATAAGCGAGTCATCAAATAACTTTGCTTTGAGATTATCAACACGAAAATGCATTAATGCATTTATTATTCTTCTTTTAAGTCTTGGGATGATGATTATTTCTAATGAAATCAGTGTAAATTTTGTCATCTTCAATTTTGGTTTATTTGTTATTTTGTTTGAGAACATGGACACCACACTTGGAATTGGCGATAAAAGCAAGAAATACCAAAAAGAAAAGATGAGATTTCTCGATCAATGCATTTTGTAGCCCTCTTTAAAAAAAGATATGTTATAATACAAGCCCAAAACTTATGGAATTAGATTTTATCAACCAAGGGCCTGCATCATACGATGCATACGAACAAATCTTCACCAACTTGATAGGGAAAGTATTTGCTCATTTGCACATTAATGACGACTTTGTCGTCGATGTTAGTATTATTGATAACAAAGCAATTCACGAGATTAATAGGGACTATCGACATGTTGATCGCCCTACCGATGTGATTAGTTTTGCCTTCCTTGATGATAAAGACGAAAAACCAATTGATGGTGTTCCAACGTCTTTGGGCCAAATATTAATTTCATATGAAAAAGCTGAAGAACAAGCTAACGAATATGGGCACTCTCTTTTAAGAGAAATGTCGTTCTTGTTCGTTCACGGCATGCTTCATCTTCTTGGCTATGACCATATGAAAAAAGAAGACGAAATTGTTATGTTTCGTTTACAAAATGAAATCCTAGGAGGACATGATATGGAATCAAAACAACTTATTGCAAAGGCAATTGAGGCAAGAAAACTTTCTTACTCGCCTTACTCACACTTTGCAGTTGGCGCTGCATTACTATGCAAAGATGGTGAAGTATTTCTCGGTGCAAACATTGAGAACTCATCTTACCCGTTATGCATGTGTGCAGAAAGAAATGCTATTTACAACGCTTACCTACATGGTAAGAAAAAAGAAGACATTGTTGCATTAGCATTAGCCGCTGACACCGAAGGACCATGCGCGCCATGCGGAGCATGTAGACAAGTCATTTCTGAATTGATGCCTATCAGTGCTTCTATTTATATGGCGAATTTGAAAGGCATTGTTAAAGAAACAAAGATTACGGAATTACTTCCTTATGCTTTTTCTAGCGATGATTTGAAATAATGCATTCAGGTTTTGCAGCTATTGTCGGGCGCGCTAACGCTGGTAAATCCACAATCATAAACGCTATTCTCGAAAGAGACATTTCAATTGTGACTGATAAAGCCCAAACAACTAGGAACGTAATTCGTGGTATCTATGATGATGGGGAATATCAGATTGTTTTTGTTGACACTCCAGGTATCCATAAAGCTAAGCATTCGCTAGGCAAAATCATGAACCAAGATGCGCTAGATTCGGCAAAAGATGTCGATGCTGTCATTTTAGTGGTTGACGCCTCTAAGAAGTTTGGGGAAGGCGACGAATTTATTGCTAAAACAATCTCAAAAGATTGTCCTTTGATTGTTGTAATCAATAAAATTGATTTAATTAAACTTCCAGATGTAGAAGTCATCAAAACTAAATACGCTGAAGTTTATCCTGAAGCCCAAATTATTGAAATGAGCGCTATAGAAAATTTCAATGTCGACGGATTAATTAATGCGGTGAAGCCTTTCATGAAAGAAGGCCCACGCTTTTATCCAGAAGGCACTATCAGCGATAAGGATGCCGCTTTCTTCGTTTCTGAAGTTATTAGAGAAAAACTATTGAAACTTCTGAAAGAAGAAGTTCCTCATGAACTAGCGGTTCGTGTCGATGATATTAAACATAAAAAAGAAGCCGTTTATATTAAAGCAACGATTATTGTTGATCGCGATTCCCATAAAGGAATTGTCATCGGTAAAGGTGGAAAACAAATTAAATCCATCGGAATAAGAGCCAGAAAAACATTAGAAGAATATTTTGGCAAATCGATATTCCTTGAATTATTCGTATCTGTAAAAGAAGATTGGATTAATAATCCAAGAATTCTAAAAGAATTAGGCTATAAATAATGATTGAATTTGAAGGTATTGTCATAAGAGTTACACCATTTAGAGATAAAGATGCGATTGTTAATGTTATCTCTAAAGACAAACTCCGTTCTTTTCTTGCTAGAGGTGTTTTAAAGTTGGAATCAAAAAATGCATCTAGTGTGAACATGTTCGTTAAATCTCGTTTTCAAGTTTCCAAAGGAAAAGAAGGCTTTTCGTTGCGCGTTGGCGAACTGCTAAATAGTTACGAAAGAATAAAAACCAACTTAAATGCCTTAGCAGTTATGGATTTGGTTGGAGAATTAACTAATAAAATGATTCAAACTGAAGAAGTTCAGTCTTTATTTCCGTTTTTTGAAAAAACTATCGATTTATTAAATGATGGGTTTGATCCACTTTCGGCCGCTATTTTGTATTTTGCAAGAATTTTGCTTGAAACTGGTTATGGGCTTGATGTCGATAATTGCGTTTCTTGTGGCAAAACAAGCCAAATTGTCTCGTTTTCCATTAAGGATGGTGGATTTATCTGTTCAGATTGTTTTGACCCTTTAAAACACGAGAAATTGAATTCGAGACAACTCAAGATATGGCGTTACATCTTTAAAGTTGATCTAGCTAATTATGGGAAAGTAAGTTTCGAAAAGCAAGAAACATTAAAGATATTAGATGAATTGGCTGAATTTTTGACTGATGTGGCACAAGTTGAACTCAAATCCTTAAAATTATTAAGGAAATTATAATAACTACACTCATAATAGGTTGACAAACACTATTATAAAAATCATAATTAACTTCAATTATCAAAAGAGGTTATTATGGAAAAGAAATTTGATGAGATTGTTACCCACTTAATTGCGAGTGGTTTTGTATTCCAAGATTCCGAAATTTACGGTGGACTTTCTAACTCGTGGGATTTTGGTCCTTTGGGTGTTGAATTAAAAAACAATATTAAAAAGTTGTGGTGGGAGAAGTTTGTTCGCGAATCTCCAACTAATGTTGGAATTGACGCAGCAATATTAATGAATCCAAATGTGTGGAAAGCAACAGGACACGTTGCTACCTTTGCCGATCCGTTAATTGATTGCAAAGCTTGCCACGCTAGACATAGAGCGGATTCTTTAATTGAAAAGACTCATCCAGAAGTTGATGTTGCTGGTATGACTAACGAGCAAATGATTCAGTTTATCAAAGATAACAAAGTCGCTTGCCCTGTTTGTGGTAAATCAGATTTTACCGATATTCGTCAATTCAATTTAATGTTTAGAACCCATATTGGTGTTACCGAAGAATCTGAGAGTTTGGTCTATTTAAGACCTGAGACTGCTCAAGGTATGTTCGTTAACTTCAAGAATGTTCAAAGAACAACAAGAAGAAAAATACCATTTGGTATTTGCAATATTGGAAAGAGTTTCCGCAACGAGATTACTCCGGGGAACTTTATTTTCCGTGTTCGTGAATTCGAGCAAATGGAAATGGAATTCTTTTGCAAGCCAGGAACTGACCTTGAATGGTTCTCGTACTGGAAGAATTATTCTTTAAAATTCCTAGAATCACTCAATATAAGTGAAGAGAATTTAAGATACAGAGATCATGAACCAGAAGAATTAGCTTTCTATTCTAAAGGCACTACAGACGTTGAATATAAATTCCCATTTGGATGGGGTGAGATTCTCGGCGTAGCCGATAGAACGGACTACGATTTAAAACGTCATGCTGAAGCTAGCAAACAAACTTTAGACTATCTTGATCCAGAGACAAATGAAAAATATGTTCCATATTGCATAGAACCATCTATGGGTGTCGAAAGAATTTTCTTGATGATAGCATGCGAAGCATATGATGTTCAACAACTTGAAAAGGATACTCGTATCGTCATGCATTTTAAACCATGCATCGCTCCTTATGTTGCTGCAGTGTTGCCACTCAGCAAACAACTTGGTGAACAAGCCAAAGAAGTGTTAGCAATGCTTAACAAGCATTTCTCTATCACTTATGATGAGACAGGATCAATTGGAAAACGATATCGTCGCCAGGATGCTATTGGAACTCCATATTGCATTACTATTGACTTTGACACTGTTAACGATAAATCCGTTACCATTCGTGATCGCGACTCAATGGAACAGGTCAGAATGCCAATTGACAAAGTAAGAGAATATCTCGAAGAGAAGATTGAAGATTAGTATAAATATAGTATAAAAACGGTAGGGAAATAATGACATTTGAACATGACTTATTACAAGAAATAAAAAGCCGCGCTGACATTGTTGACGTTATTTCGTCATACATAAATGTTATTAAAAAAGGACGTAGATATGTTGCGAAATGCCCTTTCCACGATGATCACAATCCATCTATGGATATCAACAAAGATAGACAAACATTTCATTGTTTTGTCTGTGGCCATGGTGGAGATGTTTTCACTTTTGTCGCTGATTACGAAAAGATTTCCTTTGTTGATGCTGTTAAACGTGTTTGCGAAATTATAAATTTCGATGACCAGAGACTACATCAGCAAGAAACGATTAAACCTGTCGACGTTAACATTCAAGTTTTGATTAACTGCATTAATGAATTGCAAAAATTCTATGAATATGGTTTATCAACCGAAGAAGGCGCTATTGCTAAGCAATACTTAGAAAAAAGAAAATTGAGTGAAGAACAAACGGCGAAGTTTTCACTTGGTTATTCTCTAAACGATGGTAAGAAGACGATTGCTTATCTTCAACAAAAAGGTTTTTCGTTAAAGAATATCGAAGATATTGGCATTGCGTTAGCACGCAGCAACGGAACCGCGGATTCAAATGCTGGTCGTTTAATTTTCCCAATTAAAAATGCCAATGGACAAATTGTTGGCTTTTCAGCTAGAAAACTGACATCCGTAGATGATGCACCAAAATATGTGAACTCACCAGAAACAAAATTATTTAAAAAGAGTAATACTCTTTACAATTTCCATATAGCTAAACAATCTGCTAAACACGATGGCTATGTATATGTGTTAGAAGGATTTATGGACGTGTTCGCTTTAGATACGATTGGAATAACATCCGCAGTTGCTCTTATGGGAACAAAGCTTACTGAACAGCATCTTGAGATGTTAAAACGTTTGAATGTTGAAGTTAGACTTTGTCTAGATGGTGATAGAGCTGGACAAGAAGCGATGATGAATATCATGTCTTCATTGGATAAAGCTGAAATCAAATATCGTCTGGTATCAAAGCCTGGTGAACTCCGTGACCCAGATGAAATATTAAAACAAGATGGTGAAGATAAATTAAAAATTTACATTAATACGTTAGTCGATCCATTTAACTTCGCTTTGAACTATTATAAAAACACATCTCCTTTGGGTTCAGTAGAAGATAGGAAAAAAGTTATTGTTCATTTCGCTCCCATGCTCTTGAGTGTTTCATCTAAGATTCAACGAGACGATTACATATATAAACTATCGGAAGCGACAAATTTCAACTCTAATGCAATTAGAGATTACCTAAAAGAAGTTAAAAACGCCAATAGAAATTCAACTGAAAACGTATATACTGATGTCCCACACAACGAAATTAAGTTCTCTTCACTTAATGTTAAAAAAGAGCTGAGAAGGCTCACTTTAGCTGAAAGAACGATGCTTCAATTGATGAGCAATAGCGATGTGGCAATGCAGTTTTATGAAAAAGATATTAAATATTTCACTAATGAGATATATAGCAAACTAGCAAACTACTTTGTAGAATGTGCTTCAACAATCGGAAAAGTCGATGTTACTGCTGTAATTGATAACATTTCGCAAAGTGATGCACCAAACAAGCAGGAATTGATTAGAGAACTCTTGGCCCTTGAGCCAACAACAATGAATTCTGAACAATTGCAAGGTGCTCTTAAAGATTGCATTAATGCAATTGTGAGTGAGCGAAGTCGCGTTTATGAGAAATCAACCTTAGAAAAAGCTCTTGTCGGAAAGGACCCACAAGAGAAAAGCAGGTTGATTGACGATTATATTCAGAGAACGAATAAGAAACGCCTTAAATAGGCAGCAAAAGAAAGAAGGACAAGAATATGGCAGCAAAAGAAAAGAAAGTGGTTAAAACGAGCCCAAAAGACGTAAAAATCAAAGGAAAGAAAGTTGCAAAGAAGTCAAAAGTTAAAATTGATTTAGATGATAACGAGCAAGCAATTGACTTAGAAGCGATTAAAAAGTCTTTAATTAAAAAAGCTAGTGAAGCTGGCAATGAAATTGAACAGGGCGAAATTGATGATGCTTTTGCCGCGTTTGATTTAAGCGATCAAGATATCGAAGATCTTCAAATGTATTTCAAAAACAAAGGTATAACTGTTGTTTCTGATACTGATGAAGAAGGAATTGATGATATTGATTTCGAAAAAGCTGTTTCAGAGCCTTCCGATGACGATATTCTTCCAGATGAAGATGATCTTGTTGTTGAAGAAGAAGAAGTTCCATCAGATTCTGATTTAAATGATTTAAATAAATTTGTTGCGAGTGACGTCAAAGTAAATGACTCTGTTAAGATTTATCTTAAAGAGATTGGAAAAGTACCACTTTTAAACGCTCAAGAAGAAACCGAACTGGCCAAACGTATTGTTGAAGGTGATGAGGAAGCAAAACAACAGCTTATTAATGCTAACCTTCGTCTTGTCATTTCCATTGCCAAACGTTACGCGGGAAGAGGCATGCCTTTCTTGGATTTGATTCAAGAAGGTAACATGGGTTTAATTAAAGCGGTTGAAAAATTTGATTACACAAAAGGCTTTAAGTTTTCAACTTACGCTACATGGTGGATTCGTCAAGCTATCACCCGTGCTATTGCTGACCAAGCTCGCACAATTCGTATTCCTGTTCACATGGTAGAAACGATTAACAAAATTACTAGAGCACAACGTCAATTAGTTCAAGAACTAGGACGTGATCCAACTGCCGAAGAAATCAGCGATAGACTTGAAGGAGCTCTCTCTCCAGATAGAATACGTGAAATTCAAAGGGTTAACCAAGAGCCCGTTTCACTAGAAACACCAATTGGTGAAGAAGATGATTCTAGACTTGCAGACTTTGTCGAAGATAAAGAAGCATTATCACCAAGTGAATACACAACTAAAACATTATTAAAACAAGAACTTTACGAAGTAATGAGTGAAACTCTCAACGATCGTGAGGAAAAAGTTCTTCGTCTTCGTTACGGCTTAGATGACAATCATCCAAGAACACTTGAAGAAGTTGGAAAAGTGTTTGATGTTACCCGCGAACGTATTCGTCAAATTGAAGCTAAAGCCATTCGTGCTTTGCGCAAGAAAAACAAGATGAAACGTTTAGGCGATTATCACGATATTTAAAAAATATGAAAATTTCTGATCGCCTTCTTACTATAGCTTCTTTTGTGCATGTTGGCGCCAACGTCATCGATGTTGGAGCGGATCATGGTCTTTTAGAAAAGTATCTATTAGATAACAAAAAAGTGAATAGTATTTTGGCTGTTGAGAATAAACCTGGACCATTTAAAATTCTTGCCAATAACCTAAAAGGTTATAATGTAGTTTTATCGCTCAGTGATGGCTTAGAGGCGATGAATGAAACGGTCGATACAATTGTTATCGCCGGTATGGGCGGGAATTTGATTATGGACATTCTGCTCAAGGACGTTCAAAAACTGAATGGAGTTAAACAGATTATAGTTGACGCCCATCGAGATGCCGAACTTGTTAGAAGAGAAATCCACGAATTAGGCTATAGAATCGAAAAAGAAAAGATTGTCGTTGATAAAGGCATATTTTATTTCATTATTTCTTTTGTAAAAGGCGACTTTATTTATAAAGACATTGAACTTGAATGGGGCGTAGATGCAAATAAAGATCCGTTGTTCCAACAATTCAAAGCTCAAGAATTAAAACGTTTAACAACAATTCTATGTGCCCAAAAACAAGCAAAAGCAACAAAGATTAATAACATTGATTCCATTCAATCAAAAATTGAGAGGCTAAAAACATTATGAATACGATTAAATTATTAAGAAATCTAGCAAAGAGATTCCCAAAATCAATTCGTTCACATGGAGACTATGTTGGTTTAATGACTGGCAAGTTACCAGAAGAAATTTACTCCGTCTTATTGTGCCTAGATTTTGATGATATCGTTTACGATAAAGTTGCAAAAATGGGAAATAAACCAGATTTGATTTTAACTCACCACCCGTTTATTTATGGAACTAAGTATCGGGTGTTTAAACATGATGAAGTTAAAAAAGACTTATGCGAAAGAATCGATAAATTAGGTGTTCCTGTTTATAGCATGCATACCAATTTTGATACTGGTAAAGACGGCATGAACGATGCTCTTGCGGAAGCTCTTGGGCTTAAAAATATTGTTCCTTTACAAACTTGTGCCATGGCTCGTGGCGGCGAGCTTCCTGAAGAAATGGAAATTCACGAATTTGCTAAATACGCCAATAAATGTTTGAAGATTGAATATTCACATTTGATTCACGGTGGTAAAGACCATGTTAGAACAGCAGCCATTGTCGGTGGTGGCGGTTCATATAAATATATGAATTCGATGCTAGAAGGATATGATATTTACATCAGTGGAGACACTCCACATCATATTCGTCGCGATGTTATTGCCTATAAATATAACTACTTAGATGTTTCGCATGAAGTTGAAAGAATATTCATGCCTCAAATGAAAAAAATCCTTTTATCAATCGATCCGACCTTGAAAGTTGAAATCGTTAATCACGAGGATTTGCCAGAGTTAATCACAAAGTAATTCTAACTTCAATTTAACTGCTTCGATTACTTCTTTAGGGGTGGAAGTACCTGATGTAATCGCAATATACGAAAGACCTTGAAGGTCTTTTTTATTAATTTCGCTGGCATCTTCAATTTGGAATACTTTTGCATTGATAAAGTTTTTCTGTGCCAGTTTGAACAATGTTTTCGTGTTATTAGATTTTTTTCCGCCGACAACATAAATTAGTTGGACGTTTGTATCTAGTTTAAGCAAAGCTTCTTGTCTTTCGGTTGAAGCGTGACAGACTCCATTATGGAATCTGGCATTTGGCAATTCTTCCTTAATTTCGTTTAAAAGAATTTCAATCTCTTTTTTGGAAAATGTTGTCTGTGACAACACTAAAGGACTTTGGTCTTTCAGAAAAGATAAATCTAACGGTTTAAAGAGTTCTAACAAATGTACCTTATTAGAAATCGATAAAGCGGCATTAGATTCAGGATGATTCTTTTTGCCAATATAGATGACTTCGTGTCCTTCTTCAATCTCTTTTTTGATAATATCAAATGACAAAGTAACAAAAGGACATGTTGCATCTACGTATGTCAGATTTCTTTGCTTCAATTTCTCTTCAATTGCTTTGGAGTGACCGTGAGCGGTTAGGATGACAATTGAACCATCAGGAATTTGTTCAATCATATCAAAATATGAAATTGATGCATCGTAATATGTCTCAATTTGGCTGTCTTCAAGTTCTTTTAGAGCTTGTTGATTGTGAACCAGCATTCCTAAAACCACAATTTTATTGTTTGGGTTCTGCTTTCTAGTTTCTTTAGCTTTTTGAATTGCCAAGGCAACGCCAGAGCAAAACCCACTTGGTTGTAATACTTGAATTTTCATAGCCTAATCATAACACGCGAACGTTTATTCGTGTATAATAAACGAGGTACAAAAATATGTCATTCAAAGCAATCAATCTATCTGAAAAAATGATGAGTTCATTAACTCAACAAAAATACTTTAATCCTTCTCAAATTCAACTAAGAAGCATTCCAAAAGCCTTAAAAGGCGAAACTTTGATGGTTCAATCATCAACGGGAAGTGGAAAAACTTTATGTTTTTTAATTCCTATTATTGAAAGAATTGATCCTTTAAATCAAAATGTGCAAGCAATCATCGTTGCTCCAACGAGAGAACTTGCACAACAAACTTACGACTTTGCAATTAAGTTCACTAAGGAATTTAGCAGCATCAAAATTCGTCTTCTTAAATCTGGTGAAGAAATTGACAATTCAATCAAAGGCTTGAGCGTTGCGCCACATATTATCATAGGCACTCCTGGTCGTTTATCTGAAGTGTTAGCAAAACAAAAAGCCCTTAGTTTAAAATATGTAAAAACAATTGTATTTGATGAAGCGGATATGCTTTTAGCGGAAGGTTACTTCGATGAAATCGATACTTTTGCGTTAGCAATCGAAAAGCCTCAATATCTAGTTTTCTCCGCTACTTTAGAGGCTAATCTAGCTCATCGATTAGAGAAATATGTTGGTCCTAATATTCCTATCATTAACGAAGAAGTAATGACTTCAAGCAATGTCAGCCATTATTTGATCGATATTAAACATAACGATGTTTTTGAAGCAGTTGAGAAATTCATCAAAATCAAGAATCCATATCTGCTTTTGATTTTCGCTTCTAAAAAAGAAACTGCAAATGATGTTTATCAATATTTGAAAAGCCGTAAATATAAAGTTGGTCTTTTAACCGGTGATTTATCTTCTCGTGAGAGAAAGAATTCGATGAAAGCCGTTAAAAACGACGATGTCTATATTCTTGTCTGTTCTGACATGGCCGCAAGAGGCCTTGATATTCCAAATGTCAGCGATGTTTTAAACATCGATTTACCTAACAATCTTGAGTTCTATTACCATAGAGCGGGCCGAACTGGACGTTTTGATAAACTTGGCAATTGCTATAGTTTCTACAATAATGATTCCACGAAAAAGCCATTGGCCTTAATTCAAAACGGAATTCAATTCTCCTATCTTGTTTTTAACGGCGATGAACTTGTTGAAGGAAAACAAATTCAAAAGACTCATCCAACCAAAAAACATCTTGATCCTGAATTAAACAAAGAGATTCGCAAGATTAATAATCTTGCTATGAGAAAAAGTGGACAAAAAGTTAAACCTGGTTATAAGAAGAAAAAAACAATCGCGATTGAAAAAGCAAAGCAAAAACATCGCCGTGAAATTATTAAAAAAGACATCAGGCGTCAACGAATTGAACGTTATAAGAAAGAAGGCAGTCATTAATGGAAAAACTATTTTTAGGCTGTCATGTTTCGATGTCTAGCCCTGATTTTTACGTTGGAAGCGTTAAAGATGCACTTTCTTACGGTGCGAATACTTTTATGTTTTATACAGGAGCTCCTCAAAACTCCTACCGTTTGCCGCTAGAACGTTTGAGAATTGAAGAGGGAAGAGCGCTCATTAAGCAAGCTGGCATTGATGAATCAAAAATCATCGTCCACGCTCCTTATATTATCAATATTGCGAATAAAGAAAATATTAACTTATACAATATCTCCAAAGAAAATATAATTAACGAATTGAATCGAGTTCAAGCCTTTGGCTTGTCAATTCTTGTTCTTCATCCAGGAAGTCACGTCGGCACTGGAGTAGAAAATGGTTTATCTTCTCTTGTTGAAGCGTTAGACGACATCTTTTCTCGCGATGGTACAAATGTTAAAATTGCCCTTGAGACTATGGCGGGCAAGGGCAGTGAAATGGGCTCGAAGTTTGATGAAATCGGTTATATTCTCAAACATGTTAAAAATCCGGAGAGACTAGGCGTTTGTTTTGACACATGCCACGTTAATGATGAAGGCTTAGATATTAAAAATATTGATGAGATTTTAGATGAATTTGATAATGCAATTGGCCTAGATAAGCTTTTGTGTTTGCACATTAATGATTCTAAAAATGTTCAAGGTTCTCACAAAGATAGACATGAAAATATTGGCTATGGAGAGATTGGCTTTGATACCTTATCAAGTTATGTTCATCATCCAAAATTAGATGGCATCCCAAAAATTCTTGAGACACCATATTTTGACGGTAAAGCCCCTTATAAAACTGAGATTAAGATGTTACGTGAAAATAAGTTTATTCCTAACTGGAGAGATTAAAAAAGGCCTTGAGGCCTTTATAGTTTAAGAATTTCTGCTGTTAAACGATCGAAGATATCATCGTCG
>CAZLUI010000003.1:0-19626 GCA_964562705.1 uncultured Staphylococcaceae bacterium
AACGAAATCTAAGGTGGACAAGCAAAAATTACTCCACCTTTTATTTCGTAGCTCCCAAAATAATATAAAAAGACTTGGTCATCCAAGTCTTTTTAATTAATTAAATAAATCAAACAACGATGTCTTTCTTTTTGAATCCGAGCAAACGAAGCAAGAATTTAACGGTCCAAACATTAACCCAATAGTTATAACCGATAACATCAGAGTTATATAAAGCACTTTTTTGGCGGTACGACTCTTCAATATCGTTAAATTCAAGCAGTTTATCTGCATACATTTCATCATTTGCGATTTTTGAATTATGATCGCAGATTGAAACAATGTTGTGCGAAGAATGGACAAAAGCTAGAACCCTGCCATCGCGGTCTTCTTTTTGAAGAGCTTGAAAATCGCTGATGCGTTCCAATAGATTAATTGATTTCACTTCTTCTTTTGGAATCTCTATTCCTCGATTAGAAGCAATCTTAATGAAATCTTTCATTACTTCATATCTTTGAGCAAGCAATAAGTTAATCGCATTTGAACCATTTTTGATTTTTTGCTTAAAGATGAAAGAAAAGATTAATGACACGATAAAAGATATTAGCCATAAGCCAACAACACAAATACCAACAACGATTAGTATTTGCGCCCACAATTCTAATTTCTCAAACCATTCCATATTATTAACTTTAACAATTCTATCATTGTGCTGCATATTATAAAACCAAATCATTGTTTGGCTCAGCCTCACTTTTGTCTTCATTGGTTTTATCCAATGGAGTAAAATTGACTTATGTTTATCTTAATGATAATCTTTTGACGAGGTAAGAAAAAATATGATTAAAAAACCTATTATGGCAATTATGTACGATTTTGATAAAACATTAAGTACAACAGACATGCAAAACTATGGTTTCATTCCTAGTTTAGGAATGACACCTGACCAATTCTGGGGAGCTACCGGCGAGTTCTCAAAGAAAACAGGTACCGAAAGAATCTTGTCATATATGTGGATGATGATTCAACTAGCTAAACAAAAAGGAATACAATGCACTAGATCGTGGCTCAATTCCCTCGGTAAACAAATTGTTTACTATCCAGGTGTTGAAGCATGGTTCAAACGTATTAACGAATATGGCAAAAAGAGAAATATAAAAATAGAACACTATCTTATTTCTAGCGGTACGAAAGAAATCGTGGAAGGCACCACCATTGCCAAAGAATTCACCAAAATGTATGGTTGTGAATTCTATTACGATCCTGAAACAAAACTTCCTGTTTGGCCGAAGTTTGCCATTAACTATACACAGAAAACTCAATACTTTTTTAGAATTTCTAAAGGTATTACTAACGTTCATGATGATTCAGTGAACAATAAAACCACTAATCGCCGCATTCCTTACGAAAACATGGTTTACCTCGGTGATGGAATGACCGATGTTCCATGCATGGTTCTTGTTAAACAAAATGGCGGAAATTCAATCGCTATCTATAACAAAAAAGATCAAGTTAACGTCTCTTCTCTTTTAAAAGGAGGACGTGTCAATTTTGCTTGCTTAGGTGATTACACCGAAGGGAGTGACCTCGATGAAACAATGAAATTGATTATTGATGAGATATCATTAAAATATCAAATTGCGAAAAAGGAAGCTCAACTTCTTAAAAAAGAATTACGCGGAGAAAAAGGAATAAGGAAATGAAAACAATAGCTGTCGTATTATTAGCTGGAAATTCCAAAAGGTTTCATTGCCAAACACCAAAACAATTTTTCGAAGTAAGTGGAAAGCCACTTGCTTATTACGCTATAAAACCATTTGTTGATTCTAAATTAATTAAATCTATCATCATCGTTTACAAAGAAGAATATCTCGAACGTATCAAAGAAATCACGAAAGAATTTCCAAAGAAAAAAATTGATTATGTCAAAGGCGGCGCCACTCGTTATGAATCAGTCGGCAACGCCATTAACTTCTTAGAAGATAAATTGGGTGAAAATGACAATATTCTAATTCACGATGGTGCTCGTTTGTTCTTAGAAGAAAATCAAATTGAAGATTTGCTTGAATGTCTCAAGGGCTATCAAGCCGCTACTTTAGCCATTCCTTTGGAAGACACTATTGGGGTTATCAAAAACAAGGAACTTGAAGAAGTCCCTGATCGCAATAAGTATCGTCGTATCCAAACTCCTCAAGCTTTCAAATTTAAAGCTTTGCTTTTGGCCCATCATTTGCCAACAGTTAACGCCACCGACGATGCTCAATTGTGCTTATCAATCGGCGTCAAAGTTGCTGTTATAGAAGGCAGCAAAAAGCTAAATAAAGTTACCACGATTGACGACATCAAAAGTGTTGCTGCCAATCTAGAGGAAATTTAATGATTAATTATCAAGTTGGAGATATCGTCGAAGGCACAGTCATTACAATTCGCCCTTTTGGAGCAATAATGATTTTTGAGAATGGTTCAAAAGGTCTCCTTCATATTTCAGAAATTGCAAACACTTTCATCAAGAATATCTTTAGATATTTAGTCGTTGGAAAAACTTATCAAGTCAAGATAATTGAAATAGCGGAAGATGGTTTCGCTAAAGTTTCGATGAGTCAAATCAGCGCTGAAGAAAAAGAGAATTATCATTCCCAAACCATAAAAAGAACACCTGTCAATGAATCAAATATCGATTTTCAAGCCTTGAAAGAAAAAATCCCAGAATGGATAGAAGAGGAAACAAAAAAATGATCAAAGTGAACACGGCCAATCTTTTAAATGATATTGATTTTAATCAATATCAAGTATCTGTTACTCACATTAACAAAATGATCGATGAAAAAGCAGGACCTGGAAATGACTTTCTCGGTTGGCTCAATTATCCAGAAACATTCGATAAAAAAGAATTTGTTGAAATTGAAAAATGTGCGAAATTTGTTCGTGAAAACTTCGATGTGTTAGTCGTTTGTGGTATCGGTGGGTCCTACTTAGGAGCGCGTGCTGGTATCGAAGCAATTAATGGATTGCATAATAGCAAAAAGCCAGAAATTATCTTCCTTGGTCAAACATTTTCCTCTGATTATGTCTATGAAACTATGGAATATATCAAAGATAAGAAGTTTGCAATCAATGTTATTTCTAAAAGCGGCACCACCACTGAAACAGCCATCTCTTTCCGTTTGTTAAAAGAATTACTTGAACAAAAAGTAGGCAAAGAAGAGGCTCGCAAAGCTATCTTTGCAACAACTGACGCCAGTAAAGGCGCTCTAAAAGAGTTATCAATAAAAGAGGGTTATCAAACCTTCACTCTGCCAGGAGATGTCGGTGGCCGTTATTCTGTTTTCACCGCTGTAGGATTATTCCCAATGGCTGTGGCAGGAATCGACATCAAATCACTCATGGATGGGGCAAAATCGTCCATGCTAGATTTACGCAATCCTAACGTTAAAGAAAATCCTGCTTATAAATACGCATGCGTTAGAGATTATTTCTTTAGAAATAACAAGCAAGTTGAGATGTTTGTTACGTATGAACCAAGATTAGTTCAACTAGGTGAATGGTTCAAACAACTATTCGGTGAATCAGAGGGAAAAGATGGCAAAGGTTTGTTGCCTGATTCTGCAACATTTTCCACCGACCTCCACTCGCTTGGTCAATTCATTCAAGATGGTTCCAAAGTCTTGTTTGAAACAATCTTATTTATCAAAAAACCAATCCATGAAGTTATCATCCCAAGTGATGAAGCAAACTTGGATGGTTTAAATTATTTACAAGGTAAATCATTACAATTTGTAAACGAGCAAGCTTTCTTAGGAACTCTAAAAGCTCACACTGAAAATGGAAAAGTTCCTAACGTCATTCTTGAAGTCGAAAAATTTGATGCCTTTGCTCTTGGATATATCTTCTACTTCTTTATGAAGACATGTGCTATGTCAGCATATTTGCTCGAAGTAAATCCATTTAATCAACCTGGTGTTGAAATATATAAGAAAAATATGTTCCACCTTCTCGGCAAAAAGGGTTATTAATAAGCAAAAATTATTCGTTGACTTAATTATATCAATAATGATATATTTATTTAGCACGCTTTCTAGGCGTAAAAGTGGATGTTTAGCTCAGTTGGGAGAGCATCGCCTTTACACGGCGGGGGTCAGGAGTCCGAGCCTCTTAACATCCACCACTTAGAAGAATGTAAGCCTTTGGAGGAATAGCGAAGTGGCCAAACGCGGCTGACTGTAAATCAGTTCCTATCGGTTCGGTGGTTCAAATCCACCTTCCTCCACCACTATTGGGGTGTAGCCAAGTGGTAAGGCAACAGACTTTGACTCTGTCATTTCGCTGGTCCGATCCCAGCCACCCCAACCAAACAAAGATTATTAAAAGGGTTTCTCAATCGCGAGAAACCCTTTTAATTTATGAAGATTCTTTATTTTTTTCGTGCCAGAGCCCAGCCAATAAAATAGACAACACAAGTCACTGTACTTAAAGAAGTTAAATAAATAAGGGAAGCTTTGTTAATGATGTTGAATACTAGATTAACAACGATTAAGACAAAGTTGATAATAGCAAACACTCCAACAAATCCTCTAAATGGTCCAATACCAACAAAAAAGAAGATAGCTCCAACACCAGCTAAAATCTGGATGATGCTGCTAACTAAAGCAAGAACAACTGCACCATCAAATTTAAGTTGAGAAATTAAATTGATAAGTACATTTGTCGCATCAATCGTACCCCAAATACCCCAAACAAGGAACAGTATTCCAGCAACAAGAAGCATAACCTTTCCAACAAGTTTCATAATAGCTCTCCTAATATTCATCTATATTATCAAATAAGAAGAGAAAAATAACACCTGAAATATATAAACACTAGATTTTCTTCTTTACAAATAGTTAAGAAAAGATATCTCAATAGCAAGTTTTAAGGGTTGTTATATAACAAAATGATTTTTTTTCATAAAAACTATGGAATATCACTTTCTAATGTGCAATAATATCAAAGCAATTTTACATAAGATTGCGTAGATCTCCCGTTAGCTCAGTTGGCTAGAGCACTCGACTTTTAATCAAGGGGTCGGACGTTCAAATCGTCTACGGGAGACCATTTAAATGCCCAGGTGGCGAAATTGGTAGACGCAAAGGACTTAAAATCCTTCGGGATTAATACTCCCATACCGGTTCAAGTCCGGTCCCGGGCACCATGCTTCCAATTCACGCCACCTTTTAATTTGGGGCGTAGCCAAGTGGTAAGGCAGTGGGCTCTGAACCCACGAGCACTGGTCCGATCCCAGTCGCCCCAGCCAAATTTGTTGAAAGGAGAGATAGTAATGAAAAAGAAAACCTTCGTTGCTTCCATCATCACTCTCGCACTTCTTGTTGTCGTTTGTGTCTTACTTGCCCTTCCAGGACAATTCTCACAAATTGGGCCAGAACACAAATTCAGCGGCTATGAAATCATCTTCCATTATTGCAATCAGAACGGATTCGACTATCTTGGAAAGAATACTTCAACAGCCCATGCGAGTGCTGCCGGTATTATCGGCTTAATTATGATTCTGTTATCCGGAATCTCCTTAGCCTTCTCGAAGAAGAGTTCAGTCCTACCGTTACTCGGAGGAATATGTGCCTTCATCGCAGGCTTACTATTTATCACAATGAATCTCTGGATTGCTGTGATTTACAAAAGTTATGCCATGGAACTGCTTTGGGTCACATACGTTGTCGGCTCACTCCTAATTGTAGCTGGAGGAACATTGATTTACTTCGGCATCATGCTCGTTAGAGAAGGAAACCGCGTCATTAACGATAGCAAAAATAAGCAGTATAACTACTTAAAATCAGATAAGAAAAACGACTAGGAATAGTCGTTTTTTCATAACTCCACAATCTCTGGTTTCGATTTAGGAGTTTTCTTTTTATATTCGTCTTTATGTTTCTTTTGGAAGGCAAACAATTCTTCTTCGCCTTTTTCAGTTATATATAAATACATGCCGTCAGTCTTCTCATCATAGATGTAGGCTAAATAGCCCCTTCTAACCATGTTGAGAATATAGGAGCATATTTTCCTGCCGTGGAAAGAAATGAGCGTCCCAAATGTCTGAAATGAGGCAAATTGACGGGTTTCCACATCAAACTTACCTGTCAAAATGTTATTTACTCCTTTAGGAGTGGAATACTTATGCATATCATTTAAACACTTGATAGTTTCTAAAATTTTGAAATGGGAAACTGTTAAATGAAAGGTTTTGCCGTTATTTCTTCGTCTCATATAAAAAATAGTTTATCACATTTCTTGAAATGCTTAATAAGTGTTATATAATTTTGGAATATGAGCGAAAAAGAAATTAAAGAACTAATAGTTCAGACATTAGAAAAAGTAAGACCATTTATTAACCGTGATGGAGGAGACGTCGAATTCGTCGACTTCATCGACGGGATTGTATATGTCAAAATGCTTGGAGCGTGTGAAGGTTGTTCCCTAATCGACTCCACTATTTCAGAGGGTATTGAAATTATCCTCATGGATGAAGTTCCTGGAGTCCTTGGAGTTAAGCTCGCGAGTGAAATGCCAATTAAAAACGAAGCCAAATAAGGCTCCGTTTTTATTTGAATAATTCCATCAAACTGTAGATTTTCGGAAACGGGTAATCGCCCGCATTCCCGCGATCAAGAAGATAAGTGTCGACCCCGGCGTTAAGGGCGGCTTGGCAATCATTGTGGCTATCACCAACATAGACAACATCGTGAAGATCACCATTATAATGTAGTCTTTTAATAGCTTCTTTGATTGGGGCTGGGTGAGGTTTAATTTCTTTAACTATGTCACTGCCAATGTAAACATTGAATAATTCTTTAGGCAGATTGAAGAAAGACAATATTTTCAAAACATGGCCAGTGTTATTTGAAGTGACAATGCCACACATCGGTTTGTTTTTGGCTAAATAATCCACAAATTCTTTGCTATCATCGTAAAACTCGGTAGTTTCAATAGATTGTTTAGAATCTAAAGCTTTTTCTATTTCTTTGATGAAAATATTAACTTTAGCTGGATCACCATTATATTTAGCGTAGCTTTCTGCTAAAGGCACACGCGAAAGCCAAATAACATCATCGTCATTAACATCCACTCCGATAGAACCAAACGATTTCTTAAAAACATAAGATAAACCCGGGACTGTATTAAACAATGTCCCATCAAAATCGAAGAGATATACTTGATATTTTTTCATTTACAAATTAAGAAATCTTTTGGAAGTGACTATCACTCGATGTCTTGAACGCATTAGCGTCAACATTACCTAATGCTTTGATAGCCTCAGCAACACAATCGCGGATAATTATTCCGGTGTGAGCGACAAGTTCACAAGAGGAAAAATACGAATCATTTGAGGCCAGATAATCAGTTGAAACAAAATAATATTTCTCAGTAGAAACCAAGGCCCCGTAACTGCCAACAACTTGATATTGAGCAAAATTAGATATGCCATTACCACCAGTATAGTTTTGGAGTTTTCTTCCTGTTGTGGAAAGAATAACAAGCTCATTATCGAATGGGAAGGCACTATAAATATCGCCATAATTGATATCGCCTGCTTTTACATCAGCGCGAACACCACCATTTACATTAGTAAATGCTGCTTTTATATCATAATTGGAATAGTCCGTTTTAATATTTTCAAACATTGCTTTAACAGCTAAGTTAGGCAAATGTTCCGAAGCGCTCAAATCTGAGGAAGTATGACCAATCTTAATGTTTTTAAGTGGATCAATATAAAGAGATTTGTATTGATTATAAATACCGGTTACATCAGCATCAGCAGAATATTCAGTTGCTGTCGGAGTGGTATCACAGCCATAGCCTTCAACAGGAGTCACAGCTTTAGTAGTTTTATTTAGTTTTAATTGAACATGTGGGATTGAACGACCATAATTTTTTGATTCAAGCATTGGAATACCATTAACTTCATTAACGATGGTGTTGTGTGAATGGCCTCCAAATATTAAATTGACGCCTAAATCTTCACTGCTAATTTCGTTTTTCAAATAAGTGACATCATTATGGCTTGACCATACAACTAAATCACAGCCAACATCTTTAAGTTTAGCAGACTCTGATTTAACAGCTTCGATTTCGTTTGTGAAGTCGAAGTTCTCAACGGAAGAAGCAAGAATTGCACTCTTGATATTATCACCAATTGTGCCGATGATACCAACTTTGTAATCGCCACGAGTGACAATTGTTGATGGAGAAACAAAACTAGCCAATTCATTTGTTCTTTTATCAAGTAGGTTGGCGCATAAGAATGGAAAAGTAGCTTTTTCTTCATTATTTTTAATCCATTTTTCAGTCCAATCGAATTCGTGATTGCCTAAAGTCATAGCATCAAAGTCCATTACATCCATCGCATAGGTCACTAAATTGCCTCTAGTAATATTGCTATCAGCAGTGCCTTGCCACATATCTCCACCAGAAAGGAGGAAAGTTCCGCCTGGATTAGCGGTGCGTTTGTTATCGAAATATGTCGACATTCTTTCAATGCCTAACTTGTTATCAGTTTTATCGTATTCAGTCGCACCATGGAAGTCACTGATTTCATAAAAATCAAAATAGACATTCTCTTCATCTTCGAGGATGGCACCACTATTTTTATCTTTAAAAGTGGGCAAAGTTGGAACATAATCTTCATCAACTATGCTTTTTGGTTCACTAGTAGGTCCACCACAGCTAATTAAAAGAGGGGCTAATGCGAGTATACAAACAATTTTATTTTTCATTACTTTTCTCCTTGTTCAATTTAATTATAAAAGAAAATTTTCTTTTTTATTAACAATTACGTAACCATCACGGTTATAAACATCTTCACGATTATACCTAATTGGTTGGCCATCAAATTTAAGAATATAGCCACCTGCTTCTTCCACAATGACTTGCATAGCTGCAGTATCCCATTCCTTAGTATTTGATGAAAAACGATATGACATTTCGGCTAAGCCACGAGCGATGATGCAACCTTTGATTGTGGCTCCAACAGTTTTTTGATGCTTGATTACATCGCTATGTTTTTTGATCATGTTCTGTTCAATTTCATTGCTATGAAACCGAGAAACTAAAGTTGTAACATCACTAACTTTATCGTTGCAATGGATACGAATTGGCTTAGAGTCTTTATCTTTTAGATAAAACGAACCTTCGTTTTGAATGGCATAATATATTTCACCGGTAACTGGAATCAAAATAACCCCAAGAACGGCAACATGTTTATACGCAAGAGCGATATTAATTGTAAATTCACCATTATGGGCAACAAAATCTTTTGTGCCATCCATTGGATCGACAATCCAAACATAATCATTTGATAAACGACTTTTATCATCAGTCGATTCTTCGGTGAGCATGCCATATAAAGGAAAAGCTGAACTAAGCTCATGACGAATTATGACGTCAGCAGCTTTATCAGCTTTTGTTACTGGCGAATTGTCTGATTTAATCTCAACACCTATGTCATTGGAATTATAAACTTCCATAATGGCAATTGATGCTTTGATAGCGGCCTTTAAAGCCACATCCAATTCGTGATTATACATTCTTTTTACTTTCTGCGACCATTTGGTCTAAATCGTTGACAACCTGCATAGCAAGTGTGAAATCTTTTTGATCTTCTAATCGAGCTCCAGCGGCGCATTTATGACCACCACCGCCATATTTTTTCGCAATCTTTTGAACGTCGAGACCACTGCTTCTAAATTCAATGCGGATGGTTCCATCGGCGTTTCGAGTGAACAATGTCCAAACTGGACAACCGATAATGTTACCAACGACATTAACATTCTTGGAAACTTGTTCATATTTTAAACCAAATTGTTCATAGTCAGGTACATCAGCAAAGCAATAAATAACATGGTTTTCAGTCATTTTAAATTTAGAAACAAGCAAAGCTTGGTATTTAACATAAGCGGCATCTGATTGATACAAAACATCAAACATAGCTTTAGGATTGATTCCAATATCATATAAATCAGCAACAATGCGGTGAGTCTTAGCGTTTGTTGGCGAATATCTAAATCTTCCTGAGTCAGTACAAATACCTAAATATAGTAAGTTAGCGGCTTTGGAAGATATTTTTAGATGAAAATGTTTAGCAAATTCGGCGATCATTTGAGCACAAGCAATCGATTCCACGTCGACCCATTTATACCCAATGAAAGGAGTTGATTCGATATGGTGGTCAATTTTTACAATTGTTTTAGCATTTGCCACTCTTTGGTCCATGATACGTGGAGTTTCAGAACAGTCTACAATGATAGCTAAAGAATTTTTAACAACATCATCACTTACTTCATCATATTTCCCGAATTTATCGTACATATATTCAGTGCCATAACCGAGGGAATAAATCTTTTTATTTTTGAAATTATCACGAAGAATTTCCCGCAAGCCTAAAGAACTGCCGTAGCAGTCGCAATCAGGATTCACATGACCATGAATGGTGATGATATCAGCCTTTTTGATTAATTTAAAAATGTCTTTCGCTGCTTTATCCATTAAAATTCTTCTTCTGGTTCTTTTTTAGGTTTGTCGAAGTCATCATCACTGTCGCTACCATCTTCACCATCATCTTTTGGTTGATCTTCTTCATCTTCACCGAGTTCTTCTTTTAGAAGTTCTTTTTCTTCAATATCAATATCTTCTTCATCTTCACTATCCTCGCTATAAGCTTCGTCAAGATTGATATGGACTTGATCAAAAGTGTGGCGGGAACGAAGATCCCACATATTATTTTGAAGCAATGTAAAAGTTGAATCCAAAGTTAATTGGGTATAAAACGATGCCATTTTACTCATTAAAGCTGAGCCATTAAGCTCAACGCCGGAGGCCTTGATTGTTTGATCAAATAGATCTTTAAAAGCCATTGGTTGTTTAGAAGCTGTTAAGATATCGTAGGCATGATTAATTAATGATTTTGCCATTTGTTTTTCCTTCTTTCTTACATGTTTGTTGGAGCTTCAACCCCGATAACGTTTAAGGCGTTTTTCATTACAATTTGTCCCGCTTTTGCTAATGCAAGCCGGGAACTAGTTACATCAAGGTGCTCCCTATCAAGAACGTGGCATTCAGTATAGAAGGCATGAATGGCACTTGCTAATTCTTGAATATAGTTTGCAACAAGGTGTGGCGATCTTTTTAAAGCCGCATTTTGAATTACATGAGGGAATTCATTGATACACTTAAGTAATTCAACTTCTTGTTTTTCTTTCAATAAAGGGGCTTTAACATCAATCGTAATATCACTACCGTTCTCTAGCACTTTGCTTAATCTAGCATGAGCATACTGAGCGTAGTAAACAGGATTAGATGAGCTTCTTTCAAGCGCTAAATTTAGATTAAAGTCTAAATGAGCACTAGCAGCTCTCGACACAAAGAAATATCTAGCAGCATCAACGCCTACTTCTTCGCACAATTCGCGAAGTGAGACACCGGCGCCGGTACGTTTTGACATTCGAACTTCTTCACCATCTTTAATAAGACGAACAATTTGAATAAGTTCAATTTCAAGAGTATCAGCAGAATAACCTTGCATCATAAGGGCAGATTTCATGCGGTTAATGTAACCATGATGATCAGCACCTAAAACATCTACAAGTAAATCATACCCTCGAGATAATTTAATAAGATGATAGGCAATATCGGGCATCATATAGGTATATGAACCGTCTGATTTAACAACGCATCTATCTTTATCATCTAAAAAGTCAGTGGTTTTTAAGAATATTCCACCGTCTTGTTCATAGGTATATTTAGCGTATTTATTTTCAAGGACATCTTTAACGTGGTCGTTTTTGCGGACATCAGTTTCAAGAGTGACGATATCAAATTTAACGCGGTAAGCTTCTAAATCTTTCCAGATTTTATTTAGTTCTGCTTCCATTCCATATTGAGTTAAAAACTCTTTATTTTCAGGAGTGTCAGCTAAGTATTTATCGCCATATTGTTTATTAAAAGCAGTCGCAATATCGATGATATCTTGAGCGTGATAAGAGTCTTCTGGAAGTTCGACTTTCTCACCATTTAATTGACGATATCTAACATCGAGGGATAATCCAAGGGTGCTAATTTGATTGCCGGCGTTATTGACGTAATACTCACGTGTAACATCATAACCTGCAAAATCATAAATACGGCAAATGCTATCGCCAACAGCAGCGATACGAGCGTGTCCAAGATGAAGGTCACCAGTTGGATTGGCAGAGACAAATTCCACATTTACTTTTTTGTTCTTTTTCTCACCGCGTCCATAAGCAATACCTTGTGATAATACTTTTTCAACAACGGAATTAATTGCGTCTTTCTTCAGAAAGAAGTTAATAAAACCAGGACCAGCAATTTCAATTTTCTCGATGCCATCTTTATTAATTGAATTAACAATCTTGTCAGCTAAAACACGTGGAGCCATTTTCACTCTTGAGGCAAACTTGAGGGCTGCGTTGGTGGCGTAGTCACCATGGTCAGCGCTCTTGGTGTTCTCAATAATGATGTCTTCACTATTTAGTTCAAGACCTTCTTCTTTAAGGGAAGTGATTAATTTATTCTTTAAATTTTGTTCAATGTTCATAAGTTTAACGCATTATTATATTTAAACGCGTAGGAACGTGCAAGCATTATTCATGCTTTAATAAAACAATTGCTTGTGCTTTACAGGCTTTGCCTTCACCAATAGGACCAACTTTATTAAAAGAAGCCGCTTTAATTGAGATATTGATTGGACGAGTTTCAAGGATGTCAGCAATCTTTTCTCTCATTGGGACAATATATTTATGCAAAATTGGATGAACGGTAGCAATTTGGATATCCATATTGTTAATCTTGAATCCTTCTTTACGCATAATCTCAACCACTTCTTTTAGAAGTTCAATACTAGATATATCTTTAAATTTTGGATCTGTATCTGGAAATAGGGTTCCTAAGTCTCCATAAGTCATCGCACCCAAAATACATTCGGCAACAGCGTGAATAACCACGTCAGCGTCTGAATGTCCATCTAAGCCAACTTCATTCTCGATTTCGATACCGCCAAGAACGAGTTTACGTCCTTCTTTAAATGGGTGGATATCTTCGCTAAATCCGATTCTAAACATATTATTCTCCTTTGTTATACATTAAATCTAAAGAAAGCAACATCACCATCTTGCATGACGTATGTCTTGCCTTCCATTCTTAGTTTTCCAGCTTCTTTAAGAGCTAATTCATTGCCATATTTTTTAATATCTGTAAATGAATAGACCTCGGCTTTAATAAAGCCTTTTTCAAAATCGGTATGAATTACGCCTGCACATTGTGGAGCAAGCATACCGGTGTGAAAAGTCCACGCCCTGCATTCGTCGGCTCCAACTGTAAAGAAAGTAGATAAATTCAAGAGTTTGTAAGCTGCTTTGATAACTTTATCTAGTCCTGATTCTTCGGCACCTAAAGTGTGAAGGAATTCAATTCTGTCTTCTTTTGAAAGAGTGGACATCTCATATTCGATTTCACAAGATACTGGAATCACTTGTGATCCTTCTTTGTTAGCAATCTCCTTAACTATATTAAGGTATTTGCAGTTATCTAAATCCGTGTAGTCACTATCAGAGACATTGGCGACATAGATAATTGGCTTGAGGGTTAATAGATGATAGTTCTTAAAAGCATATTCATAATCTTCATCTTTTAGATGGACTAGTCTAGCTGGTTCACCTTGGACTAAGATTTTATGAATTGGTTCAAGAATGGACATCTCATAAACAGATTCCTTGTCTTTGTTGATGCGAGCTTTGTTAGATATATTGGCGATACGTTTCTCGACGGTTTCTAAATCCGCCATCGCAAGTTCGAGATTGATGGTTTCAATATCACGTTTTGGATCAACTGTTTCTTCGACATGAATGATTTCAGTTGAATCAAAGCAACGAACAACTTCGACAATCGCGTCGCATTCGCGAATATGGCCCAAGAATTGATTGCCTAGTCCTTCGCCTTTGCTCGCCCCACGAACTAGTCCGGCAATGTCGTAGAATTCGAAAGTTGCTTGAATCGTGCGTTTAGGTTGAAACAAATTAGATAAGAAATCTAGACGTTCATCTGGAACATTGACAACCCCAGTATTTGGATTGATTGTAGCAAACGGATAATTCGCTGCTTCTACATGAGAATTTGTTATTGCATTGAATAAAGTTGATTTGCCAACATTTGGTAGTCCGACAATACCTGCTTTTAATGACATGTTATTACTTCCTTAAGACCCGGCTTATTTTACAATAAGAAGTGCGTTGTGTAAAGCAAAAAGAAAAAGTCTAGCACGAGTGCTAGGCTTTTTGGTTTATGTATTTGACAATTAAGCAACAAGCTTGATGTTGCTTGCACGTAAACCTTTTTCTGATTGTTCGACATCAAATTCGACTTCAGTGTTTGGTTCAATTGTCTTAAAACCCTTGACCATTAAGGCTGAATAATGGAAGAAAATATCCTTGCCATCTTCTGATTTGATAAATCCGTAACCTTTGTCAGAGTTAAAACGAACTACTTTACCCTTCATAAATCCTTTCCTATTACCAACAATCGATAATATATTATAACTGCGATATGGAGACTGTTCCTTGATATGTGGAACATTCACCAACTGAGATATTATACCCCATTTCGGAGCCATCGTTAAATTTATTTTCATAAAAGAAGAAATTCGCGTTAGCAGTAAAAGAATCGCCATTTTGAAATAAGGTCGCATTTGTTGCAACGCTATCACTCTTGAAAGTATTAGTTCCTCCTGCTTCGAGAAGATGAACCTGTTTGAAATCGCCAGCGTGGCTGTTTAAATATGAATACGACTCAGAGTTTGATGCACCAACAATATAAATTTTATTGCTAGTCTTGCTATAATTTGCATAACCAATCATTTCACCGCGAGTTGATAGCTCAACTGTTCTTGCATCAATATGATAAATTCTAAAACCACTTTCAGTATACATTTGCAAACCATTGCCTGGATATTTAGCAGTTGCGTCTTTCTTATTCATGCCGTCTGGTGTGTAATACTCAATTAAAATATATTCATCGAGAGCGGTTTTGTTCCAATTATTCTTTAAAAGAATAGCATCGCCATATTCAGCTGATGAACGCAGGGTTATTGTCGTCGTCGGTGAAGAACCATTAATATAGAAAGGATCAAGCCAACCAAGAGCGAATTTCGAGTAGGCATTTTCGTCACCAATATTGTTAGAATGCATTTCAATTTTACCGCTTGGATCCCAACCGTTGTCGTCATAGCAATAATAATCATCTAAGCCTAATAAATGCCCAGATTCATGAATAATTGTGTGAGCATCTACTTTAGAACCATAACCAGCATATAATCTAGCGTAATGGGCGTCGGCATTATACACAAAGAAATCATATGAAACCCACATATAAGAATTAACCGAAGGACGTGACGATGAAGCATTGCTATCGCCCCAATAAACCCAAGCCCAATAACCATTGGATAATGATATTTGGGTAGAGTAAACGAAAACTGTTGAATCAATAAAGCCATCCTTGTTTGTATCGCAAGTCTTTCGAATTGTGTCATAGCTAGCGCTCTTTTGAAACTCATCTTCAATATAGACATCTGGACGATGCGATCCACCCAAAGAATCGTTAGCAAGTAAATATGAAGGTGTGTAGGAGCTTACTAGCGGAATGGCAATATCGCCTTTTATTTTTAGCTTGCCATAGCTGCTTGCTTCGTAAAACGAAGAAACAGATTGCCAACCAGTTTCATCAGCGCTGCCAAAGAATCCTTTTTGCAAGTTTTCAAGCATCGAGCTAGTCCAAGATTTTTCGCCTTTAAGCTGAACAGGCACAACCAAAATACGCGGCTCACCCGTTGTTGGGAGATTAATTTTTCCAATCGAAGCATTCACATCTTGTAGGTTGTAATCATATTGGTGATATCTAATGTACCCATCACCAGTATCAGGAATATCAGGAATTGATGGGACTGTAGTTGTTGTAGTGTCGGTTGAATCAAATAAGTAAAGACTGCAGGAGCTTAATGTTGCTACAGCAGCAAGACCTAAGAAAATTTTAATAATCTTTTTCATAGTTTCATTTTACATACTTATAAAGTAAAACAAAAGAATAACGCTCATTTCTTTCTTCGTTTACCTATTCGCATAAAATACAAAAGGACAATTGAACCGCATATTATTAACGCAATAAGCCAAATCATCCATAGGTTTTCTTCTAATCTCAGCATTAACTCCAAATATGTGCACATTGTAATTGTCAAAACAATGCAACAACAAGATATGAGTGAGCCAAGCCATATATGGTTAACCTCGAAAAATAGCATAGTTAAGATAGCAAACACTGGAGTGCAATAAACAAACGCCATCCAAAGATTATCTTTGTTATCCCAATTTTTATACCTGCCAATCATAAACACCACAAGAGCAATTAACGCTGTAGCAAGCGAAAACAAGAAAAGAATGGCAAGTTTTTTGTAAAGACCTTCAACTTTGGGAACAACATATTCTTTTTGAGCTTTCGCATCTTCATGCAAAAAGTAATCGACAGTAACTCCAAAAAGATTAGCGAGTGCATAAAGAGTATCAATGTCAGGAACAGCTTCACAACGTTCCCATTTTGAAACAGCCTTGTCGGAATAGTTAATCTTGTCGGCAAGTTCTGCTTGAGTCCATTTATTTTTCTTACGTAGCGCGATGATGTTGTTTGCAATATTTTGTTTTATTTCCATTTTCTGTCTTTCTACCAACCGTAGAATTGAATTCTACATAAATATTTCTATTCGTTTATACAAACGTATTTCTCAGTCATTTATATTATAAAAGGTTGAAGGAGAAAACAACAATGAATATTGGAATAAATGCAACAAGTACAGCCGATTTTTCAAAAGAACAATTAAAACAGATGAACATGGACATCATTCATTTCCATGTTGAAAAGGATGGAATAACCTACCGCGATGATGCTTTCACCGTTGGCGAATTATTTGAATTCACCCAAGCAACAAAGAAAATGTGTCATACAGCAGCCCCAAATGTTGAAGAATATGAACAATACTTTGAAGCTGAACTAAAGAAATATGATCAAATCATTCATTTCACCATGTCGAGCAAATTATCAAGTTGCTATGATAACGCCGTCGCCGCCACCCATGGCAATAAAAATATCGTTATTATTGATACTAAAGGAACGGGTGGCGCCAGCGCATTATTAGCAACATATGCAATTAGGTTAAGAGACGCTGGATACCCATTTGAAGAGATTGTAAATAAAACTCTACAAAGAGTGGCATTTGCCTCAACATCGTTCATTATCAAAGACATGACTTATCTGTTCAAAGGTGGAAGATGTACAGGGCTTAAATATTTTGCATCAAAACTGCTCAGATTAAGACCAGTCATTGAAACAGACAAAGAAGGTAACTTTGTCGTTGGCAAGATTTATCGTGGTGATTCGTCAAAATGCATTCGTAAATATGTTGAAGATAGAATAGCTAGTTATGAAAACATCGATTACGACACTGCGTATATGAACATCTCAACATGCGATGATGAAATGGTAAAAGAAATAGAAGAACTTTTAAAAGCAAAAGGTTTCAAACATGTCTATTTCAATCCTTCATGCGCAACCAACTCATATCACGCTGGCCCAAGCGTTATGGGTGTGCAATTTATGTATGATGGTGAACATATCGTTAAACCTGCAGAATAATTAAATAAGAACAGCAACACTATAAAATGTGACTTTAATCCTAGATAAAAAGGAAAAGTGAAACATTTCATTATCTTAAGCTGTTCTTTTCTTTTTATTTAGAATACGAACGACCACCAAACTAGTTAAATAACTCATAGTAATGGAAATTATAAAAACAACTAGAATTGGAACTAAATTAAGTGAAAAAGATAAGCCAATATTGAAATATGAACTTAATACTTTCGAGAAGATGAAATCAATGACCATTAGTTCTAACGATGAACCAAGAAAAGCAATTAAGCCATAGATTAAAGCATGGTATACAAATGAAGAATTAATATTACTATTAGAGAAGCCGATATAGGTGAACAGCGTAATTTCGTTTTTACTTTCAGTGACATTCAACATCACAACTGTGCCTAGAAGAAGAATGGATATTAAACATGCTAAAACAGAAAAGACAATCAGGATAGTGTTTGCATATTTCAACGTTGAATCTAAACTTTTGCTGATTTCCAAAGCCGCACTTGAAAATGTTACTTTTCTAAACAAGGTGTTAAATCTATGACATATTTTCGATGCATCGACATTAGAATCTAATTCAAATAAAACAGCGGATGGGATTAGCCTAAATGAAGAAATACCTAAGTAATCACGAAAGAAAGAAATAGTCCAGTTTTTATCTTGATAGATATATGGCTGATCTTCATCACACACTCCAACAATTCTGGCTCTTCCGATTGAGTATTCTTTTTCAATATTGTTATTGCTGTTAATACTTTCATTCGAAATACTTGAAATATATAATTCTTTTCCGCTAGAAGCTTCGCCAAGTCTTTCTTCCAATTTTTTTGAAATCACAATCTCATTTGTTTTTTGAGGCAAGCGTCCTTCAACTAATTTGTCTATTCTTGTCGAAAACCTAAGGCCACCACTCAAACCACTTAAATAATTTCCCTGAATAACGCCGTTAGGCAGAGCAACTGATCCTCCATAATCATTGAGTTTTGAATCAGCGTCAATTGTGGTTTCCAAATTTTCTAGAGACAAAGAAACAAAAGTGTTTTTAGCAAAGCCACTCATCATTCCGGAAGCATATGTTGCATACCCATATTCTGAGATTGGAATATAATGGCTCATTTGAGGTTCAAGTTCCTGAATCTTATTGAGAAGAAAAAAATCAATAGCGGACTTATCAACATAAAAAACTAAGAGGCGATTAACTGTGCAAATCTCGTTTATTTTGCACAGCAGAGGATGATAATGATAATTGGTTTTTTCAAAGACAAAATCAAATAAAGACTCATCTGTGAGTGTTTTTTCGTAAAAAACTGTCGGATTGTCATTAGTTTTTAAATAATAGAGTTTATACATCTCCCAAGGAAAACTTTGATGGCCATTATCAACGCTTGGCAAAAGCATCATCTTCTCAAAAACTGTTTCGTTCCAAAGTTGGTTGTAATGTAAAAAACAAGAATGTTCAGTTTCGGCTACTGCTTTAACGTTGAATAACTGTTCATCATCGTACTGCCAAGAAGAGTTAGCTATCTCAAGGGTAATTGTCATTGGATTATTAACTAAATATTGACCTAGAGCGGAGTAGCTCCGTTGAATTTGCAAAGTAAAACACAAATTAACCATATCAACATAATTCAAGCCAATAACTATTTCATCATCTTCAAGTTCGGTAGGTTGATAAGGATAAGACAAAGAATCAAAGTCACCATCTAACCAAACATAATCATTGATGGATCTAGTTGAGAAACTATCTAAGTAATATTTGTGACCAATAGAAGACACATATACTTTGTTGCATGTTTTAAAGAAATCTTCAAAATTCACCAAATATACAGCTCCAACACCTGCGATATCTTTTTGATATTTATCAACCACCAAATCCACTTTTTCTTTTGAAGCACTATAAACATTACT
>CAZLUI010000003.1:19726-71438 GCA_964562705.1 uncultured Staphylococcaceae bacterium
GTTCGTTGCTTTTCTCCACCAGATAGTTTATTAACAGTTTTCTTCCTTAGTTTGTATAAGCCCAAAAGTTCTAAAACTTCATAAATTCGAATACGGCGATATTTATAATCCATCATTGAAATAGAATTGAAAGGTAGAGCAATATTTTGAGTTACTGTTTCTAAATTCAAAAGATTAAAATTTTGGAATACATATCCGGTTTGATTAATGCGAAATTTCCTTGCATTAGTCTCTGATAATTTGTTTACATTTGTCTCATTAAAAAATAAGTCACCAGATACATTTCTATCCACACCTGCAATTACATTTAAAAGAGTGGTTTTGCCTGAGCCAGATTCGCCTAGAAGAACAACAAGTCCACTATTAGGGAGATCTAAAGAATCAATGGAAAGAACATCTCTATTACCATATGTCTTTGTTAAGTTCTTTATAGTTATCATATCATTCATCCCTTAGTTCATTGGTAAGCGAAATCTTTCGATAAAAAAACATTGGTACTCTTAAAAACAAAGAAGCTACAATTAGAGCAACAAGCAATACCGCAAGTGGCAACAAGAAATAAACACCATACATGTTAAATATGGGGGTATTGATAAGATTTTCAAGATTAAAAGAAGCCATAATAATCGAGTTTAGCAAGCTTTGCAGAGGATAAAGCAGAGCTAAAGAAATACAAAATGAAACGATTATAAGCAGCATATTTTGCTTTTGATAAATCGATGTAACCATTGAATAGGGTGAACCTAAGCAAGTTAAGATTGCTGCTTCTTTTTTATGTTCAATAAAATTAGACAATGATAGCATTCCAATGATTGTATTAACTCCAAATAGAACAATAAACACAAAAGCAAATAGGGCATTGGAAAAAGAAGAGACGAAAGACGAATAAGCATTTCTTACTTCATATGGAGTTGAATCTATTTGCAGGTTGCATTCTCGAGTTCGTAGGTCATTAATTACTTCAAAGAAATCCGCAATATTTTCTTTTGTTTTTAGAAACGCAAAAAGAGAATATGAAGAGTACACTTCATCACAATTTGCTTGCTCAATGAAATCGATTGGAGATGTAAATTCTTTTTTATATTTTGAAATATTATCCAATCTTATTTGGTTTAAATTATTTAATACATATTGATAGGAGTAATAAATTTTTGGGGTGTTCAAAAATGAGAATTCTTTCACCACTTCCTTAATTTTAAAAAGGACTGAACAATTAATCTCATCTTTGATAAATGGTTCACCGCTATCACCTGTATAAAAAGAGTATGATGATGCATTATTTATTACTAGTTCTTCACCTATTATGTTGCAATTAAAATAGTTTGCAAATTCTTGATTTACAATTATTCCATCATTAGATTCTTCCTCTTCAAAAATTAAAGGAATTGCTTCAAAATCTGGCACTTGTTTCTCTTGAAAAACGGCATCAGGATATTGATGAAAAGCGTACGAAAAATTATCTTTAAATATTAATAAATTTATATCCTTTAGTTCGCTATCAATTTGTTCAAAGTTTGGACGAACAGATTTTTCATAAGAGAGAGGCGAATTTTCAATTTCGTAATATGTTTTATAAGATACTTTTGAAAAACATATATCGAGGTTTTTGTTCAAGGCATTTGTTTGCGATTCTTTGGACCCATTAGAAAAACCAAAAGAAAGCATAATTGCAAGGAAACCAAACGAAGATGCCAATAATGAAAGAACATTTTTGCCCCGGTTTTCTTTTAGTCCTTTTCTAACAAAAATATTGTTCCATGAAGTATGTTTCTTTCTTTGAAATGAAATAATATCTATGTCTCTTGAATATATATCTTTTTGACTATCTTTTATTATTTTCCCATCTTGAAGGACAATCTTCCGATCTGAATAAGCATCAACGAGCTCTTGATTATGAGAAACAACTATCACAGTTCTTTCCTTTGAAATTTGTTTGAATAAATCCATGACTAGAATAGCGTTATCTTCATCTAATGCTCCAGTGGGTTCATCGCAAAGAATTACTTTTGGATTATTTATAAGTGACCTCATGATGGCGACTCTTTGCTTTTCGCCACCTGATAGTTTTGCAACTTTTTGGTTTGCTAAATTGGTTAAAGAAAATTTGTTTAATAAATAAATAGCTTTTGAACGAGCTTCTTTCTTTTTGATGCCTTTAATTAACATCGGAAGCGCAATATTTTCAATAACAGATAAATTGTCGAAGAGGTTATAATGTTGAAAAACCATTGCAACACAATCACTACGATAAAAAGAAAGCCCCTTATCTTTCAATTTAGAAATGTCGTGTCCGCAGAACTTCACAGTTCCAGAAGTTGGTTTTTCAATTCCTAAAAGAACATTTAGGAATGTCGATTTTCCACAACCAGATTTTCCAACAATACTGATAAGTTGCTTTGAACCAAAAGATAAGGACAAATTATTGAGAACGAGTTTGGTTTCGGAGTTGTTAGAAAATGAAACGGATAAGTTGTGAATATTAAAAACCGACACATTATTACCTCCCTACTATCTAATAGGGTGAAAAAATAATAAAGTGTCGATTTTTTTAAATATTTGAGACTATTTCGATGTTTTAACACATTTGAATCGCTTATTAAAATTATCTCTAGAGATAATTAGAACATTACCACAGCCAAGGCATTTAATTTTTAAATCTGCTCCGACTCTGACAATTTCAAAAAGAGTTGAATGAGCTGCGCAAGGATGTGGCTTTTTCATTTCCACAATATCACCAAGTTTATAGTCGAAAGTTTTCATTATTCATCTTCCATTTTAACAGCAGCTGGAACTTTAGGTAGACCTGGCATTGTCATAATTGCGCCAGTTAATGCCACAACAAAGTTAGCTCCACTAGACAAGTTTACACTTTTTACGTGAATGATATGGCCAATTGGTGCTCCTTGTATTTTCGCATTATCAGTTAAAGACAGGGGCGTCTTGGCCATGCAAACCGCAGTATGACCATATCCTAATTTTTCATACGAGACTATTTGTTCAATTGCTTTATCGGAAAATTCCACTTTTTCAGCGCGATATATCTCTTTAGAAATTATTTCAATTTTCTCTTTGATTGATAAATTGTAATCATACAAAGTATGATAATTGCTCTTTTGATTCAATAATTCACAAACTTTATTAGCGAAGTCAATTGCGCCTTCGCTGCCCTTAATGTATGAATCAACAAATGAAACATGGTAGTTGTTATCAACGCACCATTTTGTCAAAGCGTCGATTTCAACTTGTGAATCACTGTTAAAATGATTGATGGCGACCATAACTGGAACACCATATTTCTTCATATTTTCTAAATGAACTTGAAGATTCTTGGTTCCATCCAGCATTGCTTCGACATTGGACTCATTAAGTTGTTCAAAGACAACTCCACCATGAAGTTTTAAAGCTCTAATTGTAGCTACGACCACCACGGCATCAGGGCTAAGTTTAGCAGTTGGCATGCAAATATCCATAAACTTTTCAGCGCCTAAGTCAGCACCAAAGCCTGCTTCTGTAACAGTGATATCGCTAATTTTTTCAGCAAGTTTTAAGGCAATAATTGAATTGCAACCATGAGCGATATTGGCGAATGGGCCACCATGAATTAAGGCGGGATTGCCTTCTCCAGTTTGAACGAGATTAGGTTTTAAAGCCTGTTTCATTAATTTCATAATAGCGTTAGATATTCTTAAGTCACGAAGATAGATAGGTTTATCATCAAAAGTATAAGCAACAAGAATATTGTTAATACGCTTCTTAAAATCTTCAGGGTCGTTAGAAAGGCATAAAATTGCCATCATTTCACTCGCAACAGTAATAAGGAAACCATCATTCCGAGGAGTTCCGTTTTTATTTCCAAGAGCAATTTGAATGTTTCTTAAAGCACGATCGTTCATATCCATCGCTCTTTTCCAGACTACTTTGTCTGGATCAATGTTCAATTCGTTTCCTTGAAAGATATGATTATCAATTATTGCACTGACAAGGTTGATACTGCTCGTTAAAGCGTGCATATCTCCAGTGAAATGAAGATTAATATCTTCGTGTGGTTCAACTGTAGCTCTTTCACCACCAGTCGCTCCACCCTTGAGTCCAAAAACAGGACCAAGAGAGGGTTCTCTCAAAGCAAGCATAACATTCTTGCCGATGCGGGCTAAGCCATCACAAAGAGCGATGCTCATTGTCGTTTTGCCTTCGCCAACTTTAGTAGGTGTTATCGCAGTAACTAAAACTAATTTACCATTCTTTTTATTTTTTATTTCATCAAAAATAGCTAAGTCAATTTTAGCTTTATCGCTACCATATGGTTCAATATATTTTTGATCAATTTTTGCTTTTTTAGCAATTTCGTAAATGTTTTGTAATCCCATAAACCCTCCTAACAATACGAATTATATCAATTCGTAAGAACATTGTTAATTATTAACAGCTTATTAGTCTAATAAGGTCTTCATTGTCTTTATAAAAAACAACTGGAAATTGATGACGAATAAATGTCATCTGTCTTTTCGCATAATTTCTCGTATGTTGTTTAATCAAATTAACAGTTTCTTCTAATGAACAATGGTTATTAAAAAAATTAACAAATTCCTTATAACCAATTGCTTGCATCGATTGGATATCTGGACCATATTTTAGATAGATTGTTTTCACTTCTTCAAGAAGACCTTCTGCCATCATCTCATCAACTCGTTTGTTAATACGCTCATAGAGTTCATCTCGAGGCATATCACGAACATAGAAGAAAACATCATCAAAAATAGGCTTGTGTTTTTGTTCCATGACAATTTCGCTTTTGCGTTTGTTTTGAGTTTCAAAAATAACCAATGCTCGTATTAATCTTTTGCGGTTATTAGGATGAATTTTCTTCGCTTCTAAAGGATCAACTGAAGTCAATTTTTGATACAAAGATTCGTTTGTGTCATTGTCAAAGATAGAAGTATCGAAGACTTCTTCATCATTAAACTTATAATCATATAATGCTGCGCGAATATATAGACCACTTCCGCCGACAATAACAACATTTTTATCTTCTGATAAGATTGATGATATTTCTTGACGTAAATCACTTTGATATGCGGCGATAGAGAACGGTTTATCAACTGGTCGATAACTGTAAAGATGATGCTTTGCTTGAGCTAGTTCATCTATGGTTGGTTTAGCTACTCCGATATCCATTTCTTGATATGCTTGAAAAGCATCTCCATTGACGATTTCCGCGTTAAATTTCTTTGCCACCTCAATCGCTGTTTGAGATTTGCCTAGACAAGTTGGACCAGTGATTACGATAATCATTCAAGGTATTCCTTCACTTCTTTGAGAAGTTTGACTGCATCGTCTTTCACTAAATTAAAATTAATAACTAAAGGATTATTCCTTAGCTGTGAAGAACAAGTTTCGTATAGTTCTTTTTCAAGAAGGTAGATTTCGTCATTATCGATATTTTCGCACATCTTTTTTTGATGAAGCCTGACTTCCTTTTCAAGATTCATTAGTTCTTCATCGTGTTCAATCATGTCTTTTAAACGAAAGTATTCCACCAAAACAGGGTCAGAATATAATTCGTCTTTCACTTCGGCAAGTTTGACGTCAATGTCACTCATTCACAATTTCTCCCATCAAGAAATAAAGATGCGATTCGGTGATTTTTACTTTTACAATTTTGCCAACTAGAGATAAATCTCCCACAAAATGAACCAATTTATTTTTCTCGGTATAGCCAGATAAGAAACCGTCTTTCTTTTCTGATACTCCTTCAACTAGAACTGAGTAGGTATTACCCACTGTAGCATCGCTAGTTATGGCAATCACTTTTTCAAGTTCTTTAACTAATTCGCGGAAACGAAGAGATTTTTCTTTGCTAGTCACATTATCGTCAATTTTGGCGGCAGGAGTGCCATTACGCGGTGAATAAATGAAGGTAAATGCGGAATCATATTTAACATATTTCACCATTTCAATTGTCTCAAGAAATTGCTCATATGTTTCATTTGGGAAACCAACAATAATATCAGTAGATATAGCAACATCTGGAATTTTCTTTTTTATAAGGTCTACTAAATCTTTATATTGTTTAGAAGTATAACGTCGACCCATCAAACGAAGAATTTCGTCAGATCCACTTTGCACCGGCAAATGAATATATTTCATGATGTTTTCATATTTAGAAATAACATCGACCATATCTTCTTTAAAATCCCAAGGGTGAGAAGTAAGGAAACGAACGCGAGGAATACCAAGTTTTGCCACTTCTTCAAGCAAACAAGCGAAGGTTGTTCCATCGTTGAAGTCTTTCCCGTAAGCATTAACATTTTGACCTAAAAGGGTTACTTCTTGATATCCGGCTTCTTTTAATTCTGTGCATTCATTGACTATGTCAACTAAGCGACGGCTTCTTTCTTTACCTCGAGTATAAGGAACGATACAATAAGTGCAAAACTTATCGCAACCGTATGAGATATTCACAAAGGCTTTGAACGAGGATAAACGTTTACTCGGAAGGTTTTCTTTAATGTCTCCCGGAATTGACTTAACATCAACTAAGCGTATGCGTTTAGAAACAACTTCATTCAGCATTTCTAAAAGCTCAGTTATGTTATGAGTGCCAAACACTAAATCGACGTGTTTAAACTTATCTAAAATAAACTCAATAATATGTTTTTGTTGCACCATGCAACCACAGATAGCGATAATGGCATCTTTGTTATGAGCTTTGAAGGCTTTCAATTCACCAATCTTGCCAAAAACTCTATCCTCAGCGTTCTCTCTCACAGCACAGGTATTCAAAATGATAACATCCGCACTAGTTTCATCGCTAGCTTTGCTGAAGCCTGCTTTCTCAAGCATGCCAGACATAATTTCTTCATCGCGATAGTTGGCTTGGCAACCATAGGTATGAATAAAATATTTTTTGCCATGGGCGAATGATTTTAAAACTTTAGGAACAATGATCTCGTCATAGTTAAAAGAAAAAGAAAGATTTCTTGCTCTTTCAAGTGAATTATCAGGCATGGATTTATAGATACATTTATTTGCCATTCTCTTCACCGAATACTTTTACAAGGAATATTTCTTTTGCTTTTTTAGTCTCATCATCGATATTAAGGACCACACCATTAATCATCTCTTGATCATCATCAGCAATTTCAAATCGAGAATCGTTGCCAAAGATTGTCTTATTAATTACTGTCGTTTTATCAAATCCGAGTACGCCATTAGCGGCACCGCACATACCAACATCAGAGATAAAGGCAGTGCCATGTTCTAGAATCTTCGCATCGTTGGTTTGAACATGAGTATGGGTACCAAGGATAGCGCTAACTTGGCCATCAAAAACATAGCCAAAACACATTTTTTCTCCAGTAGCTTCACCATGAAAATCTACAATATGAATCGAGTCTTCCCCGTCATTTTGTTCCAACAATTCTTTCAAAGAAAGATAAGGCTGAACAACTTCTTCTCTCATGAAAGCAGCACCAAGAATATTTGTCACTCGCACATTGACACCATTAACATCAACAAGCAGCGATCCAACACCCCCAAAATCATTTTTCAGATTTAAAGGACGAACAAGGCATGTTGCTTCATCAATATAATTAACGATATGATTCTTGCTCATGTAATGATTTCCAAGAGTAATGACATCAACACCGTCATCTATAAGCTCTTCATAATGTTTTTCAATGAGTCCTTTTCCATGGGTAACATTCTCGCCATTAGCAATGACAAAATCAACGTGGTATTTATCCACAAGTTTTGGCAAAAAGTGCTTGACAGCATTACGGCCAATTCGGCCCACGACATCACCTAGGAAAAGGATTCTCATATAATAACAACTCTTTCTATTTTATTTAGCGGTTTCGGTAGCGCGGTATTCACGAATAACTGAAACTTTAATTTGACCAGGGTAAGTCATTTCAGTTTCAATCTTTTCACGAATTTCACGAGCCATCTTAAAGGCAGCTAAGTCGTCAATCTTATCAGGAATAACCATGACACGAACTTCACGACCTGATTGCATTGCGTAACATTGATAGACACCATCATAAGATTTACAGATAGTTTCTAATTGTTCAATACGCTTAATATAATTCTCTAAAGTTTCACTTCTAGCGCCTGGACGAGCGGCTGATAGAGTATCTGCAGCTTGAACCAAACTAGAAATGACATATTTAGCTGGAACATCACCATGGTGAGATTCAATCGCATTAACAACAACATCTGGTTCGCCATATTTTTTAGCAAGGCGAGAACCAAGTTCAACGTGTGAACCATCCATTTCAAAGTCAACCGCTTTACCGATATCGTGCAATAAGCCAGCGCGTTTGGCGAGATTTTGATCTAAACCAAGTTCGGCAGCCATAATGCCCGAAAGGTAAGCTACCTCCATTGAGTGATCATAAGCATTTTGACCATACGAGGTACGATATTTCAAACGACCAACATACATGAGAAGTTCTTTGTTAATTTTTGGTAAACCAAGTTTAAAGGCAGCTTCTTCACCTGCTTTACGAATTGATTCATCAAGTTCGGCTTGCACCTTGCTGATGACTTCTTCAATACGTCCAGGTTGAATGCGGCCATCACGAATGAGAATATCGAGTGAACGACGAGCGATTTCTCTTCGGATTGGGTTGAAGCAACTAACAGTAATTACTTCTGGGGTATCATCAATAATTAAATCGACACCTAAAAGTTGTTCAAGGGAGCGAATATTACGACCTTCGCGGCCAATAATTCTGCCCTTCATTTCATCGCTTGGAAGCGAGACAGTACAGACTGTCCTTTCAGTAACCGCTTCTTGCGAGAATTTAGAGATGGCAAGGCCAAGAATATTCTTTGCCTTTTCATCAACTTCAGCTTTTGTTTCATCCTCTTTATTTTTAATATAAGCAGCAATTTCCATCGACATCTTGCTCTCAACACGAGCGAAGATTTCTTCTCTTGCTTCTTTGACCGATAATTGAGCAACTTTTTCAAGTTCAGCAATAATTGAGTCAATCTTTGTTTGGAGCAAAGCTTCTTTTTTGTCGCATTCTTTCAAACGACGACTTAACAAATCATTCTTTTCTTCAAGAGCGTTTTCTTTGTTGATTAAATTTGAATCGCGTTTATCAATATTTGATTCGCGTTGGTTCAATTTGTTTTCTAATTGAGCGTATTCTTGCTTTCTTTCTTTTATGTCTTTTTCTGCTTCTTGGCGTAATTCCGCAACTGTTTGTTTTCCATCAAGTTGAGCATTTTTTCTGATTTGTTCGGCTTTGATTTCAGCGTCACGAATAATTTTTTCTGCTTTACGATCTGCGGCTTTGGCTTGGAAAGCTGGAATGAATTTTACAATTAAAAATGTAATTACAGCGCCCAAAATTAAAGCGGCAATGCCAATGATAAGACATACATACCATTCAACCATTTTGATTCCTCCTATTAGTATATAATGGTGTTTTATTTATAAATAAATAACGCACCCATAAAAGTGTTTATTACCCAAAAACGTTTTTATAATTATTTTGAACAAATTATATTTTTGAATCAGATAAATCTGAATGTAAAATAAAATAAATCTATGGTAATAAGTATCTATTGATACAAAACTATTATAACAAGGAATAATACTCTTTTGTAGAAATATAACCAAAATTATTAAAAAGAAAGAAGCACCTATCATCGTGCTCCAATCTAGTTTATTGAACTTCTTTAATTTTCTTGGCAATTTCATCCATCATATCAGGATGCTCTTCAAGATAATTTTTGCCAGCTTCTTTACCGTTAGCAAATCTCTCACCATTGTATTCAAACCACGATCCTGATTTAGAAAGAATGCCTTTTTGAACCCCAAGTTCAAGAATTTCACCGGTTTTGCTGATACCTTTGCCATAAATAATATCAACTTGGCAATTTTTGAATGGAGGGGCTACTTTATTTTTAACGATCTTCACGTTAACAACATTGCCGACAATACCACTGCCATCTTTAATAGCTTCGCTTCGGCGAATATCGATACGCACAGAAGCGTAGAATTTTAGGGCTCGTCCACCAGTTGTGGTTTCTGGATTGCCATAAATAACACCGACCTTTTCGCGTAATTGGTTAATAAAAATAACCGTGCAAGAATGAGTGTTTAAGATACCAGCTAGTTTCCTCATTGCTTTGGACATTAATCTAGCTTGTAAACCAACTTGGTTATCGCCCATCTCACCATCAAGTTCGGCTTGTGGTACTAATGCAGCAACACTATCGACAACAATGATTTCAAACGCACCACTGTTAGCGAGCATCTCGACAATTTCAAGAGCTTCCTCACCGCTATCTGGCTGAGATAAAATCAATTCATCAATGTTTACACCTAAGTTTCTCGCATAAACTGGATCGATGGAATGTTCAGCATCAACAAAGGCGGCACGTCCACCTTTCTTTTGAGCCTCCGCAATCGCGTGAAGCGCTAAAGTTGTTTTTCCGCTTGATTCAGGACCATATATTTCAACAATCCTTCCTTTTGGATAACCGCCAACGCCTAATGCTTCATCAATTAATAACGATCCTGAAGGAATAACATCCACATCAACGCGTGGACGTTCTCCTAGTTTCATAACTGAGCCTTTGCCGAATGTGCGTTCAATTTCTTTTAAAGCATCATCCAAGGCAACTTGCTTGTTTTCTACTTCATCTTTTTTCATAAATTTCCTGGCCTTTCCTCTATATTAAAAACCAAAAATCAAATCTTTTCTCCTAAAGTGCCTCACTATTGAGACAAGTTAAGACAAAAGATTCCATTTCTTCAACACACATACTACGTATGTGATTTCTATCACCTTTGAGACTAATTTGTTTATGAAAAAGTAGACCTTTAATGCATAATCCAAGGTGAATTTCGCCAACTGGTTTACCGCCAGGTTCAACAGTTGGGCCTGCATTTCCAGTAACTGAAACACATACATCAACATTGAGCGTTTTCGCCCCATATTTAGCCATCTCTAACGCTACTTCTTTCGATACAACTCCATACTTATCAATGGCTTTTTTATGAACACCAACGACATTAATTTTCTCTTCAATCGCGTACGAAATAACTGAACCTTTATACACCACACTGACACCAGGAATTGAGGTAATTGTTGATGCAAAAAGACCACCTGTCATGGATTCAATTGAGCCAATTGTTAATTGTTTTTCTTTAAGTAATTTGACTAGTTCTTGCATTGGATTTATTTTGTTTCTTTCAAAACCTTATGGTTTTGTACTAAATAAATTATACCAGAAATTAATGACATTATAGTAGCTAAATAAAAGAAGATATTTGAAATTTGAAGTGCTTCGGGCCAATTGGAATCAAAATATGAAAATGGCCAATCGTTTAAAAGTAACATTGGAATAGCAATCATTTGAAGTACAGTCTTTGCTTTACCAAATTTATTAGCTGCGATAACTAACCCTTTTTGAACAGCAATGAGTCGCAGACCATCAACCACCAAATCACGAGCAATCATCACAATAACGCAAACCATAAGAAGCGTTAAGGCAAGTTTGTCATCTCTTTGGCTCACAGCGTAAGCTTGTGGGACGAGAAGAAAAATCATTGTCGCATCATTTAAAAGTTTATCAGCAATCGGATCAAGGAATTTGCCAAAGGCAGTTACTAATTTTAGTTTTCTAGCTAAATAGCCATCCAAAAAGTCTGTTGAAGCGGCAACAATAAAGACAATGCAAAAAATTAGATAGACAAGATTAATCTTGCTATTGCCTAACGTCATAGCTTCAAAGTCAGGAATGAAAACTAAAACAAACATAGCAATGATCATTCCAATAATAAGCACTATTCTTGATACGGTAATCTTATTAGGTAAATTCATATCTGCCTTTCTGGTGAGTATCCGGCCCTGTAAGCCATGTTTTGTCAAGGACAAAAATTTATCTATACACTATGTGTATGCACTCAAGGATTCAGTTCTCCTCTCGTACCTCCCCTACCAAATTTGGGTTTCTCGCTTGTGGGGTTTACCCGTTCCACTTCAATATTTCTATTGCAATCGTCACTGTGGCACTTTCAGGAACATCATCATGACCGAAGTTTTAGATTAGTTCCGCCGTTATGTACTCCTACATACCTAGCGTTATTTTTTCCGCTAGCGCAATCACTACCATCATCACAGATGGTGCGAGCATGGACTTTCCTCTAGAATTAACCAGCAATTGTCCAGACCGGATTTATTTAATTTTCGTTGGATCAATTCCCCGTGAATATAACGCTCTTTCAAGGAGATCGATACGCTGCAATAATTCGATATTTTCACTGGAGACATTAGTTTTATCTTTGATTCCAGCAATTCGCTTATTGATTTTGGCGATTTCAATGTCTTTAGAACGAATTTCATCACGCGATTTTTTTATTTCTCCTTCCAACTTGGAGATGTAATCCTTAGCCTCAATATAGAAAGCTTCGTAAAAACGGTAATCACTCACGACCTTATCTAAAGAAACATCCACTTGATAAGGGTCATATCCCTTAACATTTTTAGTGAACTTTAGATTGTTGAGGGTCTCTGAATTAAAGTTAATCTTGCTAGCCATATATTCCTCTAAGCCATTTAATTATATTAAATACCAAGAAATAAGACAAATACTTTTCCTTAAAATATCAAAGTGACAATGCTATAATTAATCACAGATTATGAAAGAATTAGAAAAACACATCCAACACCGCCGTTCATTATGCTTCCTCGATTTAGAAGGAACACAATTCTCCCACGAAATGATTGCCCTAGGGGCAGTAAAAGTTGATTTGCGTAGAGATATGACCATCAAGAAATACCACCAAGGTTATTACTCCTTGGTCAAAGCCAAAAACAAAATTGGTAAAGTTGTCACCGATTTAACCGGTATCACTGAAGATATGGTTAAAAAAGATGGCAAATCTTTCCGAGTTGTCGTCAAAGAACTCAAAGAATATCTTGGCAAAGATTTTTCCAAAACATTGTTTGTTACTTTTGGTTCACACGATTTAAGAATATTGTCACAATCACTTGCTTATAATCTTGATGCATCTAAAGATGATGTATATATAATGATTAAGCACGCTTTTGATTTGAGCGATTTCATTTCCACCTTCGTCAAAGATGATAACAACAACACCTATTCATTAAGCAATATGCTTAAAGTATTTGGAGTTGATTTCAAAGGCACTCAACATGATGCCTATGCTGACGCACTAAACTTAGCTTATTTATACGAAGCAATGTTGGAACATCGTGATGTGATGAAAAACGAATATCTCAAGGTCCTTAACAAGTACAAACACTTACCAGAGCCAATCCATCAAATTGTCGTTAAACTCACCAGCGGCGAATCAGTCACCCCAGAAGATTTTGCAAAATTAGTTGAGGATTCACTCCAATGATTAAATACCCTAATGGTAAGAGTGCTGAGTCAAAAAGCTTAGGAAAGATAAAACGCATGACCAAGCCAATTGCCACTGGTAATAGAGGCATGGGCTTAGAAGAAGATATAAATATCACCAATCAATTCTATAAAGATAAAGATTTGTGTTTGATAACCAAACGACCTACTCCAATTAATGTCGTTAAAGTTGATTACTCTCATGGAGCAGTCATCACTAATGCTTATTTTGAAAAACAATCCACCACCGATTATAACGGAGTTTATAAATCCCGTTACATTGATTTTGAAGCTAAATCAACTCAATCAAAAACATCGCTGCCGTTAAGCAATATTCCATCCCAACAAGTGGAACATTTAAAAAGAGTCATTCGACATGGCGGAATCGCCTTTTTCATTATTGAATTTGCTTCGTTGAATGAAGTTTTTTTGTTAGACGCTAGCCATGTGATTAACTTTGTTAATGCCAAAGAGGGAAGATCGCTTTCTTATGTCTTTATCAAAGAAAATGGCAAACAAATAAAAAGAGGCTTTTTGCCTCGTTTAGATTATCTAGCAATCGTGGAAGAATTATATTTTAAATCTTAGCTTTTTCTTTGCAATTCGACCTTAATTTACAATCTTTGCAATTGGGATTTATAGCTTTACAAAAATAACGACCAAACCAAATCAGTTGATGATTTGTTTTTATTAATCTCTCGCTAGGAATTAAACGCGTCAATTTCTTTTCCATTAACGTAACATCATCAGTTTCTTTAACTAAACCGAGCCTTTTTGAAATGCGTTGTACATGCGTATCAACCGCTAAAAGAGGAAGATGATAAATTTCTGCTAAATAACAATTTTTCGTTTTGTTTCCAACCCCTGGAAACGATAGCAAAGCTTCAGGGTCACTTGGCACAACACCATTAAATTCTTCTACTAATCTAGTGGCAATAACGTGAACATTTTTAGATTTATTCTTATACATACCAATCGAGGAAATAGCTTTTTCAATGTCTTCAACTTTAGCGTTTTTTAAATCCGAAAGTGTTGGATATTTTGTAAACAAAATAGCAGTGACTTTGTTCACTGCCACATCAGTTGTTTGAGCCGATAACATAATCGCTATCAAAAGCTCATAATCTTTAAAATAATTTAATTGACAATGAGCGTTAGGATATAGCTCATCCAAATAAGAAAACAAAAGTTTTTTATCAATCATCTATCCATTTTGCCTTGGCAATTTCCAAGGTCTTTTCAATATCATTATCCCAAGTCTCTTTGACGTTGGTGGCGCCTTCTTTTTCCATGTCATCACGAGCTTTCCATTGAACTAAAATTCGATCGACACTTTTCAAAGTTTTTTTGCCTTTAGATAAAGCTTCATTTAGGGCGGAGATAATTGTCTCATCACTAAAGCCTTCGTTAACCCATTCGCCAATTAGGGAAAATTCTAGAGGCGATAAAGTTCTTTTCAGTTGTTTTTCAAATACTTCATAGATGTTTTTTAAGGAAGCTGCTTTAGCTTCACTAGAAGATATTTCTTGTTCATGAGCAAGGGCGACTTGAAAGGTCTCATAGAGTTTAGTTTTTAAAGGTTTTAAAGAAACTTTAACTTTTTTGCCCACATCATAGACAAGGAGGTTTCTTTCGATAAGAGAAACGAGAATCTTGTCTAATTCTTTGCTAGTGATGTTCATCTTCAATGAAAGCAAATCAGGAGTTACTAATGTGTTCTTTTGTTCTAACAAATGATCAATCATTAAAATAACTGCTAATTCGTTTTCGCTTAAACGAAGTTTCTTGTAGTATTCGAGTAATAAGTAGCGGAAGTCCAAGGCTTCCATTTGTATATTTGACATAGTTAATATCTTACTTTGAATAGAGTTTATTTAAAACTCTTTTTTATTTTATCATATTCATCTTTGACTTTTTGAGGGTTAAGTTCATCAAGAAGATATCGGTTTCTTTGAATAGCTTGGAATGATTTATCCTCAATTTTAAAACCGAGAACTTGTTCAAATCTTTCCGCCCGAGCAATTCTTAACGGATCTTCTTTTATTCTTTGATCTGGATCACCAATGAAACGAATAATTTTGTTGTTTAAATCATCAATTCCGCCACACATATCAATCAGTTTGTAATGCTCATCCATATAGATTGCATTGATGGTAAAGTCTCTTCTTACATAATCTTCTTCAATTGATTTGGTGAATTTCACGTAGGATGGATGGCGATAATCGTCATATTGCCCTTCAACACGTAAGGTAGTTATATCAACTTTTATTCCATCAACCTTAAGCATGACTGTGCCAAATTTAGCAAAGGTAAATATTCCACCACTTAAAAATATACGCATTTCATCGGGAGTGGCGTCAGTGCAAAAATCATAATCAAGAATTGGACGTTTCAAAAGATAGTCTCTTGTTGCGCCGCCGATCATATAAAGGCGATAACCGGCCTTATTAAAAAGGGCAGTGACATAATCAAACACATTCTTACTCATAAGAATATCGTAAACTATTTTGAACAATAAAAAAAGAGGTCAATTGACCTCTAATATGTAGCTAAGTATTAGTTAACCTTGGCTTTAAATGTCTTTGATGGACGGAAAGAAACAGTCGCGCTTGCTGGAATAATGATATGGGAACCATCGGCTGGATTTGTTCCTTTTCTTTCTTTGCGTTGCTTCTTTTCGAAGATACCAAATCCTGATAATTTAATTTCTTCACCTTTAACAATTGATTTTTCAATTAAGTTAAGAAATTCATCAATTACAGTTTCGGCGTCTAAATGCGAAACATCTGCTCTTTCGCTTACGGCTTGAATCAATTCTGTTTTGTTCATATAGTCTCCTCTCATCTCCCCTACAACCTATATTATACACGTTCTCTTAAAACAATTTCAATCGGAGTTCCATCTAAGCAAAACGCATCTCTTAATCTATTTTCCAAATATCTCATGTACGAGAAATGGGCAAATTTTGGTTTATTAACAAATAACACAAATGTTGGTGGGCAAGTATTTGCTTGATTAGCAAAATAGATTTTGAGTCTGCCATGATTAAATTCTGGCGCTTCATTCATTGTTTGGGCGTCTTGAATAACATCGTTAAGCACACTTGTTGGAATGTGGGTGTCATAAGCTTTATGAACCATATCAAGATTCTCAAAAATCTTGTCAACTTTTGACTTTGTCAAAGCAGAGGTGAAAACGATTGGAGCGTATTCCAAAAATTGGAACTCTTTTCTAATTTTCTTTTCAAAATCAGATTGCGTATTTTGTTCTTTTTTAACAAGATCCCATTTGTTAACCACGATGATGATGGCTTTTTTCTTTTCATGAGCATAGCCAACAACATGTTTATCTTGCTCGATAATACCTTCGTTGGCATCAATGACAAATAACACTATTTCGCTTCTATCGATAGCCGCTAAAGCTCTGATGGCGGAATATTTATCGACACTTTCATAGATTTTGCCACGTTTTTTTAATCCCGCTGTATCGATGACAACATAGTTTTTACCATCTTTAGTAAAGGGAGTATCTACTGAGTCTCTTGTTGTTCCAACAATGTCAGAAACAATGACTCGATCTTTATTTAATATGGCGTTAACTAATGATGATTTACCAACGTTTGGACGACCGATGATTGAGAAAGTAATTGCGTCTTCGTAATTTTCTTCCTCTTTTTCAGGGATAGTCTTAACAATACGGTCAAGAACATCACCGATGCCAATGCCATGTTCGCCGCTAGTGGCGATTGGTTCACCTAAACCAAGTGAATAAAATTCACCTAAATTTACGAGCATATTTTGGTTATCAATTTTATTGACCGCTAAAATAACTGGTTTTTTACTTTTATATAGCATCTTGGCAATCAGCCTATCATCGCTGCTGACGCCTTTTTTGCCATCAGTAATAAAGACAATAACATCAGCCTCATCAATTGCTAATTGGGCTTGAATTCTAATTTGTTCTTGAAATGGACGATTAGCAACTTCGATTCCGCCGGTGTCGATAAGTCTAAAAGAGCGGCCAAGCCACGAGGTTGTTTCATAGAGTCTATCTCTTGTGACACCTGGTTGGTCATCGATAATTGAACGTCTACGGCCAATGATACGATTAAAAATCGTGGACTTGCCAACGTTAGGGCTGCCGATAATCGCAACAACACTTAAAGCCATCTTATTTACCCACTTTTTCTTGGATTAGTTTTAAAACAGCATTAATTGATTCTTCAATTGAGAGATTAGAAGTATCTAATCTAATTGAATCTTCAGCTGGTTTTAAAGGTGCAAAAGCACGCGAAGAATCGATGCGGTCGCGATTTTCCACATCAGCGACAATTTCTTCATAGGTGCAAGCGATGCCCTTTTCCATATTTTCTTTGTAGCGGCGGTCCGCTCTTTCTTTAACGGAAGCGACCATAAAAATTTTTACGTCTGCGTTTGGAAGAACATATGTTCCAATGTCTCTACCATCCATGACCACTGACTGTTCGCTAGCCATCTTTCTTTGTTGATCAACTAAAGCAAGTCGAATATCTTTGTAAGAAGCAATATAACTTACATTTCTACTTACCAAAGGTTCACGAATTACTCTTGTGACATCTTTGCCAGAGCACACAACTTTTCCGTCAGGGTATAAAGTTATTTCAACTTCTGGAATACAAGCAACAGAAGCTTTTTCATCTTTTGGATCAACACCTTTATCTAAAACATAACTAGTAAAAGCGCGGTACATCGCTCCAGTATCAATATAGGTATAACCCAAAATTTTCGCAACAGCTTTTGAGACGGTTGATTTTCCAGCAGCAGCTGGTCCGTCAATAGCAACTACAACACGTTCCATATTACAAAACCTCCAAAATATAAGATGCCAACAACTAACGAGGCAATCGCAAGTAATGAACAAACACTAATTGCAGTAACCATATAGGCAATGTGTCTTTTACGTTTAAACTCCAAAGGAGACACGTTAGTTTTTTTATCTCCTTTATCATATATTTCATATGCGTCCATCAATTCATCAAAAGAGATTGATACACTTGAAGAACTACTACGATTTGATTTCTCTTTTTCTTGTTCATCAAGGATTTTTTCAACGCGATCAGAAGTTTTCTTCTTTGTCGTAACATCGGTTTCGGCAAAGGAATTTTGAATTTCTTCACGGTATTCTTTAAATTTTTGGACTCTAGTTTCTGCCATAATAATTTTGCACTTCTTTATTTTAGTATAACTAAGTTAATTTCGCATTAAAAATAAGTCTTTTGTTTGAATATGAGTATAACCTTGTTTATAATTACAATTGTTGGAGGAAAATTTTATGCCAAAAGTAAAAGTAAATGCAGATGTTTGCGGTTCATGCGGTCTTTGCGTCGGAACCCGTCCAGATGTCTTTGAATTTGATGATGAAGGACGCGCCAAAGCAATCGTCGATGAAATCGATGGCGAACTTGGCTTCGAATGTCCATTCGGAGCAATCGAAGTTGAATAATTAAAACAACTAAATTAACCACCCTATGGGTGGTTTTTTTATGACTGCAATTTGTCCAAAAACTTATGAGTGGATTTATAAACAAGGAATGTAATAACTACAACAATTGCATCTTTAATTAAATTAAACGGTAAGACAGCGAAGATGCCATATGTCCATCCAACATCGGTGATGGCTGGATTTGCTAATTGGCAAATTGCAAGCAATTGTTCTTGGCTCATTCCATACATGAACATATAGAAAGGAATCATTACATATATATTGCCAACAACGGCGACAACAATTTGCAATATCATGCCGATTAATAAACCGATGATAGCGCCTTTGAAATTACGATGTTTTTTATAAATTAGCGAAGCAGGAAGAACAAAAGCAGCAGAGAATAAAATATCTGATAATTCACCCACAAACAAAGTGGAAGAGAATGGTAGTTTGATAATTGTTTTAATAACAAGCACTCCAAGAGCGGACAAGGGGCCATAAGCAAAGCCTGCAATTAAAATAGGCACTTCGTCGAAGTGAAGTTCTAAAAATGATGGGAAAATTGGCAATGGAAATTTGAGCAATGGAACAGCATAAAGCAGCCCAGAAATCGCACCAAAGATTGCTACTCGAACGATGAATTTAGTGATATTGGTGTAATTGTTTCGACCTTTGTTATCGTAATAAATTTTTATTAAAGCGATAAACCAAAGGACGATAGTAACACCAAATATGATTGATTTGACCATGAAAAAAGCCCTTCCTCAGGGCAAAGAAAACAAGTTTGTGTTTCTTTCTTCCAGACTTTACTGTCGCCTCTAGAATTTCACTAGATCAGCCTATTGGCTCGTGGGGTTTACCACCGGTCAGGATTTTCACCTTGCCCTGAAACGAAATTATTATAGCATAACCCTATAAAGGATTTTTAGAAATTTGATTGAAAGGACGAGGATATTTGTTTTTGGTTTCTTCATTCTTTTCAATAACGACTAAACTTCTTTTGTCTTTCAAAATTGGAAGTTCATATTTTTGATTATTAATCAAAGATGAACCGAGTTGTTTCAAAGCGAAGCTAGAATCCGCTAATTCTTGTTCATCATCAAATAGTTTATAAAGCACAAGTTTGCCATTTATTTTTAATAAAGGCACTCCGATTTCAACTAAGACATTAGTCTTTGTTACCGCTCGGGCAGTTAGATAATCAAAATGGTTACGAAATTTAGATAAATCTTCAGCGCGACTATTGATAACCGCAACATTATATAGTTTAAGTTTATTGACTACTTCATTTAAAAATGAAATTTTCTTGCCGTTTGCTTCCACTAGAGTTATTTTGGCGGTCGGATTCACAATGGCTAAAGGAAGACCAGGAAATCCGGCTCCTGAGCCAATATCACAGATTGATTTACTATTAAAATCAGCAACTAAACAACCAAAAAGAGAGTCTAAAAAGTGTTTAAGCAATATTTCAGTTCTGTCGGTGATTGCAGTTAAGTTGAACTTTTCATTCCAGGATAAAAGTAGCTCTTCATATAATGAAAAGCAATCTAGTTGTTCTTCGGTTAATTCAATTTGAAGTGAATCTTTTGATAATTGTTTGAGCAGTTCTCTATCCATTTTTTCTTCTCTTCAATTGTAAAATTAAAATTGAGATATCGCTAGGATTAACTCCAGATATTCTTCCTGCTTGACCAATCGTTAATGGTCTTATCTTATTTAATTTTTGGCGGGCTTCTAAAGCCAAACCATCCATATGTAGGTAATCAATATCGCTAGGCAGTTTATAATCATCAAATTTAGCAAAAGAATTAGCTTCTTCTTGCTCCCGTTTAATATAACCTTCATATTTCACACAGACTTCAAGTTGGTTTATTCCAATATAATCTAGATGGATATCCTTAAGTTCTTCAACCAAGGCCAATAAATCTTCATAATGAACACCTGGTCTTTTTAGTAATTCAGCACCACTAACACCAGCATTCAAAGGCTCAATTCCTCTTGAAATAAGATAATCACTAACACGTTTGCTGGAACCTAAATGAACCTTTTCAAGAATTGCTTTTGCTTTAGCAACATTTTCGTTTTTCTCAACAAATTTTTGATATCTAGCTTTGCTAATAAGCCCTAATTTATGGCCATATTCAGTTAGGCGGAGATCAGCGTTATCATGGCGAAGCAATAAACGATATTCGGCTCTTGAAGAAAGCAAACGATATGGTTCGTTAATACCTTTGGTGACGATGTCATCAATCATGACGCCGATATAAGATTCGTTTCTTTTGAGAATAAATGGTTCTTGTCCTTTAACAAATAAAGCGGCGTTAATACCCGCTACAAGACCTAAACCAGCTGCTTCTTCATAACCAGAAGTGCCACAGATTTGGCCAGCGCCATATAAACCATCATATTTTTTAACATGCAACGTTAAATCGTATTGAGTTGGATCTAATGCATCATATTCAATAGCATAAGCGTACTTTAAAAATTCAGCGTGTTCCATACCAACAAGTGAATGGACCATCAATTCTTGAATGTCTTCTTCCATTGCGGTGGAAAATCCTTGTAAATAGATAGATTCGCCGTCTTTAAATTCAGGCTCCAAAAATAATTGATGACGTTTCTTATCAACAAAAGTCATGACTTTACTTTCGATTGATGGGCAATAACGAGGTCCAACACCTTCTTGAAGTCCGTTATAGGTTGCTGTTTTATCAAGGTTATGGCGAATGATTTCGTGAGTAGTTTCGTTTGAATAAATTAACCAACAAGGCAGTTGCTCGTCCAAAGGAAGAAAGGATGTAGTTTCGTAAGAAAACGCTAATTTGCCATCCATTCCATATTGAGGAACAGCTTGTGAAAAATCAATTGTAGATTTTTTAATTCTCGGAGGTGTTCCAGTTTTGAAACGAACGATATCAATCCCCATCTTTTGGAGATTCTTTGATAGACCAATTGATGGTCTTTCACCATCTGGTCCACCAGAGGTTTTTTTGTGGCCTCTTAAAATCATTCCTTCCATATAAGTGCCAGTTGCAATGACAACCGCTTTTGAAGAAATGCTCTCACCAGATTCTAAAACAACACCTTTAACTGCTTTATCATCATGAATTAGATCAACTACTTGGCCTTCCATGATAGTGAGATTTTCGATGTTATCCAACATCTTCTGCATATATGCAGGATAATACTTTTTATCCTCTTGGGCTCTTAAGCACTGAACGCCTGGGCCTTTGCCAGTATTGAGCATTTTCATCTGTAAATACTCATGGTCAGCCCCTTTGCCCATCATGCCACCAAGAGCGTCAATTTCACGCACAACAACACCTTTAGCAGAACCGCCGATTGAAGTATTGCAAGGCATATTTGAAATCATCTTTTTATTTAACGTGATAAGCAATGTTGAAAGACCCATGTGTGCACTAGCAGCACATGCTTCGACACCGGCGTGTCCTCCTCCAACAACAATCACATCATAGCTTTTCATTATCCAATACTTCCGTTCATGTCCATCTTAATCAGTTGATTTAATTCAACTGCATATTCCATTGGTAATTCTTTTGAGAATGGTTCAATAAATCCCATGATTATCATTTGGGTAGCATCTTTTTTAGATATACCGCGTGACATAAGATAGAATAATTGATCTTCATTTATCTTACTGACTGTAGCCTCGTGTTCAATATACGAACTATTGTTCATAACCATATTGGTTGGAATGGTATCGCTTTTTGAGATATCGTCGAGAATCAATGTGTCACATTCAACGTGAGATTTACAATTCTTGGCATTTTTGACATGGCGAACTGTGCCGCGATAATTAGCCACACCACCATTTTTCACGATTGATTTAGAAATAATGGTTGAGGATGTGTTGCTCGCTAAATGAATCATTCTTGCACCAGCATCTTGATATTGGCCCTTACCGGCAACGGCGATAGAAATACAGTTTCCTCGAGCGCCTTCGCCAGCTAAGATACAGGCTGGGTATTTCATATTTGTTTGGCTACCAATATTGCCATCAATCCAGTCCATTTGTCCATTTTCCATAACAAGAGCTCTTTTTGTAACTAGATTAATAATATTAGTTGACCAGTTTTGAACTGTCGAATAGCGACACTTTCCATCTTTCAAGACGACAATTTCAACCACGGCAGCGTGTAAACTATCTTGGCTATAAATTGGGGCAGTGCAACCTTCAACATAATGAACGCTCGCGCCTTCATCAACAATAATCAAAGTACGTTCAAATTGACCACTTTTTTCGTTGTTAATCCTAAAATAGGATTGGAGTGGTTTATCAAGCACGACTCCTTTTGGTACATATATAAAAGAACCTCCAGACCAGACTGCTCCATTAAGAGCAGCAAATTTATTATCTTTAAAAGGCACGACAGTGTTGAAATATTTCTTTACAATATCTGGATACATTTTCAAAGCTTGGTCAGTTGATAAAAAGATAACTCCTTTGTCTTCAACCTCTTTAAGCATGTTATGGTAGACGGCTTCACTTTCATATTGGGTAGTGACACCGGAAAGATATTTTTGTTCCGCTTCAGGAATACCCAATTTTTGGAATGTATTTTTAATAGTTTCTGGAACTTTATCCCAATCTTTTTCTACTTTTTGACTTGGACGAATAAAGTAAGTGTATGAACTAAAATCAAGCGATGATAAATTAGGTCCAAAAGATGGCATTGGAAGTTCTATAAAAGCCTTATAGGCTTTAAGCCTAAATTCCAACATCCATCCAGGTTCGTTTTTCAACTTCGAAATCTCGCGAACAACTTCTTCGGATAATCCTTTGCCAGTATTAAATACAGATACGTCATTATCTTTAAAGCCGTACTTATAGTCTTCATTTTTTAAGAGCTTTTCTTTATCCATAATTATTTTTTATGTTTGTGATTATTATCACAAATAAGACTTTCTAAACCATCCCAACCAATTGTTGCGCATCTGATACGAGCCGCTTGTTTGGAGGTATTCATGAATACAATAGCTTCATCTAAAACCGATTCATCATATGGCTCTTCGTGGATCATGTGTTTATATTGTTCAATGATATACATCGCATCTTTAAACGACTTGCCATTAACAAGACCACACATAATGTCGGTTGACGCAGTTGAAATAGTACAAGCCACACCATCGAAACAACAATCTTTAACCATTCCGTTTTCTTCTAAAACATAGATAGTAATATCATCAATGCAGTTAGTAGAGTCCATATGGACTTGTTGATAAAGTTCAGGTTTAGCAGGAACTTTTTTATATTGAGGATTATCGTAGTGATCCATGATAATCTGCCTCATCATTTGAGGATTAAGCAAAATAGGCATCGAGGAAGTCGCCTCCATTCTTTAAGGCATCAACGAAAGCATCAATGTCTTCTTTGGTTGTATAAAAATATATCGAAGCTCGACATGTTGCTACTTCGTGAAGAAAACTAATCAATATTTTCGCGCAGTGTTGACCGCTTCTAACAGCAATACCTTTGCTATTTAAATAAGTGGCTAAATCTTGGGCAAAAACACCTTTGACATTGAAAGTGATAATACCAGCATCCGCGTGTTCATTATATGTAATGATATTGGGCACTTCGTGCATTTTTGTAACCATGTATTTGCGAAGCATAGATTCATATTCTTGAATATTCTTCCGACCAATCTTGTCAATGTATTCCACGGCTGCTTTAATTCCATAAATACCTTCAATATTGATAGTTCCAGCTTCAAATTTTGAAGGTGGATTAAGATATTTGACATCGCCACACATATCGAACTTAGCGTTCATTCCGCCGCCAGACATAAGTGGATCCATTTTTTCTAATAATTCATATTTTCCATAAAGAATGCCAATTCCGGTTGGACCACATAATTTGTGACCTGAGAAACTAAGGAAATCAACATCGAGGTCTTTAACATCGACTTCCATGTGAGGAACCGATTGAGCCCCGTCACACACAACAAGCACATTGTGCTTATGAGCAATTTTTGCAATCGCTTTAACATCGATAGTAAAACCAAGTACATTTGTAACTTGGGCGATGGCGATAATCTTGGTATGTGGTGTAATTGCTTTTTCAACACTTTCAGGAGATAATCTACCATCTTTATCTAACGGAATATAATCGATTTTTGTACCGGTTAATTCATGAACTTTAAACCAAGGTAGTACGTTAGAAGCATGTTCGGCTTGCGTGATTAAGATTTCATCTTCACTAGTTAAATACTTGCCGGCATAACCGTACGCAATTAAGTTAATAGACATAGATGTGCCACTTGTGAAAACAATTTCGTTCTCATTTGCGTTAATAAATTTAGCAACACTTTTTCGGGCGTTTTCAACATGCACATCCGCGTTATAACAAAGATCGTAATCGCCGCGATGGGTATTTGATGTCTCTTTAGTTAAATATTGGTTAATAGCTTCAACGACTGAATCAGGTTTAAATGTAGTCGAGGCGTTATCAAGGAAAACAAGGTCATGTCCTTGCATCTTTGTTTTATTCCTAAACATCGGAAAATCTTTTCTTATTTTATATGGGTCAATCATCTACATTGCCTCCTTAATTGCGGCCTCAATTTTAGCTTTGTTTTCGTCACTAAAATAACGGCTAATTGGTTGCAAATATCCGCGAGTAATTAGCTCTCTTGCTTCATCTTTATTTAAACCTCTAGACATGAGGTAAAACATATGGTCAGAATTGAGCTGTCCAACAACAGCAGAATGCGACGCGATAACATCGTTTTCATCAATGCATAATTTAGGCGAAGCAACCCCGATAGCATCAGGGTCAAAAACGATAACTTTTGCGATTTGATTTGTGACTGATTTTTTAGCGCCTTTTTCGATGTGATTGGAACCGGAAAAAACCACTTTTGATTTATCGCGAGCAACACCATAGTTATCCATAAGTGCGTTCGTGTGCCCTACTAAATGATTAAAGGATACATCGAACTTCTTTTGTGAGATGCCATTTGCCAGAGTGGCTAAATGCCATTCAGCGGAAGCATTTTCTTCCACTAAATCGACCTTCGAAACAACCTCACTATTGCCAGTTGAAAAATCAGCAAAAATAACGATTAAATGTGAATTATAGCCGACTTTTGCAACGATTTTAACATTATTCTCTTTTTTTAAATTAATGATTTTAAGGGTGAGAGAAGCGTTATCGAAAAGAGAGATATTTAAATCTTTAATTTCACTAACTTCTATCTCTTTTATTTCATTATGAAGTTCAATGACTGAATTCATTTTATTTATCCTTCAACATTTCCTTGGTGGCACAGGTACCGATTGATACCGAATTCATGCCTTCTTCTTTTTGAAATTCAACACCTTTTTGTTTGAGCCATTCATAGCCTTCTTTATCAATCTTTTTGACCAATTCTTTATCGCCTTCAATTGCAATTTTTCCATTGACCAAAACTACCGCTCTATCAACATCAATTAAGTCGTATAATCTAGCATAGTGAGAGACGATCAAAAAGCCTTTCTTTTTCTGTTGTTCTTCTTTAATAATTTTAGCGACAATTTGCACCGCATCAACATCGAGTCCAGAGTCAATTTCATCGAGCATAACTAGGCTAGGATTTAAAACGAGCATTTGTAGGATTTCGTTCTTCTTTTTTTCGCCACCAGAAAAGCCTTCATTCAAGTTACGATTTGACATCTCAAAAGGGATATTTGTTCTCTCATAAGCAGCGTTTAGTAGTTTATAAAAATTAAATAAAGAAACAGGCTTTTCTAAATGAGCATTTAAACTAGCTTTTAGAAAGTCGGAATTATTAACACCAGGAACTTCACTTGGATATTGCATGCCAAGGAAAATACCTAGTTTTGACCTTTCATCTACTTCTAAGTTATTTAACTCTTTGCCATCAAAGATAATTTTTCCAGAGGTAATCGTATAGTTTGGATTACCCATTATTGTTTGTAGCAAAGTTGACTTCCCATTACCATTTGGGCCAAGGAGTGCAATGGTCTTGGAAGTATCAACATTTAAAGTTAGTCCTTTTAAGATTTCTTTATCCTTCACGTTTACGTGGAGATCAATAATTTCAAGTGTTGCCATGTCTCAGCCTCCCTAAATCTACACTATTCTACTCAAATAAATAAACCCATGCAATTAAAACGATAATTTTCTTCAAAGATATATCTTTGGCGGATTTTGTTGTCAAATATGGGTTAAAAACAGATAGATTTATCTATGTGAGGTTGCGTAAATGCTTATTGTATTAATACAAATAAAGTTGTAAACTACTTTTGCTATGTTTGAAAAAGGAGGCATATAAGGTTAACTATGAAAAAAACAAAAACAACCTTAGGTCTTATGGTTTCATTACTCAGCTGTGCAGCTCTTGCCGGTTGTAATGAAGTTACATATTCACCAAATGGCTATATCTTAACCTATACGAACTCTGCCGGAGAAACACTCCAATACACTGCCGATGATTTATTTGGCAGTTATTATGAAGACTCCAGCAAAGTATCAACAATGTTTGATAGTATTTACAAACTCATTGTCCGCAACTACTTCACAGAAGAAAATGCAGGACATGATAAATACTCCGAAATATTGAAAAACGCCAAAAACGATGTCGAAGGCGTTAAGTCTAAAGCTGATGAGAATGCTGAAACAAACTCAACCGATTACGATAAGGAGTTTGATACATTGCTCGCTAGCTACAGCTGCAAAGATGAAGCTGAACTATTGGAACACTTTATCTATGAAAGAGAATTAAAAGAATTCAACGAACAATTCTATGACAACAATACAGAATTCCTTCGTGATTCCAAACCAACTGCCGAAAAGGAAGGCGCATATAAGGGTTACATTTATTCAAAACTCCCATATCACGTCCGTCACATCTTGGTAAAAGTTTCCGATACTGGTTCTACCAACTTCTGGAATTCCACCATTGACTCAAGTGATGCAATTCAACTTTCCGACGTTGCTACATCATTAGCAAGAACCGAAGACACATTTGGTAAAGTTGCAAAACTATACTCAGATGATAGCTCTGCTTCTTCCTATGGCGATTTAGGAATCATGGACAAGGACACTTCCTTCGTTAATGAATTTAAGTTAGGCGTATACGCTTATGAGAATTTATTTAACAACGCAACAAAATCCCTTGCTGGTTCTACCAACATTGGAATTAACGCGAATATTGCTTCTGAATATAAAAGCACCAGTGGAACAACAATCGGAAAAATTCCATTTGCTGTCTTTGATAAATTATCAGAAGTTAATGACATCATTAAAGATGATCAAAACCGTGATGTTAACGATGGAAACGCCAGTTTCTTCCCAAGAAACGTTTACTTCAACAAATATTTGAATAAACATTATGTTTCAGTCATCACTCCAGAACTTCTTGAAGGCGAAAGCGGAGCCAACCCATATACAACTCTTCCCGGTTTTAACCGTGCAGATGTTAATGGCGATGGCTTAGGCAACATCTTGAGAACAAGTGATGGCCAACCAATCTTAGCCGTCCGCTCTGGAACAAGTGATTATCAAGGTATTCACTTTATTGTTGTTCAACGTACACCACTCATCGATACCGTTAGCGATGTATCCCTTTCTGATTACTACACAACAAAGTATCCAGGCCAAAGCGGATATCCAACAAAAGAAGATGGAAGCGACAAACAAACATACGTTAATTTCCTTAACTTAGAGCAAAAGGATCTTAAGACCCGTGCTGAAACAGTTGAAAATAAGATTAAAAACTTTGATTCCAATTTGAATAAGTTCATCTATTCTAAATATCTTGAAGAAGAGAAAATCTCTTTTAAAGATAAAGACTTAGAAAAAACGATTAATAAATGGATTGACAGCGCAAAAGTCAAATCCGAATTTGATGAAAAAATTAGTTGGGAAAAGACTTGGGATTCATATATTGAGACTCTCAAGGTTCAAGAAAGTGAAAGATCTAAACTAATTCCAGAAGCTTGTGCTATTGGATTTGCCACACACACAGGTGCTGATTGGATTGATGGAGGACAATGCTATGACAACAAAAACCGCTAAAAAAGGCTTGGCATTTATCTTTGCCTTATCATCTGTTCTAGTCCTAGGTGGCTGTGATTCAATCGAAGCTTTGCCAGAAAACTATAACGACGCCGTCATCGTAAATGGTGATGAAGCTAAAGTTGATGTCTACGAAAACCTCATGGGCACCATCTATGATGGTTCAGTCAGTGGTAAGACTGATGATGTCTTAAGTAACTTTATGAACATTATCGCCGAAGACCAATTCGGCAAATACTCAGAGATTAAATCTCTAGTCATTGAAGATGATGATGCTAAAATTAAAGCTTTTATCGCTGCTCACAAGGGCGCTTACGTCCGTGATGGTAAAGTCGGTGATAAAACTGAAGATGAATACTTAGCAGAAAAATTTGGTAAATCTGTTGACGAAGTTCAAAAAGAAAGATTACAAGCTTTCTTTGAAAGCCTCACTAAAAAGATTAACGAAGTCTTCTACAATGAAATCATCTCCAAGTCATATAATAACGATACTGGAAAATTCTTTGAACAAAGATTAGCCTACGCCCACTACGCTGAGTTATATAATGTTGATATCACTAAAACTGATTGGTTTGAAGGTTACCTAACCCCAGAACTTAAAAAAGAAGATGTTTCAGCATTCATTCACTTAGACGATGGTCGTTACGATGACTACATCGCAAGAAGAATCATCCGCACTGTCTATAAAGACAAAATCGTTGAACAATATTTACTCGACAACAACTATTCCACAATTGGAAGAGCTTATGGTCGTAAAGTAAATATGATCAAGTTGACCCGCGATGAGAAATACAAAAATCTCCCTGATTTACTTCTAAACGCATACGCAACAACATATATTGATGGTAATCAACCAATCGATTTAGAAACAGTTGCCAATGCTTGGAGAGGTTTCCACGGTTTAAATGCTGACGGTACAGTCATTGAATGTGACGCCGCTGAAAAAGCATTATTAACAAGCTGTGGCTTAAGTGAAACAACAGTCACAATCGACTCTGTTGTTTATCATTACTTCGAAGGTACTCAATATGGTCAATTAATTGAAAAATACAATAAGATTGACGAAGGTAACCGCTACGCAAGTGATGAAGCAGTTGCTGCATTATCTGAATTTACAAATAGTTTTGCCTACACCAAAGAAAAAGGCCTCAAGATTAAACTTGCTGATATGGCTCTTGTCGACTACACAACCGATGGTTGGTACGTCAAAAATGGTGGCTTAACCGATTTGCCTGATGCAATCAGAAATCGTTTATTCAACATCAATGTTTCAAGCGAACTTGATCACGTTGATGAAGCAACATATGTTTATAAATCAACAGACTATACTCGTTATGTTAATGGTCATTACTATTTAACTCCTGCCACATCCGAAACTGGAGATAATCATAATTACATTATCTATAACGATGGCAGTTTCTATCTCATTGAAGTTGAGGAAGCTGTTTCTACTTCAAAATTAAATATTGATGGACAACAATCATACGTTACTAAACGTAGTGAGGAAGGCGTTCTCTTCACCGAATCAATTGCTCGCGAACTCGCAGACACACTCGGCACTAAAGACGCTTATGTCAATAACGCCTATGCTTCATACATTAAAAAGTATTCTGTTATGTATCACGATTCATCAATCTACGATTACTTCAAAGAGAAATATCCAGATTTGTTTGAAGATTAATTAACTAATCGGAGGGTAGCTATGCTATCCTCCTTTTATAAAGAAAGAAGAAAAATCGATATGAGTAAAAATGATTGCATCTTTTGTAAGATCATTGAAGGCAAACTACCTTCAAGCAAAGTATACGAAGACGATGATGTCGTTGCCTTCCTTGATATTTCGCAAACCACAGTTGGTCACACTTTAGTGGTTTCCAAAGCCCATTATGATAATTTCTTAACCGCGCCAAAAGAAATAATGCACAAAGTTATGGACGTTGCCCAAAGAATTGGACAAGCCCAAATTATGATGCTCGGCGCTAAAGGAGTTAATATCTTGTCAAATGTCAATGAAGAGGCTGGACAAAGCGTCAAGCACTTCCATGTTCACGTTATTCCGCGTTATATCTCTGGCGAAGGATTTCAAATTACCATGAAAGATAATCCTAAAGCTAACGAATTATCTTTGCCAACGCTGGCTGAAGAAATCAAACGAGGCTTATAAAAAATTGGGTGCCGAGAGGCACCCTTTAATTTTTAATTACAATATTAATTCATTCAGCTTTCAGATCACGCGCAAACAAAGCGTTAACTGCATCTTTTGGTGGTACATCTTCAAAGATAATTGAATATACTGCATTAACGATTGGCATTTCGATTTTTAATTTGTCTGCCAGTTCTTTTGCTGCTTTCAAACAGTTGATTCCTTCAACAACCATGCCCACTTCTTTTAAGGTCTCATCAAGAGAATAACCTTGACCTAGTAAATATCCAGCTTTGTTATTTCGAGAATGAGGTGATGTAGATGTAACGACGATATCACCAATTCCCGCTAATCCTGAGAAAGTTCTTTCTTGCCCACCGAAAGCAACACCAAGGCGAGTAATCTCTGCTAATCCGCGCGTAACAATCGCTGCTTTAGCGTTATCGCCATATCCAAGGCCGCTAGAGATGCCACTAGCAAGAGCAATAACATTCTTGAGCGCACCAGCAAGTTCCACGCCCCTAATGTCGTTATTAACATAAATACGCATATATGGAAGCGATAAAGCTTTTTGAACTTTCTTGCCAATATCGTTTTCTTCTGTCGCAGCAACTATCAAGGTCGGTAGTTTAATTGACACTTCTTCCGCATGAGTTGGACCAGATAAGGCAACGACATGATATTGTGAACCAATCTCATCTTTAATAACTTCACATAAAGTCATTAAACTGCCTTCTTCTAAACCTTTAGCAACATCGACAATGATTTGTTTTTCGGATATAAAAGGTTTAACGATTTTAGCGGTTTCTCTAACATAAATTGATGGTACAGCGAAAATGATAATATCTTTTCCTTTAATCGCTTCTTCCAAAGAAGAAGTGAATTTTAGTTTAGCCGATAAAACTGCTCCAGGTAGATTTTTATGAGTGTGAGTCTTGTTTAGCAAATCTACTTCACTATCAAAACGAGACCATAAAGTCACCTCGTGTTTATCCACAAAAGCATTAGCTAAAGCGCTGCCCCATGTTCCAGCGCCCAAAATTCCAATTTTCATTTAATTAATTATCTTTCTTTTGGTTTATAGAAGCTAACATTATCCATTGCCCAAAGTCTTTCAGTAAATTCACCTGGTGAAACAATTGCATAGGCTTTATCGAGCACCATCATGCGAGAATCTATCATATCAATCATTGAAAGAAGCAATGCTTCTCTTGTGCTTGGTTGCACTGGTGAGCCAAATTCAAGTTCCCCGTGATGGGATAAAATCATATGTTCAAGAAGTAAAGGTACTTCCGATTTGATATTGAGTTCATCAACTATCTTTTTAAAATCAGCATACATAAGAGAAATATGACCAATCAGTTTACCTTCGACGGTTTGTTCTGGAACTGGAAGATCTTCATATTCAATAGTCTTACCAATATCATGCATCAAAGCTCCAGCGACAAGTATGTCACGGTCAACTTGTGGGTAGCATTTTGCTACGGCATCGGCAACATCTGCCATAACGACAGAATGATGAATGATTCCGCTGCCAAATTCATGGTGAATTTTTACTGCGGCTGGGTAAGTAACATATTTATCATAAAAGTGATCAATAATTGTCTTGGTAATAATAGCAACATCAGGATCTTTTAATGAAGCAATATGTTTTGCTAAACGTTCTTCCAATTCCTTCAAAGGAATAGGAGAAACTTTTTTAAAATTTGAAATATCAACTAATTCATTGATGGTTTCTTCAACATTTAAGACTTTAAATTGTAAGATTCCTTTGTAGGAGCTTACTTCGCCTTCCACCGCCAGAACTTTTCCTGGACGAACAATTGATAAGTCGTGGTCTGTTACTTCCCACTTTTTAGCGGAGATTGAGCCTGTTTTATCTTGTAAAATAATGTTCAAATATATTTTTCCTTTATCACTTGTGCATTTATTAACATTGGCAACAATAAATTCATCATGGACATGTTGTCCGTCCTTTAAATCTTTAATCCATTCAACTTTCATTTAACATTTCTCCTTTTACTTTAATAATGTCTTTATATCGATATCCCTTTTGCATGAGATAATTAACTATCTTTTGATTTCTCTCATCTGGCTCATATTTGCGAAGATATTTGCGGAAGATTTTTATATAATCTTTCCTTAATATTTCTAATTCCTCATTAGAATCAATAGATTTTAAGGTTTCTACGCATCGTTTTGCAATCTCATTTGAGAATCCGTTTCGGATAAGAGCGGCATAGACATGGTCTTTCATTCCTTGGTGACAATACTTTGAAAACCGCTTTTCTAACGCAGGCAGTAGTTCCATTGCCTTCTTTTCTTCACTATTTTCTGTAAATACAACAGTCTTAATAAGTGGGACTTCAATTCCTTTTTGTTTTAAAAAGGCAATAGTTTTGGTTTTTCCAAAATGTTTATAAGAAGCAAGGTTGAGCAATTCTTTTAAATAAGTCTTATCGTCGATCAGTGAATAAAGCTTTAATTGCTTTACTACTTCGTTAATTTGACGCGGTTTTGCTCCTTTAGCCTTCAGTTTCTCACGAATATAATTTTCGCTTCGATATGAGGCCGCTAGAAGCTTCTTCGCGTATGTTTGATAAATATCAAGTTCGTTTAAGGCGTTGATTTTATCAATATCGGCTCTAGTTAATATTTTGCTCTTAAACAAACGGCATTCGGTGTAGGCATTTAAAGTTAAATCCATCTTGCCATCGAGAAATTTGATAATGACCTTCTTTTGGCCAATGTGAATATCGGTTATTTGTTTACCAACATTGTTTGATGACATGTTTGTACGCTCCGATAATTCTTTTATAGAAAGTCTCAATTGAATAGTGATCAATTGATTTTAATGCTTGATCGAGCATTTCCATATTCTTGTTAATATAAAGTTGATAAACCTTATATAGCTTATCAGTAAATTCTTCTTCATTTTCAAAGAAGAAACCAGTTGTTCCTTCTTGGATGACATCGAGAAGATTATGGTCATAACGCGCTAAAACATATAAATGAGCAGCCATAGCTTCCATGTATGTCAATCCTTGAGTTTCAGTTAAGGAAGCAGAAACAAACGCTTTCCCAAGAGTGTAATAATATTGAACTTCACTAGGAGAGCATGGACCAGTAAAGATAACTTTGTCTTTGATTTTTAAACTATCGGCAAGTTTTTTCAAATCATCGACATCGGGGCCTTTGCCAACAATGACCATCTTGCTATCAATTTCTGGGTGTTGTTTGAGAAATGCAGCGTAACATGAAATCGAAAAGTCGATGCTTTTCTCTTTAGCGATACGTCCTAAAGATAATAAGGTGAAAGTAGATTCTTTAATGCCATATTTCTCTTTTAACATACTGACTTTATTTTGATCTAGTTTGCTTTGATCAAACTTAGAGAAATCGACTCCAGTTGGAATAACATTCGCATAAATATCGATGCCTATACGCCTTAAATAATCTTTTGTTTTCGTGGATGGAGTAATAAAACCATCACAATGGGAAATTGTTGATTTTGAATAGGAACGCATCAAGTGTTTTCCTAAACGATCAAAATGACCTTTCGTAACATAATAGGTATAATCTTCCATCATTGTATGATAGGTATAAATAGATGGGCAATTCAGCATATTAGAGGCCATATGGCCAAATATCCCAATCCCAAAGTCGGTTTGGATATGGATAATTTCTGGTTGAAATCTTCTGATGTATTTCATTGCTTTGCTAGAATAAATTCCTGCCATACGATAGCCATACATTTTCTTTAATTCAGGGCCAGGTATACGAACGATATTATCTTCGCAAGTTACTTTATTAGAAAAAGGATTGGTTGTAACAACCAAAACTTCTTCACCATTTTTGACTAAAATATCGTGCAATGATTTGCAAGAAGTCGCAACGCCATTAATCTCAGGTGGAAAGGTATCTGTGAACAAGGCGATACGCATTAATCATCGCCTCCTGTATCAATCGAGTCCCAACGTTCTTCTTCGGTATTAACTTTCTTTTTCTCTTTTTTGACAACCTTTTTAGGCTTAACTTCCTTAGGTTTCTTGTCTTTCTTTTTCTCTTCGGCAAAATCTTCGCTAAAACGACCAGTATTTTTCTTACCCAAGGATTTCAATTTCATTTGAACATCTTGTCTAGATAAAGATGCTGTTTCAAACATTGTGTCAGCGCTGGCTTTACGTAATTCGTATGTTTCAAGTTGCATAGTAACGAATGTCTTGCGGTTGGCATGACGAATTTCGTTCTTTGGTGAGCTGCGATATGTGGCTGAAACAATGCCAGAGATCAGAATGACAATATGGAATGTTGAAAAACGCCAAATAATCTGAGCCGCAGAAGTCACCTGTTGAGACACATAATAATTTTGAAACATAATGTTAAAGAAATATTCGGAGATACCAGCAGCACCTGGAAGCGGAATCAAACCAGTAGCCATTTGGTGATATGAACCAAGGAAAACTGATTGCCAGAAACTTTCAATGTTTGCGCCACCAGTGGACATAATCGGAGCTTGGCCAATCACATTACCAACATTATCTAAAATAGCACTTGTCATCAAGGTACCATCAATGTTTAAACGATAGCCATATCCATCAAGACATAAACCTGCAAAGAAAGGAATAGAGAATCTAATAATTAAAATTAAAGAGAAACAAACAAATACTAATAACAAAACTGGAATATTTGACAACAAACGTCTAAGTTCAATCTTAAAGTTTTCAACTTGAATGCGAAGGCTTTCACGCGTTTCTTCTGGATGTTTCAAAATATGTAATTTGGCGAGAAAATCAATCCCATAATGCATAATAAAGTTGTGGAACTTATGAGAATATGACATCAAGAACAAACCAACGATAACAAATAAATTCAACAAAAAGCCTGCAATTGTCAAAGGAATTGCTGGGATATGAATGGTATTGTTGCCCCAAACAATATTAAAAGTACCAATCGTAGATATAAGTTCACCAGCGGAAAAGAATAAACTGATGAGGCCGATGATAATCAAAGCTATTTGGTAAACAATAAAACTCATGATCATGATAGAAGCGGCGTTGGAAGTTTCCACTCCCTGCTTTTTCATCGTGTATATTTGCATGACCTGCCCGCCACTAGAGCCTGGCGTCACCGCGCTATAAAATGCCCCAACCATCGACGTTGCTAAACCTTGATGGAATTTGTAATTACGAGTATATAGACGCGAGAAAACAAAAATAATGAAAGCATCAATGCAATAAGAAAGAGCTACTAAACCACCAATAATTAAAAGGTATTCGATGCTTGCCTTTGATAAGGCAGCAATAACACCATCAAAGTCTTGGTATAACGAGAAAAATAAAGCTAACCCTGTTGCGATAATAATTATGGCGAAATACACCAAAAACTTTAAGGCTGGATGCTTCTTTTTTTCAGGCTTTTCTTCCTTTTTATCTAGAGAAGTTAATTCATCAACGCTTTGTTTTTCAATTTTGGAATCAGTATTTTTGTTCATATAGAATTGTTAACGTGTTAAGTTTACCATATATCAACACATTTACGCACGCATAAAAGATTATCGAGCTTTAAATGTGAGACTAACTAGTTGCATCGGTGAATTAAAGCGAATTGGAAATTTGCCATTTGAACCAATCCCATTAGATACAATCAAAGTTGTATTATCTTTCTTATATTCACCACTTTGGTATTTAAAAACAGGAAGAAGATTGATTTGTCCACCATGGGTGTGGCCACTAAACACTAAATCAAAGTTGTATTTTGCATATAAATCCATCATTCCAGGTCGATGGGCAAGAAGGATTGAAAGTTTATCGTCGAGTTTATCTCTTAACGCCTTCACAGTGGGTTCCATTACTCTCATATTTTCATTGTCATTATCAAGTTTGTTAACACCTTTTAAATATGGGTCATGAATGCCAGATAGGTTAAATGAAGAACCATTAAACATTATTTTTTCATTCTTGTCTGTCAAATTATGTATATTTGAAAAAGAATCAAGCAAATCAAAGAAATCTTCCACGTTAGCAGCATAAGCTTCGTGATTTCCAGGCACATAATAAATCGGATAATCACTTAATTCATTAAATAACATTTCTAGATTTGATAAATTATGTTTATGTGTAAATTGATCAACAAAATCACCAGTTAAAACAATGATATCAGGGTCTTCATCTTTAATTAATTTAGGAAGATAACCATTTGAATAATTTAAACTATGATTATGGAAATCAGATAATTGCACAATCTTAAAACCATCTAGTTTTTCATCAATTAATAAATTTTCAAAAACATAAAAAGCAGTATGGAGGCTTTCATCGCTGGTGAACGAAATAAACATCATTATCGTTGAAACCAAAACTCCAAGAATCGCAATAATACGAATGATTATTTTCATACTTATATTTTAGTTATTCCAAATAAAAAGACAACCATTTAAGGTTGTCTCATCAACATAATTAATGATGGTTAAGCACTTGAATAGAGACTGCTTTTGTTTTGTCTGATAGATCTTCAACAACCTTGTCAATATCAATTTCCTTGGCAGTTTCTGGAGATAGTTTGAAGATGACTTCAATCTTCGAACCACCACCATCTTTAACGATTTGGCTAGTAACATCAGCGACTGAACAGCCGTTATCTTTAGCGACCGATAGCAAGATAGTCATCACTGAGATATCACTTGGAACAAGCATGATAAGCAAAGGATTTTGTTTGGTAATAATTCGTTCAATGCGACGGAAGGAAATAAGAACAACCATCACTACAAATGTGCCACCGATAGCAAGAATGAAATTCATTGAGCCACAGCATAAGCCTATCGCCATGACAAGCCAGATTGTAGAAGCAGTAGTCAAACCTTTGATTCCACCGTTGTTATGAATGATTGCGCCAGCACCTAAGAAACCGACACCAGCAATAACTTGAGCAGCTAATCTTGCAGCGTCACGAGTAGATTGAATAACGCCAGCAGCATTTGTCGTGTAGGTCATAGTGTAAGGAAATCCATAAATGGATACGATCATAATCATGCATGAACCAACACCAACTAGAAGGTGAGTTCTTAGCCCTGCACTACGACCGCGTTTTTCTCTTTCAAAACCAACAGCACCGCATAAGACAACACAAAGAAAAATAGCAATTACGCAAAGAAGAAGGTTACCCCAAGGCCACTCTCCTCCTAAACCAAAATTGTTATTAAAGAATTCAGCTATTTTTTGGTCAATAGTAATCATAAATCATATCTCCAACTTATAAATTCAATGACAAAGTAATTGTCGTTAATAAATGATAGCACATTTAGATTATTTTTAATATACAACAAAGTATACAAAAAAACCGAACAGTGAACTGCCCGGTTTTGTTTGAAGAAGTTAGTTATTCAATCCAGCTGAAGCTAGCTGAAAGATTTAGTTCTAATGTATCAGCATCACCAAATGTCATTTTCTGTTTGGAAAATGATGAAGATGGCAAGCCATCAGCACGGTAACTGATTTCTTGAGAAACAGCAACTGAATAAGCAATATCAAAATCTGAATCTTCAGCTGTTACTGATTGTTCATAACTGCCAGAAAATGAAAATGCCGTTCCATCTTGTTTGATGACTAATTTGTCTCCCATAAGAGCAACGGCAGAATCAATAGCCTCTACAGTGAGGAAATAATCTGACAAATCCTTGATTTCAGTTTTCTTTTCAGCACCTTCGACGAGTCCAACGGTGGCAGACAAAGCTATTAATTGCTTACCATAAGAACCTTCGCCAGAGAGTTTTTCAACTTTCATGGTCATTTCACCTGAAGTAGCTTTGACATCTTCAATCTTCATAGTAGCAATTGATTTTTTTGCTTCTTCTGGTGTAACTGTCTTTGCGCAACCGCCTAGCATGGCTGTAGCAGCTAAGCACAAAACAACTTTAGAAAATTTTATTCAAATGAATAAAATTCCTTCCTGTTACTTTAATTATAAATTAGATGTTTTTAGAAAAACAACTAGAAAAGATACATTCAAATTATTACTCAATCTCATCTAATTCGTTAATTGTTACGTGCTCTTCACCGCTATCCGTTTGACTAGATATCTCATCGCTTGTTTTTATCGCGTCAAAATTATTTGATATTCGATCGACACGATGATCGAGCTGTTCTCGTTGTCTTGTAGTCTTGTCTAAAGCGTCGGAGAATTTAGTCCATTCTCGGCCAAACATTTCAAAATCTTTACTTAGTTTTTGTAGTTGTTTGTTGATAAGTTCAACATTTTTAGCCCGTTCAACTTGAATGCGAACTGAATTGATGGTGACTAAAATTGCAGGAAGAGTGCTAGGCGAAGTCAAAACTACTTTCTTTTCTCTAGCGTAATCCACCGCATCACGACAATATTGATGAATAAAAGCAAACACACCATCATTAGGAATAAACATCAAAGCTTCTGGAGCGGTTTTTCCTTCAACAATGTATTTATCTTTAATATCAGTGATATGTCTCTTAACACTAGATGAGAATTCTTTTGTTAATCTGTCTTTTTCTTCTTGGCTTTCTACTTCGAATACACGCGAATAATCTTTAAAAGGAAACTTGGAATCGATGCAGAGCAAGCGATTTGGTTCAGGCATAAAAACTACCGCATCCGCGCGCACGTTATTGCCATCTTTTGTTTTCTTAAGAGTGTATTGCTCTTCATAGCAACCAGTCGTGTCGCCAAAGACATTATGCAACACCATACTTAATTGGTATTCGCCGTATTGCCCTCTTGTTTGGTTTCCTTCCAATACCTGTTTTAAAGAAACCACATCTTTAGATAGGTTTTCAATATTCTTTTGAGCAGCGTCAATAGCCTGAAGTCTTTCTCTCACCTGCGCCATCGACTCAGTTGTGCCTTTAAAACCTTCCGCTAGTTTCTCATCAACCTTTTGGTTGATTTGTTGTAACTTATCAGCAATTTGTTTGTTAACCGCATCAAATCTATTATTTAAAGTCTCGTTGATATTCTTTTGAAATCTTTCAAGCTTGCTGTTATTTGTCTCACTATTCTTAACTGCTTCACCATTGAGCTTAGCCATCTCAGTAGCAATGGTCAATTGAACATCGCCTTTGATTTCTTTTGAGAGCAGTTCAATCTGTTTTGATAAGGCTCCAATCTCTTTTAAATCAAGAGCTGTTTCATTATTAACTACAGGCTTTCTTATTAAGAAAAGAGCGATAAAAACAATTAAAACTGCTAAAACAATGGACACCAGAATAGTAAGAATGATTTCAAGCATGTAATTACCTCTTCGATATTATGTAAATAATAACACACTAAAAACTAAACTAGTCCCATTTGCAAAGAAAAGACAAAATGTAATTCTAAAATATTAATTAAGAACTTCTTTGAATTTATTAATCAAAATATTATTATCGTGTTCGTCTCTAATAGCAATTCTAATAAAATTGCGACCTTCAAAAAATCTTTTAGTTGATAAATCTTTGATTATTAAATTAGATTCATCTAGCATCTTGACGCAGAAATCATAAGAACTGCGATTACCTAAGTCGATCATAAGATAATTAGCTTCTGAAGGATATATTTTAATGCTTTTTATATCGGATAGTTCTTTAATAACTCTCGTTCTTTCTTTTGCTATGCAGTCACAAGAATGTAGATATGTATCAGCGTACAATTGATATATTTGTAGATAGTATTCTGCAAATGAATTTATATTCCAAATTTGCATGTCGTTTTTTAAATCTTTGAGTAATTTTTGATTGGATGACGCTAATATTCCAAGTCTTAATCCAGGAACACCAAATGATTTGGAAATAGACTTAACAAGAACAACGTTAGGAAAGTTCGTAATAAATTCGTTATCGAAGAGAGTGTATCTTCTTTTGCTTTGAGCAAAATCAGCAAAACTTTCATCGATAATAATCATTTTATTTTTTTCTTTCGCATATTCGACAATATCAATAATGTCTGCTTTATCAAACATAAATCCACTAGGATTATCAGGGTTTACGATAGAAACACAATCAGCCTTATCTAAGGCTTTTTTGATAGTTTCTTTGTTAAGAGCGTAGTCGTTGAGAGAATTGTTGATCTCGATGATTGAACTATGAGAGAAACAACGAACGTATTCATTGAATGTTGGCAAATTCACGGCGATAGTTCCGTTAAATATATGACCAAGAGCGTTGATTAATTCAGCGGCCCCATTGCCAACAAGAATGTATTCTTTATCAACTTTAAAAAGACGTTCGGCATTCATATTTTGCACCGCTAATCCGGAAGGGTATTGGCCTAAAAGAGTTGGGAATTCGTGCTGCATTTTTTCGACCATGGCTTTAGGAGGAAAATATGGATTGACAAGATAGCAAAAATCAATAAAGTTTTGGTATCGCCAAAAACCACCAAATTTGCTCATTAATAAGTCGTATCTTCTCGAACCTCTTGAAAATAAAATAGTAGCAATGTCTAGGTCTTGGCCATCATCAATTTCATACCAAAGTGTATCTTTGATATCAAAACCTTTAATGCCACCTTTTTTAAGCTGGCAAATCATTTTTAAAGTAGTTTCATAATACGAACCAAAGCCATAAGCCTTCATGTAGGCTTCTAAGAATGGCAGATAGAAATTTTTTAAATATTCTTTTGAGAACTTATATATATTAACCGTTTTGTAATAATGCGTTATTTTGCTGTTCTTCATTTCGCTTTTTTCAACAAAAGCGTTGATATTCATCTTGTTATCAACAGTCACGCATGTCCCATCCATCCACAATTTGTATTTAGCGATAGCGGCAATATCTTTTTCCGGTGCTTCCACCATTTCTTTGATAATTCTTGGTTCGTAAATTAAATCACTTTCTAAAAGGATTGTGTCATCTTTAAAAAGTTCTTCTTTGGCTAAAAAGAAAGAATAAATATTGTTTGTGGTTTTGAAAACACTGTTTTCAATAAAAACATATTCAATGTCATCATCTTTATGTGTTGAAAGAATATAATCTTTTAAATTTTGTCCTTGATAGCCGATAACTAAAATCATTTTTTTAATTCCAGCTAGTTTTACGGCCTCGATAGCGCGATCAATTAATTTGACCCCATCGATCTCAACCATACATTTTGTATTGTTTTTAGTCCATTTAGCAAGGCGAGTCCCCATCCCTGCTGCTAACATTAATGCTTGCATAATATAACCTCAAGTTATTATGTTAGCATAATCAACGCTTTATGACATTTGAAAAAGCTGCCATTACTTATCTAATGCAGCCCAAAATATATTTTTAAAGCTCTTCTTTGTATGTATCATGAGTTTCTGGATTAAATATTTCACTAATCCACATAATGGTAATTGAATTGGTGTTTCCAATATTTGTTATCTCATGAGTGTAGTTAGGAATGATGTTCACAAGGCTTGGTTTATTTCCATTAACAACGACATCCAACATTTCATTATTCTTGATATTACGTTGTCTAATTCGTGATTCGCCAATAACTGTATAGAAAATTTCTTGTTTATAAGTGTGATAATGTCCACCTTTGGTGATGCCTGGATAGGCAATGTTCTCACTTATTTGTCCATACTTCTTAGATTTATATAGTTCTTCAAAAGAGCCACGGTTATCAACTGCATAATTATATGTATAATTTTCATCACTCAAATAGTCACAGAAAGTCTTGAATAATTTAAGTTCGAATTCATCATGCAACAAAGGAAGATGACGAATCGATTCAATTTCCTTCTTAAAATAAATCAGCAAATCAGCTAGTTTTCCTAATGAACAATCATATATAGGAAAAACACTTAGAATATCTTTAGAACCTTGATGATTACTTTGTTCTATAACTCTTAAGAATTCACTAACAATATCATCCACATAGTTATAATGAACAACGTAGTCTCGATCACGAATTACAATTGGTAGGTCATGAGCAATGTTATAACAGAAAGTCGCTAAAGCAGAATTATAATTTGGTCGGCACCACTTGCCAAAGACATTTGACAAGCGATAGACATATACTTTTAATCCGGAAGAGAGAAGATAATCTTCACCCATCTTTTTAGATTTGCCATAGTCATTATCAAGTTCAGCTTGAGTCGAACTAGACATAATTAAAGGGATGTTTCTTTTTGATTCTTTGATAAAATCAACAAGCTTCTTAGTGAAGTTTGTATTCCCGTCATAAAATTCTTCATTTGTTAAAGGACGGTTCACTCCTGCAAGATGGATAATAAAATCTGCTTGTGAAATATATTCTTTTAAATCAACATCGTTTTTATCAATATCAAAACTTAGCACATCATGTCCTTTGCGTTTAAGAGCAAGACACGTGTGTTTACCGATAAAACCATTGCTTCCAGTGACAAGAATATTCATTGTTATTCTTTTCTCCAAACCATTTTATTAACTACTCCAACATATGATTGGATAATCTTAACAACCTTATCAGATACATTAGTTTCAATATAGTTAGCAACAGGATGGCACGCTGATTTGTTCATTACTGCTACTTCGACTGCTTGAAGAAGGTTCTTCTCGTCGATTCCTGCAAGAACAAAACAAGCTTCGTCTAATGCTTCTGGTCTTTCGGTGCTAGTTCTAATGCAAACAGCGGCGATTGGTGAACCAATAGAAGCGTAGAAACTGCTCTCTTCTGGAAGAGTGCCTGAATCAGATACAACCACATAGGCATTCATTTGAAGATTGTTATATTCATGGAAACCTAAAGGTTCATGCATCATGACTCTCTTATCTAGCTTAAAGCCAGTCTCTTCTAGTTTCTTCTTGCTTCGTGGATGGCAAGAATAAACGATTGGCATATTATATTTTTCCGCTAATTTGTTAATCGCGTTAAAAAGAGAATAGAAGTTCTTATCTGTATCAATGTTTTCTTCACGGTGAGCGCTTAAAAGAATATACTTACCTTTTTCAAGATGAAGTTTAGACAAGATGTCACTACCTTTAATCGCTCCAAGATTATTTGTTAATACTTCTGCCATTGGAGAACCAGTAACATAGGTTCTTTCTTTTGGAAGACCACAATCTGCAAGATATCTTCTCGCATGCTCACTATAAGCAAGATTGACATCCGAAATGATATCGACAATACGACGATTAGTTTCTTCTGGAAGACATTCGTCTTTGCATCTATTGCCAGCTTCCATATGGAAGATTGGAAGATGAAGACGTTTGGCTCCGATAACTGATAAACAACTGTTGGTGTCACCGAGCACCAATACAGCGTCAGGCTTAGTTTCAACCATCACTTGATAGGATTTGGCAATGATATTGCCCATGGTTTCACCAAGGTCTTTGCCAACTGCATCTAGATAAATATCCGGATCTTTGATTCCGAGTTCTTTAAAGAATACCTGATTGAGGTTGTAATCATAATTTTGACCGGTATGAACGAGCAGAGTATCAAAATATTCACGGCACTTATTAATAACTGACGCTAAACGAATGATTTCTGGTCTTGTTCCAACGATGATTAATAATTTAATCTTTCCATTATCTTTGAATGACATAGTTTTTCCTCCTAGTCATGTTGTTTTACTGGTCCACCGAATAACTCAAGTTTCTTGAGCAAAACTTTCATACCTTCGACATCTAATCGGCCAGTATTGTGAGATGTATAGCTATCCCCAATGTTAAGTTTCTTGTTGCCCATTGAGAAATACTTATCGTAGTTTAAGTCACGGTTATCCGCTTTGATGCAGAAGAAGTTACCAAGATCAATTGACTTGAGCATTTCTTCCTGGGTTACTAAGGTTTCATAAAGTTTTTCACCATGTCTAGTGCCTATATAACTCACTCCAGTTTTACTGCCAGTTAATTCAATGATTGCTCTAGCTAGTGTCTCAATAGTGGCCGCTGGAGCCTTTTGAACAAACAAGTCTCCTTGTTGACCGTGTTCAAAAGCATAGAGCACTAAATTAACCGCATCATCAAGTGTCATCATGAATCTTGTCATATCAGGATTGGTGATAGTAATTGCCTTGCCTTCTTTAATTTGCTCTAAGAATAAAGGAATAACACTACCTCTACTGGCCATGACATTACCATATCTAGTTAAGCAAAGAGTGGTATCACCTGAAAGAAGTTGTCGACTTCTAGCAACAACGTTCTTTTCCATCAAAGCTTTAGATATGCCCATCGCGTTGATTGGATATGCTGCTTTATCAGTTGAAAGGAAGATCGCCTTCTTTACTTTGTTGCGAACGCAAGCAGTAATAACATTGTCTGAACCGATAACGTTAGTTCTAACAGCTTCCATTGGATAGAATTCACATGATGGAACTTGTTTTAATGCTGCAGCAGAGAAAACATAATCAACACCTCTAAAGGCATCGATGATGCTATCTAGGTTACGAACATCGCCAATATAAAATTTGAGTTTGCTATTGTTATAAGCTTTGCGCATATCATCTTGTTTCTTTTCATCACGAGAGAGAATGCGTATCTCTTTGATATCGGTATTTAAGAATCTATCTACCACCGCATGGCCAAATGATCCTGTGCCACCGGTAATAAGAAGAATCTTATCTTTCAAGATAGAAGTATCTTTTGAAGCATATTCCATCAATATTTCTTTTGCTCTTTCAAGTTTAAGTTGATCAGCTTTTAATTCATCTTGTTCATAAGAAACATATGTTCTTAAAGACATGCCAACAATATCAGAAGCTTCCTTTTGGGTTAAATTGTAATTTTTGCGTAATTCTTTTAGTGTCATATTTACACCTCATTTGGCTTTATTATATAAGGTATTTATAAAAAGCAAAAGAAAAAGTGCAATTACTGCACATTTCTTCTATTTTTATTTTATTTGACGTTTCGATACTTCTTCTTGCCATAGAAAGCCCAACGAACCACATAAAACTAGCTCTTCAAGCAGTTGATACCTTGGGTTTTATGATAAACATTATGCATATATTTGATTAATCCAAGTTTATTAGAAGACTTGCTACCGGAATGTATGTTATATGTTACTAGAACTTCAGGATTTAATAACATTTAGGTGGCCAATATGAAACAGATCATATGTTCCAGCCGTATAACCAATATGATATTTTTTCATCTTCGAACCTCTATCTCCCCTTTACTGCTCCAAACAGTTTCAACATTGTATAAAAGAAGATTCCACAGTCAAAGAAGAAATTCATTCTTTTGGCGTATTCGGAATCCCATTTAGCTTTAAATTCAGGATTGTGTTCTCGTTTCATCTTTACTTGAGCGTACCCACTGATACCTGGTTTAACGTCATAAGCATTAGGAGTGTATTTCTCTCTGCACTCAACAAGGAATTCCTCGTTATGTGCGCTTCCCGGTCTTGGTCCAATAAACGCCATTTGACCAACTAATATATTTAGTAATTGAGGAGTTTCATCAATAGAAGTAGCTCTTAAGAATTTTCCAAACTTGGTGCTCATATCTTTTTGTGATTGTTCATTCATATCAGAAGGAGCTAGATTTGGATTCACATCAGTTCTCATTGAACGGAATTTGATCATCTTGAACACTTTTTTATGCTTGCCAATTCTTTCTTGAGCAAAAAAAGGATGACCTTTAGTAACGATCGCGTTAATAGGAATAATCCACCACCATAGCAAAGCAATGCAGACAATTAATCCAATAAGGGACCCAAAAATGCCAATCAGGCGTTTGAATGGAAGGTATATTTTTTGGCTAGTTCTCATTTTGTTTATAAAGATTATATCTTTTTGTTATTCTACAAGCAATTAGTAAAATTAACAATGAATAAGTATTCATATCGCTAGTAGTGGTGCTTTTTGGCAACAAAATGCAAATTATTAACTTAATCGTTGATTATCGACTACAATGAGATTGGGGAGAATACTATGAACAAACATATCTTCTTAATTAGTGGCGCTTCTGGGCATTTAGGTTATAACCTGATTTCCTTATTGCTTGAAAAAGGTGAAGAAGTCGTTGCCTTATATCTCCCAAACGAGAATATTTATCCTCATAACACGAAATACGACGGTCAGTTAACCGCTGTTCGTGGTGATATTACAAACAAAGAAGATATAGACAAGATGTTTTCATTTGCTAAGCAAAAAGACATTATTTTTGTGCACTGCGCTGGTCTAATATCAATCAAAGGCAGTGTCAGTTCAAAGGTGTACCAAGTCAATGTTGTTGGCACTCAAAACGTGACCGACATTTGCATTGAACATCAAGTGCATAAATTATTATATGTTTCATCAGTTCATGCGATTAAACCACTCAAAAATGAAGTGATGCATGAATCACATGTGTTTGATCCAAATGATGTTAAAGGCGAATATGCAAAAACAAAGTCGCTTGCAACCAAATACGTATATGAAAATTGTTTAAAGAATGAGATTGATTTTGTCATCGTTCATCCAAGTGGACTAATTGGCCCAAATGATCATCTTGGCAAAGGACATATCAACAACGTCATCCGTGATTATATTCAAGGTAGTTTAACCTCAATTGTTAAGGGCGGTTATGATATGACAGATGTCCGTGATGTCGCTGATGGAATATATCAAGCTTGTGTAAGACCAACACTTCATCATTTCTATATCTTATCTAATAGATACATCACCATTAAAGAGCTGATAGATATCGCTTCAAATATCATCAGCAGGAAGACAATCAAAAGTGTTCTTCCAATTTCATTTGTCTATGTGATTGCCCCGCTTGCAGAGCTTTATGCGAAGATACGTCATGAACCACCAATGTTCACCGCTTATTCCATGAGTGCTCTAAATGAAAAAACAAGGTTCTCACATGATCTAGCAACTGAAGACTTAGATTATCATCCGCGTTATATCAGTGAAAGCATCAAAGACACAATCGATTTCTTGGTTAGTATCGGAACGAAAATAAAGAAAAAATAAAGCATTTATAACATGCAAATGCACATACTATTTTCGGTTTGCGATGCATTTTTAAATTTGTTTACAAATTGTATAAATAGGCAACTAGTAAAATATTATAATATTATTAGACAAGCGATGAAAAAATTAAAAACTTTTATTAATCCGATTCTTTCAGACTTGCTTGCCGACAAAGCAATGATTTCCATTGAAATTGTGACAGCTATACTAAATAAAAAACCAAATCTAAATAAAAATACAATTAAAAGTTTTGTTAGGAGGAGCGAAATTCTCTACAAGTCGACAATAAAATACGGTCATTGCGAATTTGCTTACATTTTAAAGAAGAATAAAAAAAGAAGTGATTTGCTTTTTAATGAGTTGAGTGATAAAAATTCAGAAATGTTAGGTTTTATTAATCAATTTTTGAACAAATCTGATTCTTATATTTCAGATTACACATTCGCAAAACTGCTATGTATTGATAAAGAAGATGAAATTAAACAAAAGCTTTTGCTTTTAACTACTCTTAATTCTTCGACATATCGAACGAATAAGTATATTTATAGAGGTTATAACAACCATTCTAAAGAAACGGAATTTAAAAAGAAACAAAACATTCGGTTGTTAGCTTACAAAATATTACTTTATAAACAAAGTGAAAACAATTTGATTAATATCAGTAGAAATGAATATCTTGGATTAACTAAAGACGAATTAATTACTCCTAGTAGTTTATATGGTAAAAATGTTGTTATTCGATGAAAACCATCTCTTGTACACTACGATATGTGGTCGAGAAACAAAAAAGTTCCCTACTATTGAACTTTTCATGTTCAATAAACGAGAACATATTCATGCATTTTGTCTTTAACGTACTGTAGTAATCCCTATTTATTTTTGCTACAAATAATTCCTACTGTAATAATCCCAACTTGAGATGTGTTAATCGTATATACTATATTATTAATAATATAGTGTGTTAATTACACGATACACTGATAATAGTATGAAAATATGCCGTTCGCATTAAAATAGACCCGACTGAACCAATCCAAATCACTAATTTTTACCTATATTTGAACGTGTTCGCTCGTAAAGTTATTATCCGACTATAAAAATCACACCACTGAATGGCGAGATCAACAAATCATCATAAATTAGCTGACAAAAGTTTGTAAAACGCAAAAATGTCCGTAAATGATTTACACAAAAACTATTTTTTAGCTTCTTTAATTATAGTTTCACAGATAGATTTGTCATTTATTCTCATTATAGAATCATTATATGCAATTGTTTTAAAGGGATTAATTCCTCCATACCACAATATTTTTTGATCTATTATAACCGCATTTATTTCAAGATTTGTCTTTAACAAGCCAGAAATATTTTTATGCTCAATTGTTTTATTGCTATGAGTAAATATCTTTACATTGCCACATGTGTTCAACAAATCGATTACCACTCCTTCGTTATAATCGTTAATGATAAAAACAACTTCTTTCCTTGAATCTATTAAGTCCTCAAATAATTTTGCTTTATAGTCATAAGTTGAATATATTTTTCTTTCAAAAATAACTTCATCGCCACTGATAACGTAGCCTAGTTTTTTATACGCTCTTAATCGATCATGATACATACTTTCGAACATCTTGACATTGATATCAACATAATCATGTACTTCTACATCGTTTTTATCTTCATTTTCACGATGCAAGCGTCCTACATATTGTTCTAATGTTCCATTCCATCTAAATGGCGAAACAATAAATAGTGTATCTAATTTCTTTTCATCAAAACCTTCACCAATATATTTTCCAGTAGAAATAATAACAAACCCTTTTTTAGCTTTTTTAATATTCTCAAAAAACGTTTTCTTTTCACTGTTCGATAATTGCCCATTAATTACAAAAACATCATTAATATTGTTAAGTTTATTTTTTAATATACTTATATGCTCAATCCTATCTGTTAGAACAATAATATTTCTTTTTGTTTTGTATGCATTTTTTATGTCGTTAACAATTCTTTCGTTTCTTTCTTCATCAGACAACAAACATGAAAGCATATTAGAATATGACGTTGTTTTTTCCAAGGATGTATATGTAAAATATGTAAATTCCGGCTTTAGGATTTTATCAAAATTGCTATCTTCGTCTTTATATTGATATCTGATATCGCCAATAGTTTTATAAATAATCTTTTCGTTTTTATCGCTTCTTTTTGGAGTTGCAGTAAAACCATATAAATATTTGCTGTAGCACTTTCTGACAACCTGTTCATACGTCGAAGCAGCAATATGATGAACTTCATCAAAAATAATGACACCATATTGCTTTAATATTCCTCCACTTTCTTCGCTTAATAGTGAGTCAATACAAGCAATATCAATCATATTTGTTAGCTTCTTTTTATTACCACTATATTGACCGAATTTATCTTTTTCTTTTTTAAACTCGTATCCAACATCTAAAAAAGTATTTAATCTATCTTTCCATTGTTTCAATAATGTTAAATTTGGAACAATAATAAGCGTGTTTAACTTTAATTCAGCTATAAGCGCAATAGCGGTAACTGTTTTACCATATGATGGTCGAGCAACAAATAAACCATTATCATATTTTAATAACTTATCAAGACCGTCTTTTTGATAATCCTTAAGTTTGCCATTAAAGGAAACCATTATCATATCTCCCAAAGTTTGCTTATCTTTAATAACTATCTCAACGCTAAAAAAGTTAAGCACCTTAACCAAGTCTTCAAAACACCCTCTCGGAAGATAAATGAAAGATTCATCTTCGTGATAAAGTTTTTGAATTCTTGGAATTGTATAGACTGATATGCGGTTCTTTTGTGCCTCATAATATTTAGGGTTAGGTAAACTTGCTAATCTATAAATAAATTTAACACTCCTATTATTTAATGCTGCTTTAGGAACAAGTATTTCATTTTGTTTTACTAATATGATTTGTTTAGAAAAATCATCTCTGTTGAGTTTAATATTTTTAAGAACATTTTTGTTTAACAAAGGGAAAAAGTCAGCTTCTTTATATTCACTCAACAAAGCATCTACTTCTTCCTCAAAAATCTTCTTTGTGCTCGCTAAAACGTTAATTTGATTTTTCATGTCATGTGGAATAAAGTTTTCATCGACAAAAACTGTCTTTCCCTCGATCGCTTTCCTCCCTTGAAGCGGTAAAACAATTAGGTTGCCATATCCTCTTATAGGCACGTAATCTTGTGACGGAAACATTCTATCAAGAGAAGAAAAATTAATTCCCTTTGATGAATCCATAGCTTCGTAAATAAGATAAGTTCCTAATCTTCGAACTTTAGAAGCTTTTATTGGCTTATCAAAAAATAGCCAAACATGAGCACCGCATCCTGATGAAGATATTTCTATTAGATTGTCTAAATGATGGTTATTGCAAACATTAGAAAATGCTTTGGCGCTTTCTTTATAATCTTCATCATCAAAATCTACCGCTAGTAGTCGACAGTAATCTCCTTTTAACAGTGGGTATATTCCGAATGTATCATTACCAATTAAATGACGTTTTATTTCCTTTTCTGTTATACCGATATATTGTTTGTTAACGCATTCACTACATGTATTCGGACAATAACCTGTTAAATTGTTTCTGCCCAGACAAGCTGGAGAAAAACCTCTTTTGCCTTCTTTTGAATAATATTCATACGCAAAGATATCGTATCTACCAACAAAATAAGATATGTATGTTTTTATTTTTTCATTATCTGAAAAACCGAATTGGATTATTTCCTTTGGTTTTTCAAATGAGATATTGTGCATTCGCAAAAGACTTTTAAGATATTCATT
>CAZLUI010000004.1:0-66543 GCA_964562705.1 uncultured Staphylococcaceae bacterium
TTTATGGGCTTCATGATTTGGGTCTTAACACGTGGAAAAGCCAATCCGTTTAGAATCTATACCATCTTTGAATGTCAACTTATTTCTGCATGGTGCACTTTATCGCCAGCGATTTTAACAATTGCACTTGGATTCTTAATCTCAGGGTTCTCACAAATTATGTTCCCACTTTTGCTTGGCTTACGTGTTATGTGGCTATCAATGAAAACATTGAAACCGGAATATACCACTGCTCCACAACAAAAGAAAGAAGTAAAAACTGTCGATACAAAACCTGCCAAAGGCAAAAAATAGAAATGTCGAATTCTAAAAAGCAACCAAATGGTTGCTTTTTTTAACTAATTTTATTTGTTGATGGTCGTCCAATAGAATGATATTCGGTTCCATCCATATCACTTATTTTATATAAGTTACGTCCATCAAATATAATTGGTTTTTTCATAAATGAAACAAAATCTGAAGCTTTTAAATCTTTGAATTCTTTGCAATCATTAAGGATTAAAACTAAATCAGCCCCTTTGATTGCATCGAAGGCATAATCTACATATTTAATATGGGAATGTCTTGAGAATAAAGCATGGAAATTATCCATAGCCAGAGGATCATAAACAATAATATTAGCGTTTTTCTCTAGAAGTGCTTTCACAATTGGAGTTGCTTGAGAGTTTCTAACATCTTCAGTGTCGCCTTTAAAACCGACACCTAAAATGGCAACATCTAATCCATTGAGCGAACGAAATCTTTTAAAAATCTTGTTTAAAAAGAATGCTACTTGGGATTCGTTAATTTGAATAGTGGAACGAATTAATTCCATAGGAATAGAGTTATCGTTTGCAATCCAGTAAAGCCCATTTGTGTCTTTTGGAAAACAACTACCGCCATAACCAATTCCAGCTTTTAAGAAAGAATCACCAATACGTGGGTCTAGTGACATTCCTTTCGCAACTTTTTCAATATCTGCTCCAACCTTTTCACAAAGTTGAGCAATGTTATTGATATACGAGACTTTCATGGCCAAAAAGCCATTGGATGCATACTTAATTAATTCTGCATTTTCAGGCGAGGTAACCATCACTTGGGTTTTCTTAAGTAAAAACGCTTGAGCAATTTCTTTAGAAATGCGAATACCATTTTGACTAGTTACTCCAAAAATGAGTCTGTATGGATGAATTAAGTTATCAACCGCACATCCTTGTGACAAAAATTCCGGGAAAGATATAATTTCGAATTTACAGCTGCTTTTGTTTTCTAAATAATTTTTTGCAATCTTATTTGTTCCAACTGGTACGGTCGAACGAATGATGATAGTTTGATCTTGAATTGCGTCTTCCGCAATGGTATCAAGCACAGTATAGAAGTTTGCTAGGTTTACAGAACCATCCTCACTTTGTGGGGTATCTACACAAATAAAGATCGTTGTTGCTTGTCTAATCGCATCTTTGTGATTAGTTGTAAAACGAAGATTCTTTTGACTACTGGATAATAACTCTTGAAGATTTGGTTCCTCAATAGTAGCAACGCCTTGTTTTAATAAAGATACTTTATTCTTATTTGTGTCATATCCAAAAATTTGATGACCTAAAGAGGCCAAGTAAACGGCATTGACTAGGCCAACGTAACCAAGACCAATGATTGTAATATCCATCTATAGCCTTCTTTCATATGATATTATCGTATTTTTCCAAAGAAATTGCAAAAAACAGGGAAGAAAATAAGCGCCTAAAAGTACTCTAGTGATGATGATTAATCTCCATAATCAGAACCTCGAGATTTATCTTCGATAAATATGCGAAGGGAGTCCGCCACATCGCCAAATTCTAGTAAAATAAATCCTTCTTTGTGAGTTAAGGGGTTTTCGTAATCATAAGTAAAAATGACTTTTTGTCGTTCCATAACTATCTCTGCCATTTTTTTAACAATGCGTTGAAAGTCCTTAATTGAATACATTTCTTTAAAATTGCTTAACTGGGTATAAAAAGCTGATTCAATGTAAAACACTTGACCGCCTGGATAGACAAAGCAACGAGAAAAGGGATTGTCAGGATCTTTAATTTGTTCTAGGTTGTTCCATTCTTCATAGTTCATTATTTGTCACCTCCGCTTACGGTCTTATTTTGAAAAGCGCACTTGATGTCAATTTTATTTAAATCAAGATGATATTTTTTAAATTTCTTAGTGAAAGCTTGAAGCGCCAATTCATGAGTATTTGCTTCTTCGGAGATGTGGGCTAACACTATTTCTTTGGTGTTTTCGCCAACCAAGTCAACCATGTAACATGCTGAATCTTCGTTTGATAGATGACCATGTTCACCAGCAATCCTTAGTTTAAGAGATTGAGGCCGATCGGTTTGATATAATTTTTTCAAATTATGATTTGATTCGATGACATAATAATCAGCATTATGCATGTACTTTAATGTTTCTTCCGGGATGTAACCAGTATCGGTCAAATAGACCATTTTTTCATTTTCGCTTTCAATTATGAAGCCCACTGGGTTTGGAGCGTCGTGCGAGGTGGAAACTGGGGTTATTTTTAATCCAATTAGATTAAACGATTTGTATGGTTCGATATTTTCAACAGTTGCAGAATCATAAGTTTCCTTGGTGCAGTAAATTGGGAGCGGTGGTAAATAGCGAACGCCCTTAGTGTGATCGCTATGGTTGTGCGTCAAAAGCAACGCGTCAACATCATATATGTTGTGGTTGAGTTCCGATAATTCGTTTTTAACAACGCATAGCGCGGTGCCCATATCAATCAAAAGAAATCGACCTTCATTTTCAATGAGAGTCGCATTTCCTTTCGATCCAGATTCTAACACGTAAAACTTCATATCTATTCGTGGCTTAGGAATCTCACTCTTTCGTTGTCGATTGCAACTAATTGTTCTTCGCTTTCGCTCGATGGGGAATCAAATTTGCAATATGATTTACGGAATAAAAGAGGAACACGTCCTTGTTTACCAGACCTATTCTTAGCGATGATAACATTAACGATTGAAGCATCAGGTCCTCCATCATTTTTGGCAATTTGAAGTTGTGCTTTGTCAGCATTTGCTGCTGAAGTTTCGAAGATACTCTTTTTACCTTGTGGAGAATCTTTTGATTCATCAGCAGCAGTAATTTTTGGTTCATGCAAAAGCATGACGATATCAGCATCTTGTTCAATGGAGCCAGATTCACGTAAGTCACTGAGGATAGGCTCACCACCAGGTCTTTCATCTACTTTACGATTCAATTGGGCAACGCCAATAATTGGTATTTTAAGTTCTAGAGCAAGCTTCTTTAAGGTTTGAGAAATAACTTGGACTTCTTGTTGTCTTGAATCGCCTTTTGATTTGATGTTGGCATCAACAAGTCCGATATAGTCAACAACAACCAAACCCAAATCAGGTTCACGGTTTGCCAAAGTTCTGACTTTAGCACATAAGTCCATCAATTTTAGTCCTGATGTATCATCAACGTAAATATGTAAATCTGAGATTTTTTTACAAGCCTGATCTAGCTTTAATCGAGAATTGTTTCTATTCAAACCAAAACCAGTTAATAATGATTCAAATGGAACGTTAGATTCTGCCGAAATAATTCTTTTGAAAAGCATTGAAGCTGGCATTTCAAGAGAAAAATAGCCAACTGGTTTATTTCTAACAGCGGCGTTGTATGCTAGGTTCAACGCTAAAGCGGTTTTGCCAACGCCTGGTCTAGCAGCTAATACTATGTATTCACCTTTTTGGAAGCCATGAGTTAAACGATTTAATCTCACAAAACCGGTAGGTGTTCCAGTGACCGAATCATCAGTTGAGGATTCCTTCAAGTTTTTAAATTCGTCTTGTAATTTAATAGCAACAGTCTTTGCGTCTTGGAATTCACCAACTTTTCTCGTTTCTGCAATATCACGCAATTTCTTTTCTGAAGCGCCTAAAAATGTGGAAACGTCGCCAATATCAAGTTTGTTATAATCGTCGGTAATCTTTTCAATTTGCAAAAGAAAACGACGCAAAACGGCTTGTTCTTGAACAATTGTCACATAGTGATTAAAGTTCGCAAATGTAACAACAGAATCTACTAGTTCAAATAAATATTCTGGCCCACCAGCAATTTCTAATTCCTTTGAATTAGTTAATTCATCAACAAGAGTTTGAGTATCAACTGGAACACCGCGTGAACTCAATCTAAACATGGCTGAATAAATGGCACGATGATTGTCTGAAAAGAAATCGTCTTCATCAAGAGCGCCAATACCATCGCTAAGTTTTCCGCTAGAGCGAATCATTGAACCAAGAATTGCTTTTTCTGCTTCTAAATTATGAGGCAATACTTTAATCATAGATTACCTCTTCTCACTAACATGAATTTTAATGACACCAACAACGCCTTTGTATAATTCAATCTCGAGATTGGTATAACCAAGCCTATCAACAGCAGTTTTTGTAATAATTTTTCTTTTGTCAATAATCACGTTGAATTTGGATTTAAGTTCTTCTTCTATTTGTTTGGTGGAAATTGTGCCAAACATTTTTCCATCTTCACCGGCGTTAGCGAAAAACTCTAAAGAAATTCCTTTGAGTTGTTCAGAAATCTTTTGGGCATTTAATTTATCATCTGCATCTTTTTGTTTACGATCTGCTTCTTGCTTGCCGAGAATTTCAAGTGATCTTTTTGATTCCATCACCGCTAATCCTCTCGGTATTAAAAGGTTTGAAGCATAACCATCTTTAACATCAACAACTTGGTTGGCTTTGCCAACACCTTTAACATCTTTCAATAATATTACTCTCATAATTTGCCCCCTTATTTTTCATCGACTTCTTTAACAGCACGAGCATCATTTAAATGCTCATTTAGAACATCCAGTAGTCTAGTTTCAACACGTTCGATTGTTGTGTTCTTTAGCACTCCAGCGGCTTGAGTCAAGTGACCGCCACCATTCAGTTGCTCGGCAAGCAATTGCACATTAATTGTTCCATCACTACGGCAAGAAACAGCAACATCTTTCTCACTAATTTTGCCAATTATAAAGCAGGCATTGACACCACGCATCTGCATGCATTGATTGCCAACTTTAGCAAGCGTTGCTCTTTCAATAATATCGTCTTCATCAGCAACACAATAGACAACGCCATAATATGGAGTCTTTAGTGTTGCAATAATCTTTGTAATCAAAGTGTATTCTTCGAATTCATCTTTTAAGAAATCATCAGCGGTCGAGTTATCAGCTCCATATTCTTTTAGAATCATGGAAGCTTCAAAAGTACGAATGCCACAATTTTTTGATTTGAAGAAATTTGAATCCATGAAGATGCCCGATAGCATAATCGTAGCATAGCTAGATGGAATAATAATTCTTGGGTTAGCGGAACAATAACGGATTAGTTCTGCTACCATTTCGGAAGCCGATGAAGCGCTTGGCTCAACATAGCTAAACACTGGAGAATCAACAAATTCTTCACCACGCCTATGGTGATCAATAACCATGACTTTTGTGGCTTTATCTAGTAATTTTGGTGCCATAGTCATTGACGGTTTATGAACATCACAAACAATAATTAACGTATTGGCTTTGATAAGGTCTTGGGCATCGGAAGGAGTAACAGTTATTTTGTTCACTTCTTCTCTAGAGAAGGATGATGTTACTGCTCCTCGGCATTTGCTTTCAGTCAATTTTGGGTCGTAAACAACAACTGAATCTTTTTTGCAATATTCACAAATAGATTTCATACCTAAACATGAACCTAGCGAATCCATATCCATGGTTGTATGGCCCATAATAATAACATTAGACGAGTTACGAATAAGCGAAAGGACAGAGTCCGCCATAACACGGACTTTAACTTTATTGCGATTCTCTTGGGCTTCGAATTTGCCACCGTAAAACTGCAATTCTTCCCCATATTTAGAAACAACGACTTGGTCACCACCTCGTGACATAGCAATATCAATCGCATTTTCGGCCATCTCATTCAACTTTGTCACATCAGGAAATCCGTGTGCTAAACCGATAGATAGCGTTGGAGGCGTCCCTTCTTTTTCGCCAATATGATGAATATTCTCAATTAGAGAGAAATGATCAGCCTCCATCTTGGCTAAAGAATCATAGTTACACAAAACAAAATATGCATCATTTCGATAACGACGAATTAATACTTTATAGTTACGGACATATTCAAAAATGGCATTTCTGATTTTGGAAATGACATCATTTGTATCGTCAGCGGTGCCGGAAATGTCAGAATAATTATCAATCATTATGATGCCGACAACCATTGCTTGCAATCTGGATTGAGTGTAAATATTTTCGTATTCAGTTTGATCTTTAAAAATAAATAATCCCGCATCGCTTAAATACTTGACATCATAGTTGCGAGAATTAACTTCTATTTTAACTACCGCCTCAGATGACATGGTTGCAAACTTTTCAAGTTTTGGTTGCCATTCAAGAATATTGGTATCCAGAATATCAATGGATCTTTGTTTAAACAGGTCGTTTGTCCAAATAACAATGTTATTTTCATCCACAATAGCTAATCCAATCATTCCAAAGTTATAGGCTTCTTGAATATCGCCACCAATCAAATCAGCTGCGTGTAAATCGCTTGAACGTCTAAGCCTTGTCATAATAACTACACCAACCCAAGTTAAAACTAGGTTAAATACAATAAATATGCATGAAATAATATACAAGAAAGGGATTGTAATTTTTGTTTGAAATTCAAATATATTAGCAGAATAGAAAACACCAAAAATAATTGCAGTCAGTAATTCAATCGAAACAAATATCAAGAAGATTAATCGAAACGTTCTCAGGTGCTTTTTCATAACTATTTGTTATTATACAACAAAGATAAGCAAATACGATATTCAAAAACGAGGAAATAGCGGAATGATTTTAAAAGTCGATTTTTAAAAATACGAGTAAAATATAAGTATGAACATAAACGAATGGTCAAGTGATGGCCTGCATTTCATTAAAGTGGAAAATAATTCAGGGCTGACGATTACTTTTACTAATTTAGGGGCAAGTGTCTATTCCATCTATCTAAACAACGAAATTATGACCATGACCACAAAGCACACTGCCGACTTTATAAAATCAAACGTTTATTATGGGAAAACGATTGGCAGAATTTCAAACCGAATTGAAGATGGAAAAATAGAGATAAATAATCAAGTTTTTAAACTTGCTAAAAATGAAGAAAATAATACCTTGCATGGTGGTCCTAATGGTCTATCAAATCAATATTTTGATTATAAAATAATCAGAGAACGGGATTTAATCAGAATTATATTTAAATATTTATCTTTAGCGAAAGAAGCAAAACTGCCCGGAAATGTTACTTTTAAAATTGAATATCAAATTAAAGAAAATGAAACTAGTTTTTCGACTATCCTACTAGCAAAAACAGACGCCACAACACCGATTAATTTAACCAATCATCTCTTCTTTTGCTTAGGAGAACAATCATTGGATAATGCTCAACTTCAAATAGTAAGTTCATGTTATATTGAGCCAAGAAAAGAAGATCTGATTCCTCTTGCCTATTTGCCAGTATGCAAGTGTTTAGATTTTAGAAAGCTCAAATCAATTATGCTAGACATAACTAATCCGTATCTTCAAAATTCTAAGACAAAAGGTTATGATCATTTCTTCTTATTCGATAACAAGTCACTGAATATTCATAATATCGTATTGAAAACAAGGAAGCACATTCTAGAAATCTATACAGATTATGAAGGTGTTCAAATCTATAGTGATAATTATAAGAATGATGTATTGGTAGAAAATACGAATGAACAGATTCATCGCGCCATCGCAATTGAACCAGTTGATTCTTATTTATCATCAAATATAATCACACCAAGCAAAGAATACATACGACACATCACCTATCTATTTAGATAGAACAAAAGAAAAGACAAACGTTTTGAGGCGTTTGTCTTTTTTAAAATGCAAATAAATTACTTATTAACTAGCACGGTAAAGTTGTGGAAGCAACATTGTTGGGCCTGTGGCTGATGCGTAATTAAGGAATCTTGGGGAAGAAACGTTATATAAAATTCTTCCATAGGCAGTTGTTGCACTTTGAATTGTCGCATTTCCAGTTGCTGAGTCAATTGAGATATCCCAAGAGGTATCTCCACTATCCCAGGCAGCTTTCTTAGCAGCTGTTGCACCTAATAATTTAGATGAGTATGAAAGTGTCCAAGCACCGCTTGCACCACCCAAAGTTAACGCGATAGAATCAGCACCTAAACTAGAGATTGTTGAGCCATCGGCAGCAAAGGTTGAGGCAACAGATGATAAGAAGACATTTGTGCCACTAAAGTCACCAGCTGTGAAACCGGTGTTTGAAGCGAGAACAAGGACATCGCCAACTGCTAATGTTGAAGCATCAGAAACAAGTGAATATGTGACTGACACTGGAGCACTTAAAGCGATTGAAACTGGATCAGAAGTGACTGAACCAACTGAAACGGTGATTGATTTGGATTCACCATCAGCTTCCACAAATGTATATGGAAGTGTAACTGAACATGTGTAATCAGCAAATGCAGCATCTTCAGCTCCGCTTGCACGGACTGCTTTGACGACTAATTCACTAGCAGTAAGGGTTTCACCATATTTCTTGGCAGTTGGTGCACTTGTAATAACAAGTGAAGCAACTGGATCAGCAGCGGCGATAACGATTGAAATTGCAGCAGAGACAACACCATTTGCAGTTGCGGTAACAGTGACTGTTCCATCGGCAGTTGCGGTTAATACTGAACCTGCAATTGTTGCAAACTCAGAACCAGAAGCGATTTGATATGTAACTGCATCAGCAGCTGCTGATGGTGTTAAGTTAGCACTTAAGTTAACTGTATCGCCAACATAAACTGATGATTTATCAGCAACACATTCAACGCCTGTAGCGTGGACAGCGTGTTCTGTTGAAGAAACGATAATCATCTCATTCCAAGCAGTATCACTGCCAATGAGATAAGCTTTGACATCATAGTATTTGTCAACGTTTTCAGCAACACCAATGGTTGAGACTGATTCACGAGCATATTTTGTTGCTTCTGAATAGTCTGTACCATCAACAAATTTTAAGTTGTAGTAGGTACCGTTTTTGTAGACTTTAACAAGACCAGTAATCATTGTTAATCTTGATGAAGCAATACTGAATGCATCCCAGGATGCAAGTGTCATGGCTGAACCTTCTGGTACAGCGATGTGTGGGTCAGTGCCTTCGCCTGCAGCAATAACAATACCATCTTTACTGATTTGGCGGTTACCATGATAAGTTGAGGTTGTTCCAGAGACTCTGACGAAATCTCCAACTGCTTTTCCTGTATCTGTACCTTTGTAAGCGTAGATAGCGCCTGTTGCATCAGCAACAACAATACCTTTAGCAGTGACTGCTGTAACGCTTCCTTCAATGACAACTGCTTGTTCAGCTGCTAAAGCATAAACTTCTGCAATTGTTGAAACAGAAACAACTGGATCGGTACTTGAACTAGAGCTTGATTCTGAGCTGGAGCTTGAGCTTGATTCTGAACTTGAACTTGAGCTTGATTCTGAACTTGAACTAGAGCTTGATTCTGAGCTGGAGCTTGAACTTGATTCTGAGCTGGAGCTTGAACTTGATTCTGAAGTTGTGCTTGTATCAGAACTTGATGACGAGCTGCTTGATGATGGGTTTTCACCACATCCAGTCAACGCGAGCATAACGGCTGGTAATAGAACGAATAATTTTTTATTCATTATTAGTAATTCCTCCTTTTCTATTACTTATATTAAGTGGTAATGAAATCGTACGTTTTCCGTTACGCACAAAATAACGTTATAAAAATAACTTAATAAACTTATCAACATTCTTCGCAAAGCAAAATAATGTTTTCATGTACTAATATGTTAACATATTCTTCATTTGTTGCAAGAATTGAAAATTAATATGGTGACAATATGGGCATGTGTAGCCAATAGCAAACACTTCCATATAGGAGTATATTGTTTTGTATTATGAGTGAAATAAAAAATAGGAATACTACTTTTTCTCTTTTATACATAGTGGGAATAGTGTTGGTTCTTTATAGACACTTTTGTCAGGGGCAAAATTTAATTTTTGAATATCTATTCATAACTAGCACGTACCTAGTTTATATTTTCTTTTTTTCGTCTGGTTATTTCTATAAAACAGACTCAGAGAGCCACCCGTTTAAGTACATATGGCGAAAATTTTTAAAGCTAATAGTCCCTTATTTTATTGGCACAATAGCGTACGGAATAATTGGTATATTTGTTAAAGATTATTTACCAGATTATCCAATCGCTCCTTTTACTTTTAAAACTGTAACGTACATCTCGTTAGTTAACGGCCTTCAGTTCTTTTTTAATTTAGGAGCTTGGATTTTAGTTTCTTTATTTCTAAATGAAGTCATATATATGCTGCTTAGCAAAATATTAAAATTTAAGCATAAAGAATTGGTAATTTTTGGAGTATTTTTAGCAATTGGTATTGGAGGCTTGTACCTTTCATCGGATCCTATAAATTTTGAATGGAAATTGTTTATAGTTAGATTAATGGTTTCTTTACCATTCTACTCACTTGGTAACATCTACCGAGTATACTTAGAAAAAAATGATATCAAGATAAGCGCTTTGATAAAACTAATTACTTATATTGCTATTTTTGCAGTCGTTTCCATTTGCAACAACGGATTACCAGTCGACTACGTTCCGTCTACCGGGAATGGTCTAACAACAAATCCAATGATTTATTATTTGTTATCTTTCGCTTCTATTCATTTCTGGCTTATTATTTGCACAAAATTATCAAAGTCCTTCGAAAATAATAAAACTGTTGATTATATAGCAAGCCATACTTTTTCAATTATGATGAACCATTTATTTGCTGTTTTTCTTTTAAAGTTGTTCTTTTATTCGATATCAGACCATCTAAATAATTTTTCAGTAGAAGCGTTTAAGGGTGACTGTTGGTATTTATATATGCCCTATGGAAATAGAGGATTTGTAATTTTGTACATAATTTGGGCAATAGCGTTCTCACTCTTATTGTCATACCTATATTCCCTATTAAAAAAGGGGGTAATTAAATCTTTTAAAAGCATACAACATGTATTGTGTAAAAAATAAAATAAAAAGCCCTGCAGTTTCCTACAGAGCTAATTAGCATTTATGGTTGTCTAAGGTCAGTTATTCAATTTGGTCTAAAATTCTCCATTCACAATTATGTCGTACAACTTAGACTTCGTGAATGGAGACTTTTGAATCCACAAACCTTTCGCCTGTTGGGTAAAAAAGATTTACGCAAAGCAGCAATTTAAACTGGTTTTAATGAAAGTTAATCTGATAAAATCTGTCGTTATTTAAATATGCTTCTAATTAATGAATATCTCGTATCATACATTATATTCTTTAGAGCTAAATTGTTCTCGTACGAAACGGATAACAACTTGCTGACTTTATCAGACATTTCTGAAGCTGAAATACTAATTTTTCTTAGCTGGTTATTAATGGTGGAAAAACCATCATAGAGAGTAGTTTGTAATCTTTCAAGATTAATGTTTGCTTTGGTTAAGTTCAATATTACTTTTGCACGATATTTTTCTTCTTCAAATAAATTAATTGCTTCTTTCCAATTATCTGCTCTTCCACTTTCCAAAAGTTCGATAACAGCAGATAGTACCTCAACAGTTCTATATTCAACAGGAACGTTAAACATTTGTTCAAATAAGATTTTTTTATCCATTAAATCTGCATAACTGTTTATCATTTCATGGAAATGTTCTTTTACATAATTAAATCGTTCTGAATGCAACTTAAAAAATGCGTCTCTTTTTTTAACAGCGTCTCTTATACATTCTGAAACTTGGTGACCGATGGGTAGAGTCGTTTTTTCTGTCACAGTTTTTGTTGCATCGCTAAAAAAACTAGCCACTAACACTCTGCGAGTTCTAGTTCGAGTAATTACAACGTCGGCAACATCGTTTGGAGCGTTTTTAATGAAGTCAAAGACATTACTGTCTCCACCAAGCAAACTATCACCAAGGTTTTTTTCATATTTGTTATCAACTGTGGACAAAGAATATGTTATCTCATCTTCGCTTCCAAAATTTTTTGCTCTGTCTTGTTCGTACGCTTCATCAAACAACTTTTCTAATCTTTTATATAATTCACCGTCATAACTAAATAACTCGTCGTAAAAGTTGTAAGGTGGCATATCGAAGAAGAATAACTTTCTTCTCATAACAGAATCCCAGTTAAGGTTAAGATCAGAAAATTCTATATTCTCTTTTAGATGAATTTGCTGATTTCTTATAAAGTCCCCATTCATATTCCAAAACTCATGGGAGTTAATTTTATATTCAGCAGGGTCATCTAAGTTTGTGTCGCACAAAAACCAACACTCATAGCCGGTAAATGCATTGATATATTGCACCCAGTTTTTCAAAATTGAAATCAATTGACTTTTATTAACCTCTTTGGGATCGGATTTGATTTGAATTGCGTCGCTAGTTTTTTCTTCAACTTCTGTAAGAAGTTTTTTTGCTTCTTCTAGAGAATATTCCGTCCCACAATCTTGGCAAACAAAAACTCCATTTTCCTTCTTTATTGACTGACTTCCACATATTTCACAAACCATTTTTTTCATCTTTCGCTTACTCCTTTCAACACTTTTGCAGTCTTTTTCTTAAAGTCGATTGAATAGTAAAAAATATTTTTTCCTTTATTTTGAAGCAAAAACCTATTAGAAAGCATAGAAACATTGTTACTTTTGAAAACAATAATCACCGAATCATTTGACAATTGTGTTTCGGTAAAACGCCCGCATCCTATTACTTTGGACGATACACTATTAAAATGCGTTTCATATATATAATCGTTAACAAATACGATAGCCGAATTGTTTTTTCTATTTTTTAAAAAAACCGGATTACGAATATAAGAATTAATTTGAATATTGTACTTATAAAAATCATTAATTGCTTTCTCAATGCTTTCAGAAATCGCGCTTAAGTCTTCCTCGTCTACAAATAATCTTAAAAGGCATTCATTTTCGACATCCATATTTAGATTTATTTTAGTCTACTAACAAACTAATAACAAGCACTTTAAAGCACTTAATTTATAACGATTTAGACTTAGCCCACGGACTTTTTCATATGCTTTGAGTTGTAATCTGCGAACCATTTACAAACTTAGCAATTTTAAATTGGTTAGAAAATGAGTGACCAAAAGAAACATTGTCGCCTTAACCCGTCATTAGAGTTTTTGGAGTTTTGCTTGAGTAAACACCAAATTCGGTTTTTTTCACTAAATTCGGCATAAAGATAACTAAGCGACATTAAAAACAAGATAAATTGTAATCTTAAGTGCAACACTTCGATATAGCTTCAGACCGGTCTTTAAAAACGGGGCGCGGAATGTTAGTAAGTAAGGTATTTGTTAGGTCTATGTGATAAAGCTTGGTGGTGAGTTTGTTTGGAGCTTTAAACTGAGTTTTATGATAGCTGTGGTCTGATGTAAGTATGAAGTGAGAGCTTGTGTGTTTATATAAATATAACTTGCGGGCTGAGAGAGTATATTTTGGTGGAGTTGGGCGGGTAAGTATTAATAAGAAAGACTAAATAAAAAGTAAGTAAAATATAGTTTGTTTTTTTATAAGGGCGGGGAGAGAAGAATTAGTTAGTAAGTATTAAAAAAAGATCTAAGGTTAGTAGATCTTTTTTTAGTTTTGTATGTAAGTATCTATGTTAATTATTGAATAGAGTTTTGTGTCTAAGTTTGAATAATTTGTTTTAGATAATTACATGACTGTCGTTGTCCAAGCTCGCCCATCCAGTTTTGTCTGAGGTCGCCCATCCATATTATGTCGTGTTTTGAGACAGTCGGGAGCGGGCGAATACGAATTATTTTTGCTGTGGGACGGAAGCTTTGCAGAAGACGTGTTTTGAGCTGCAGCCTGGTATTTGCTTAGGTATTGCGACAAAGCTTCTGTATGGGCTTGTTTGATAGCTTAAAATGAGTCTGGTCGCAGGGTTTAAGCAAGGGCGGCAGGCTGGGCGGTTGAGGGGAGGTTTATATTAATATATAAGGTGAGGTAAGTAAGTATTATTTGTCTATATAGGATGAGAGTAAGTAAGTTGGTTGTTCTATATATATGGGAAATAAGTAAGTGAAAAGATATATATGACTAATATTTTTTTATAGGGGCGGGGAGAGAAAGAAAGTATAAAAAAGATCTATGGGTGAGATAGATCTTAATTTGTTGTTTTGTTGTTAATAATTATCTATGTTTGTTGAATAATAATGTTTAGACTATTTTGAATGATTTGATTTAGATAATTACAATGACTATGGTTGTCTAAGGTCAGTTATTCAATTTGGTCTAAAATTCTCCATTCACAATTATGTCGTACAACTTAGACTTCGCGAATAAGAAAAAACCAGGCTTTTACACCTGGCTAGTTTGGAATTTTAGAATTCTAGTTTTTTGCCTTTAAGACAATCTTCCGTGCTTGGCTCTGGTACACCACTACAACTCATTTCACTTTCTATTTCCAGAATCGGCTTGTATAGAAGATCTAATGTGTATAAGTCTTTGGCAATTGTTTCATATAGTTTTTTACGCTGCCCCACAAAACACTGACCTATTGCTTTAGCAATGTTAAGTAGAAAAGCCGATGTAATATCATGAGGAGTAGGTTCGCACCCCCAAAGCATAGATGTTTCCATGTCATAGTCATACTTCATTACTGACTGTTTAAACAACATTTCAAATCTACTATTACTTTCTTCCTTATATTCATCTTTAGTTTCTATAAGTTTATAAATAGTTGAACCTTTACCTTCTGGCCAAATACGCTCCAATTCCTTAAGCATCCATTCTTTTTTCATCCATTCTTCCATAAATAATTTTCCTTTCTGTCATTTAAGACGCCACTATTATGTAATTTTTAGAAGTTCAAATGGTCGCTTCTATTGAGACAAAATATTTTCTGCATCTAATGTGAAATACAAAGTATCAATTGACTCATATTCACTACTTTCTATGGTTATTGAATTGTTACTTCTAAACCACACAATAAACTCTCTAGCTCCAATATTGAACTCGTTGATTTTTAGATCAGTAATAACAAATTTTAAAGTTGAATACCCATCCCTGTGATTAACTCTATTGGTACAAAGCACAACCGCATAGAAACCGATTTTTTCTAAGTCGCCATACCTATATTTTTTACCCGGTATAAATTTAAATTCATTCATACTTTTTTTCTCCTTTCGTGCCTCCATTATGAATCTTTTGTAGTTTTAAATGGTCGCGTCCAGAGAGACAAAAAACTTACTCGCTAATAAATTGCTTACTTTAGTAACAAACGTGCGACAATGGACTCCTAAAGCAACAAAAAAGACCTGCACAGAAGCAGATCTCTTTATTAATTTTATAGCTGCCCACGCCGAATGGACGTTTTTGGCCAACTTCGGATAAGTGACTTTGGACAACTACAGCATTCAAATTAGTCTTGAATGTATGGTAGTAAACCCATGAAGCGGGCGTTTTTGATTGCTTTAGCCAGCTCTCTTTGATACTTAGCACATGTGCCAGTAGCGTGACGAGCGGCAATCTTACCGTTTGGAGTAATGAATTTGCTTAATAATTCAACATCCTTATAATCGATATGATCAATTTTATTCTTGGTAAAGTAACAAACCTTTTTGTGAGGTCTAATTTTCTTGAATCCCATTTTAATTTTCCTTTCTAGAACGGAAGGTCATCATCGGCGACATCAATAGAATCGAGATTCTTGCTATCGTCTACTGCTGGTTCATCTAGTGGAACTTCCTCATTAGGAATTTCTTTTGATTTTGGTTCAAGGAATTGAACTGAATCAGCAATTACTTCAATGACAGAGCCTTTTGTTCCATCTCTTCTCTCGAATGTTCTTTGATGGATTCTACCATCAACACCGACGAGTGAGCCTTTGCGGCAATATTTTGCAACGTTATCTGCTTGTTGATTCCAAACAGTAACTCCAATAAATGTAGTGGTCTTTTGGCCATTAGCATCTTTCATGCGATCATCCACTGCAATTGTGAATGAAGCAACTGGAACATCAGAAGTTGTTCTTCTTAGTTCTGGGTCGCGGGTTAGTCTACCCACGAGAATGATTCGATTAATCATTGTAAAACCTCCTTAATTAGTCTTTATCAACCATGATTAAGTGACGTACAACGTTTTGGTCGATTTTAGCTAAACGGACGAACTCTTTCAAAGCTTCATCATCAGCTGTTACTTTAATAACAACATAGTAGCCTTTTTTCATATCGTTGATTGGATATGCGAATTCACGTAAGCCCCATTCATTGACATTGGTAATGTTTGCACCTTTGCCGGTTAAAATGGCGTGAAGTTTCTCGACTTCAGCTTTACGAGCTGCTTCGTCAAGATCTGCTTTCACGATGTACATAATTTCGTACTTTTTCATATAGGCACCTCCCTTTGGTCTTCTGGCTGTTATCTGTGTAACAGCAGAGAGAAATTGCGATTTCTCGCGTAGGCATTATATTATATATGCGTGCTTTTATTCAAGTTAATTCGTTTGTTGTACGCCTATGGATTCAAGTACCTCCGCTTACATATATAGCAAAACGAAAGAATATGTCCTTATTTGCAAGACAAACAAAAACGATTCCCATAAAGGGAACCGTCTTAATTTTTGGGATTATTTATTTGAGTCTCTCATGCATGGAAAGAGAATAACTTCACGGATGCTTTGTTGATTTGTCATCAGCATAACGAATCTATCGATGCCGATGCCGATGCCGCCAGCTGGTGGCATGCCATAATCAAGGGCTTCAAGGAAGTCAGTATCCATTTCACTAGCTTCTTCATCACCAAGTTTTTTGGCTTCAAGTTGAGCTTCAAATCTTTCTTTTTGATCAATTGGATCATTAAGTTCGGTGTAAGCATTGCCGTATTCCATGCCACCAATAAATAATTCAAATCGATCAGTGAACATTGGATTGCCAATTTCCTTCTTTGTTAAAGGAGACACTTCAATTGGATATGAATGAACAAATGTTGGTTCTTGTAGATATGGATCACACTTCTCATCAAAGAATGCATTGATAATAAAGCCAATACTTGTCCAGTGTTTTTCAACCTTAATTCCGTTCTTTCTTGCTAAAGCAACAGCTTCTTCAAAAGTCATTGGTTGGTTAAAATCAATACCAGTTGCTTCTTTAACAACATCAATCATTGTTACCCATCTAAATGGTTTGCCTAAATCTAGGGTCTTATCGCCATAAGGAATTGTAGTTGAGCCCACAACTTTTTTAGCGACTTCTTTAAATAAATTTTCACAGAGGAACCTCATATCTTGAAGGTCACCATATGCTTGATATAGCTCAATAGTAGTAAATTCTGGGTTATGTTTTGTGTCCATTCCTTCGTTGCGGAATAAACGACCAATTTCATAAACTCTTTCCATTCCACCAACAAGCAATTTTTTTAAAGGCAATTCGGTCGCAATGCGAAGATAAAAATCTTTGTCTAAAGCATTGTGATGGGTGACGAATGGTCTAGCTGATGCGCCGCCTAAAATTGGTGATAGCACGCTTGTTTCAACTTCAGTAAAACCTTGTCCATCAAAATAGTTTTGAATAGCGCGTATGATTTTTGGTCTTGCTAAAGCAATTTTCATAGAGTCGTCATTCATAATTAAATCAACATAACGATGTCTATATCTCTCTTCGACGTCTGTTAATCCATGAAACTTCTCTGGTAAAGGACGAAGTGATTTGGTTAAATGAGTATATTTTTCAGCACGAACCGTCATTTCGCCAGTTCTAGTGAGCATAACTCTACCATAGACTCCAACGATATCACCGATATCGGCAAGTCTAAATAGTGAATATGCCTCTTCACCAACGACATCAATACCAACATATACTTGGATATTGCCACTCACATCTTTGATGTTCATAAACGATGCTTTCCCCATACGTCTTAAAGACATAATGCGTCCAGCAATAGTGACATAAACTCTGTTTGCGTCTAATTCTTCGTTTGTTTTTCCATCGCACTTTTCATGAACTGATTTCACCGAATCACTTCTAATGAATTTTTGACCGAATGGATCAACTCCGAGTTCTTTGTATTTAGCAAGCTTCTCGCGTCTTACTTGTTCTTGATCTGATAATTTTTCTTCCATATGAAAACCTCGCTTTAAAATATTAACATAGCCAAGCGTTGTAAACAACGGAATTACAACTCATGTTTCGCTAAAATGGCCAATAAAGACTTCTTTGTTATAAGGTTTTGAGATAATTCAGCTTTTAAAGGTTTCGAGTTTGGATAATTATTTAAAAATTTGGGGGCGATACCGCGTAGAACCATCATCGCTTTATATTCACCTTTTTCTTCAATCATCATGTCCGTTAACGTTAGTAGATTTTTGATATTATCTTTTAAAGAAATATTTTGTATTTTTTCTCCAGTTTCAAAGAAGTGATTAATTTGCGTAACAAGGAACGGATTGCCAACTCCACCACGGGCCACCATAATCGCAGTAGCTTTGGTGATTTCTAGGGCTTTAATCGCATCGTCTAACGAAAATATATCTCCACTAATAATTAACGGAATGTTCATTCTTAAGCCAAGATCTTTTAAGGCATCATATCTAGCAAAACCGGAATAGCCTTGTGTCGTAGTTCTTGCATGAATTGCAACTGCAGCTACGCCTGCATTTTGCAATGCTTTAATGTTCTCTTCAAAATTCAGTTTTTCTTCGCACCAACCCAGTCTAATTTTTGCAGTAACTGGTTTAGGCGAATGTTTTACAACTTCACTCATTAATTTTTCCAGTTTTTTAGGGTCTTTTAAAAGAGCAGAACCAGCGCCAGTTTTTGTGACTTTTGGAACTGGACAGCCTAAGTTAATATCGAACATGTCAAAATCAGAATTATTAGCTAAAACGACATCCATTGCTTTACAAAGTGTTTCACTATTCGAACCAAAAAGTTGAATTGCAACTGGTCGATCTATTTTGCTGGTTTTGATGTAATCTAAGGTTAATTTATTGTTATATATTAATCCACAATCAGATACCATTTCTGTAACTGATAAGCCAACCCCAAAACTTTTCATAAAATCACGATATGAAAGCGAAGTTATTCCAGCCATTGGGCCAAGAACAACATGTGATTTAATTTCAATGTTACCGATTTTCCACATATTAGTAAAAAGGGAGGTAAACCTCCCATTTTTATTTAACTTCTTTGTTTTCAGGTTCAACAACTGTAGGTTTTTCTTCCACTTTTGTTTCTGAGACAATCTCTAGTGTTGGATTCATTCCTTCTAAACTGCGATGTTTAAGAAGATATGTAATTTCCTCAGCAGTGATAGTTTCATTCTCAAGAAGGGTATTAGCAATTAGCTCCAAATCATCTTTATGTTCTTTTAGAACTTTTAATGCTTTAGCATGTGCATCACTAATAATTTTGCGAACTTCAGTATCAATTTCAAAAGCGATTTGAGTTGAGAAATTCTTTTGAGTAGAAGCATAATCACGACCTAAAAATACTGAGCCAGAGTCTTTTTCGTATTGAATTGGTCCAAGAGAACTCATTCCATATTCAGTAACCATTGATCTAGCTATTCTTGTCGCAACTTCAATATCGTTTTGAGCACCAGTGGTGACATCTTTGAAGAATAATTCTTCGGAACAACGTCCGCCAAGATAACCGACAATTCTAGCTTCTAATTCAGCTTTGCTAAGAAGAAATCTGTCATCTTCAGGAGTCATCAAAACGTGACCACCAGTTCTTCCACGTGGAATAATGGTAATCTTTTGGACTTTATCACTATGTTCAAGATTCAAACCAATGATGGCGTGGCCCGCTTCGTGATAAGCAACTGTCTTGCGTTCTTCCGGGTTCATTCCGTGTGAAGATTTAGCTGGGCCAGCAATACGTCTATCAATAGCTTCATCAATATCTTTGACAGTAACCATCGGTTCATTTTGTCTAACAGCAAGGATTGTTGCTTCGTTCAAAATGTTTTCAATATCAGCACCGCTGAAACCAACAGTTCTTTTAGCTAAGGCGGCAAAGTCGACTTTTGGATCAATTAATTTACCACGAGCGTGAACTTTAAAGATTGCTTCACGACCAACTTTATCAGGTAAATTAACGGTAATAGTTCTATCAAAACGTCCTGCACGAAGTAGGGCTGGATCTAGAACGTCTTCACGGTTTGTAGCCGCAATAACAATGATTCCGGAATTATCTTCGAAACCATCCATTTCAACTAATAATTGGTTAAGGGTTTGCTCGCGTTCATCGTTGCCACCGCCTAAGCCAGCACCACGTTGACGACCGACAGCATCGATTTCATCGATAAAAATTAAACATGGAGCAGTTTGTTTCGCTTTTTTAAACATATCACGAACACGACCGGCACCGACACCAACAAACATTTCGACAAAGTCGGAACCGGAGATACTATAGAATGGGACACCAGCTTCGCCAGCAACAGCCTTAGCTAATAAAGTTTTACCAGTGCCTGGTGAGCCAATAAGTAATATGCCTTTTGGTAATTTGGCTCCATATTTAGCAAACTTTTGAGGTTCTTTTAAATATTGAACGATTTCTTGCATTTCGGCTTTTTCTTCATCACAACCAGCAACATCGCTAAAGCGAACTTTGCTTGAATCCACTCTGCGAGCTCGGCTACGATTGAAATCCAAAGCTTTATTATTTGCTCCACCAACCGATGAAGATAATTTTGAGAATAAGAAAATTGCAATTAAAACGGTAACAGCAGTAATAATTAATGTTGGTCCCCATTGATCAAACCAGCTTACTTCAAAAGCATAATGGTCACTCATGTACGGAATACCATAATCTCCACCATGAGAAGTATTGAAATCCGAAACTTCTTTACTAAATAAAGTACGATAAGATGCGTGGTCGACAACACTATCACCGTTGCTGTCAAATCCGTTATTAAACCAAGTCTCATCACAAGTAAATGTATACGATTTTTTTACATTTTCAGGAGTTAAATATGTTCCTTGAACGGTAACTGTCGTTTCTTTGTTATATACATCAGCACTCATGACCTCGTTTGTTTCTAGTTTGGAGTCCACATTACTAACAGTCCACGAATCAGAACGATTTGAAGTTGATGTAATTATTAAAGCAACAAATCCAGCAATTGCCAGGGCAATTAAAATATATGGAAGGATAATTCCAAACAGGCTTCTTTTTGGTGTTTCTTGATTGTCCATCTTTCTACCTCTTTCTTTTCTTTTGTTTATACAATTTTATAATTGTTATGCCTATAAAATAACCTTAATTGAAATAATAACAAACCAGATTCTTTTGTAAATGCTTTTTGCATTTATTTGAGATTAATTTTAAAAACTGACTTGTGAGAGTCAGAAAACACTCTTCGATAGCGAGCAATATAGACAATTTTCCCGTTCTTATCCAAAATAACAGGCCACGCTTTTCTAAGGTGACGCGGCATCTTCCAATCGATGAATAAACGTCTAAGCACAACGTTATAACCATTAATATGATATTTATCATCGAGTGATGCATTTCTAATTGTAAGAGGAAACATGTCTTCTAAAATGCCTCTATCTTCTGCGCCCATGGAGAAGTCTATTTCAAATTGTTTGGTTGATAAAATACCCCTCGTATCTAACGTATAGGAATATGGTTCAATTTCTTTCCCGACACATATAACGCCATATTCTTGGTAATAATAAATTCCCTTTCCCAAGGAGTAACGGATATTTGCCTTTTTAGAATCAAGGAGGAGAATAAAATTTTGAATTTTTAATCTGGATAATGTAATAGAAACATTTAATGGTTCCAGCAATTTAAATAAAGCATACGCAAATTCTTCGCTTGTTAAAGTTTGAGCTTTTTTACATAAGATTGAATTATCTTGTTCAATAGCAAAAGAAGCGGTCTCTTTAAGTTTTTGGATTCGCTCATTTTCGTGTGCTATGTCGTTCAAATACTTATATCTTTCATTCGAATCCATTTTTTCAATGATAGAATGACGCACTCTGTTTCTCTCATAATGATTTGTTAGGTTAGAAACATCAATTGAATAAGGAATATCATTAAATTCATCATATTCTTTTAGCTGTTGTTTCGAATAGTCTAACAATGGTCTGATAACTTTCATCCCATTCATATTAGATTCAACCGAAATTCCATAATTGGCCACTAAAGAATGACGACGTTTTTGCATTATGAATGTCTCAATCGAATCGTCTTGTTGATGAGCTATTAAAAGTCCTGATGCATTATACTTTTCGTACACATTTTTGAAAAATGCATATCTAACTTCTCTAGCCCAGGCTTGGAAGTTGCCTCTTACAACGAGATTGGTGGTATCGAGCACTTCATATTGAATATGGTGTTTTACACAATATTCACATAAAGCCATTTCTTCAAAGTTTGAAACATCACGACGATGGTAGTTAACATGACAGACAACAAAGTGAATATTAGCCTTAAATAGCAGGTCAAAAAGCGCCATTGAATCCGGGCCAAATGAGCAAGCTAAAATGTATATTGATTTTTGGTTTAACGGATAATTAAGTTTAATCATTTTTACTCTCGATCTCCGTATACATCGACTTTGCTTTTTCTTCAGTTGCAAATTCGAAAATATTATCGATTCTATAAGTTGAGTTAATACTCTTTAAATGAACTGTCAAAACATCACCAATATTAACATTTGAAGAGGCTTTTGCAGGCTTTCCGTTCAAAGTAACATTGCCTTTGTCCACCGTTTCTTTAGCGATAGTTCTTCTTTTTATTAATCGACTTACTTTTAAAAACTTATCTAATCTCATAAAGATATACTATCACTTTCTTTTAGAAAACTTATTATATAAATCAGTGACTACATCAACAATTGTTTCTAAGTCCTTTAGCCAATTGTTTTGTCTAGTAAGCCTAATTTTAAGTACTTTTTGAAGATAGGTTACTTGAATCTTGTTTAAAAGTGGGCTTAAAGCTTCAAATAAATAATTGCCAATACCATTTAATTCGCTGAATTTTTTCGAAAGGGTAATTTCAATGGTATCGCCATATTCCATAACATCTTTAAATTGTTCTTCAGATAACAAAATGTCTAGTCTTCTTTTCTCAAAAAGTAAAGAAACTTCGCTCGGAAGTCTTCCATAGATATCTCGAACTCTCAGGTTAATCTGTTTAAGTTCTTCAAGTGATTTGGAGTTTTCGATTTCTTGATATAATTGAATCTTGTCTTCCTTAGAAGCATATTCGCCAGGAATATATGCATCTAGTTCAAGAATTTTCACCGGTTTAGGTGGTTCATGTAATACACCAGTTTTTCTTTCTTCCATTACCTCGTTTAGCATCTTCAAATATAAATCAAGACCGATGGAATCGATAAAACCAGCTTGCTCCGGACCTAGAATATCACCTGCTCCGCGAATCATTAAATCGCGTTGAGAAATTTTATATCCACTTCCAAGTTCGGCGAAGTCTTGGATAGCTTTAAGCCTTTTGGTAGCAATATTAGTTAGTGTTTTTTGTTCTTTAAAGAACAAGTACGCATAGGCAATCCGATTTCCACGTCCCACTCGTCCTTTAATTTGGTATAACTGAGCTAATCCAAAGTGATCTGCATCTTCAATAATTATTAGATTTGCATTAGGGACATCGATCCCATTTTCGATGATCGATGTAGCGACCAAAACATTTACTTCACCAGAATAAAACCTCATCATTACATCTTCAATTTCTTCTTTGTCCATCTTTCCATGAACGATTCCGACTGAAGCAGAGGGAATATGTCTTTGAATATGATTTGCGGTTGCTTGAATGGAAGAAATCGTATTGTGAATATAGAAAACTTGACCATTTCTAGCTAATTCTCTTTCAATAAGCTCACGGGCAATTTCCTCTTTGAAAGGAGCAACATAAGTTTGAATTGTAGAACGGCTACTAGGTGGGGTGTTAATTTGTGACACAGGGCGCACCCCAATTAATGAAAGTTGCAGTGTCCTAGGAATTGGGGTGGCACTTAAAGAAAGAACATCAATATTGTTTTTCATTTCTTTAATAAGCTCTTTCTGCTCGACGCCAAAACGCTGCTCTTCATCAATAACTAAAAGACCCAAATCTTTGAATTGAAAGTCTTTGTTTAATAAACGATGAGTGCCAATAACAAGATGAATTTTGCCATCTTTGATTTCTTGCATATACCCTTTTTGGATTCTTTCTGGAACAAGACGAGAAATAACAGCGATATTAACACCAAAATTTCTAAATCTTTCAAGGGCTAGTTCATAGTGTTGCCTAGCCAAAAGAGTGGTAGGACATAATATCGCGGCTTGTTTGCCACTCAAGATAGCTTTAAAAATTGCTCTAAAGGCAACTTCCGTTTTGCCAAACCCGACATCGCCGCATAAGAGACGATCCATAGCAAAATCGGACTCCATGTCTTTCTTAATTTCCTCAACAGATTGCTTTTGATCTTTAGTTAATTCGTAAGGAAACTCTTGCTCAAATGCTTTTTGAAACTCATCATCTCCATTAAAGGCAAAGCCCTTAATGGACGCTCTTTCGCTATACAGTTGGTAGAGTCGATCTGCTAACAAATTTACTCTCTCTTTTATACGAGCTTTAGTTTTTTCCCAGCCTCCACTATTGAGATTAGATAACTTTGGGGCAGCTCCTTCTCGACCGGCGTATTTTCTAACTAGTCTAAACTGAGATAGAGGAACATAAAGAATGTTATCTCCAGCATATTGCAAATGAAGAAAATCTCTGTGAATACCTTCAATTTCAATTGTCTTTATATCAAGGAATTTCCCAATGCCGTAATATTCGTGAACTACAAAATCTCCCGGTTTAAAATCATCATAGTTTTTGACAATAACCGCTTCTTTAAAACGATTCAAAAACTGAGATGATTTATTTTGAAATCCAAACAACTCCTTAGCCGACAAGAAAACTATTTTGTCTTCAGGCAATTCAAAACCTTCCTCTAGTCCAAATATGGTTAATCCAATTTTTTTATTAGGAAGAGATAGGCCGTTCGTAATTTCATATTCAGTTTTTTCTTCCTTTAAAAGATTACTAATAGTGTCCGCTTGCTGTTTGTTAGAAACCGCAAGAATAACTTTGTCATTATTAGGAAGATATGAATCAATAATAACTTTTAAACTTGAATTGTTAGCTTTGCTAAAAATAATCGGATGTGTCTCAAAAATAATATCATCAATATCTTGTTTAAATTCATTTGCGTGAAGACATCGTTCATGTTGCAAAACTATATCAATATTTCGATAAAGTTCAAGATGAGACATAAGCCTGCCTTCTTGAAATAATTTATCAAAATATACTTTAGCTTCGTTAACAGCAAATTCAATCGTACTATAAAATTGTTTTTCATTTGAAATTAACACTAAATCGGCATCAAAATAATCCAGAATTGAGGCGGTGCTATTTTTTATATATCGATAATACTTATATGCTCTAGGAGAATACAATCTCTGAGAGATTTTTTCATAATCCAACTCAGTAATATACCTCAAATTGTCCCCCAATTCAGGTTCAAGCAACTCAATATCTTTGCTTAACTGATTATCGATTTTGCTTTTTAGATTTTCTAATTCAAACTCACTAAGTAATAAATCGGTTGCGGGAATAATTTCAACATTTTCTATTTCTTCCTCACTTGTCTGTGATGATAAATCAAAGAAATGAATACATTCGATCTCATCATCAAAGAATTCAATTCGTATTGGTTTCGAATAATTAACAGAAAAGATATCTAATATATCGCCTCGGGACGCAAATTGCAGACTTTGATCGATTTTAGAAACATTTAAATATCCAGATTGAATCAATTTGGTTTTGAATTGTGCTAAATTAACGCGATCGCCAACTTTAAGAGTTAAGCGCGCATTGGTAAAATCAAACTTTGTTGGCAAAGGAGTAATTAATGAAGAAGCGTGGGTCACAACAATTTTGCTTTTGTTATTCAATACTTCATTCATTACAAAAAGTCTTTGGCAAAGTAGTTCTTTTGATGAGGAAACTAGTTCACAACAAAGCAAATCGTCAGTCGGAAATAACAAAACATTGTTGCTTCCTATTAAAGACGCAAGCAAGTCGCTAACCTTTTGAGCGGTAAATAGATTTGGTGTTAAAATGACATATTTTCCTGGTTTTTTACTAAATAACCCTGCAAAAACTAAGGAAATTCCCAAAATGTCGTTAACCACAAAATTCCCTTTTTTAGAAAGAAGGGAGGTAACGGCTTTTGATTTTGAGATTAATTCTAATAAGTTATCATTCAAGAATTATCACCACCATTGTATTTACACATCGCTGAAGAAAAACCATGCAAAAGATATTCTCTAATTGCAAGGGCTCCTCTTTGAATTGCGTTTTCGATTAAAACTTTATCATTGCCAAACGGTTTGCCTAAGACATAATCAATCGAATTATGAACTGGTTCACCAATACCAACGCGAATGCGCTTAATCTCTTTACTGCCAAGGCAATCAATAATATTGCCCATACCTTTTTGGCCGCCGCTTGAACCATTAACGCGTAATCTCAAATCTCCTGGTTTAATTGCCATGTCGTCAAAGACGACAACAATGTCATCTAGATTAATTTTAAAATAATGAACTATTTCTTGTACTGCGCTTCCAGATAGATTCATAAAAGTCATAGGCTTAAATAAAATGATATCCTCATCATCCAATTTAAACTTTGCATACACCCCTTTAAAATCTTCATGATTGAATTCAACATCAGCTATATCAGAAAAAGCATCAATAACTCTGAAGCCAGAATTATGACGAGTCAGTTTATATTCTTCACCAGGATTTCCCAATCCAACTATTAGTTTCATAATCGATTGTGATTATATCACATAAGAATAGTTATTTTAATTATCAACTATGATAAGATTGTAAACATGAAAAAAATACCTACATCATTAAAAGACGGATTAGTCGGCTTAGCTATCGGCACTGCAATCATAATTCCTGGAATATCAGGAGGCACAATTGCACTAATTTTTGGTGCATTTAAAAAAATAACAACTGCAGTGGGCAATTTATTTAAGTCTTTTTGGAAGAGTTTATTGCTTCTTCTTCCTTTTGGAATTGGGGCGGTTTTGGCAATTGCTGGCCTTTATGTGCCATTTCAATATGCATTTGAATATTGCATGTTCGCCATCATTACATTATTTGCTGGTTTCATATTAGGCAGTATTCCTTCTGTTGTTGATGGAGTGAAAGGCGAAAAACCAACTGTCATAAACGTAATCTTACTAATCGTAGGGCTTGCTGTTGCGACATGCATTGGTGTCTTTTCTGTACTTTGGGATTTCAATCAAAGTGTCACAGACTTATTCACAAATCATGAATGGTATCTATTTTTAATTATTTTTGTCGTCGGAATCATCAGTTCGACAGGCCTGATTGTCCCAGGTTTATCTGGCTCCCTAATATTGCTAGTTATAGGTTTTTATCAACCAATTTTTAATCTTCCCAGTTTGATTATTCAAAATAAAAATCTTTGGGTTAATCTTGGGCTTCTCTTCGTTTTCGCGATTGGAGTTTTAATCGGTTTTATTATCTTCAGCAAAATAATGAGTTATCTCTTAGATAAACATAAGAAATCTACCTACTACACAATTATTGGTTTTATTGTAGGATCGTTGGTTTCTATATATGTAAACAGCAATATGTTTGCCTACTTAGGCAACGGACATGGTCATTTGTTAGATTGGATTCTAGCCCCAATATTCTTCATTATTGGTTTAGCAATATCAATTGTTATGCATATTTATATAATTAAACACCCTTCCAAAGAAGAAAAAGAAATAGTCGAAAATGCCTAGAACTTCTCAACAATTTAAAGAAATGCAACAGGAGCGAATAGATTCGATTTTAGAATCTTCACTAATTTTGTACGCTTTAAACAATGGAAAAATTACCATTGATGAGGTAGCTAAACACGCTAATTGTTCACACGGAATTATCTATCATTACTTTAATAATTCTGAAGCAATAATTGAAAAACTTCTTTCTGTGAAATCTTATTTGGATTTAAAAAGCTCCCTTATAAAACAATATAAAGGAATGTATGCGAAGGATGCTATTGGTAACATTGCAAAAACAATGCTTAATTTTTCAACAACAGCAGGTATTTGTTATGGCAAAATTTTGATTGAAGAAACAGGAAAAACTTCCCTAAGAAAAACACTTGAATCATTAGTGGAAAAAGGGCAAAAAGAAGGCGACATAACTGGTGGCAATTCTATAGAAATTGTAGACTGCTTTTTCTATCTATTAAACGGCTACTATTTGAGTGTGTTATTGAGCAAAAAGAGGACTATAAGTCCTCCACCTATTGATAATGTGTTAGAAATATTTAGAAAAAGAAGATAAAAACCGAAATAAAATGCCTAGATAATCCAGGCATTTTTTACTAGCTAAATCTATTTATATTTTTTAGAAATCTTTTCAAATTCCTTTAAGTCTTTATAGGTTTCTTTAAGGTTAGGATACATCTTCATATACACCTTATTAAACAAGTAATCGTATTTAGCGTGGTTTTCCATGTTTGGTTTAAACTCTTTGCCTTGATGCACCATGGCATTAGTTGCCTCATCAACAGAAGCAAATTCACCTGATGCAATAAAACCAGCCATCGCAACACCTAATGAAGATGTTTCAAACGTTTGAACTCGAGTGACCGATAAACCAAAAATATCGGCTGTGATTTGACAAATTGCATCACTTTGAGAACCACCACCAGAAATACGAATTTTCTCAACTTTATGATGAAGTCTTTTTTTCTCAAATAGCTCTAATCCTTCTCTTAAACAGAAGGTGATTCCTTCGATGATTGCTCGATATAAGTGGATATGCGTATGCATATCAGAGAAACCAATAATGGCTCCTTTAGCTAACGGCCTTCTTAGCCCAGCGCCCCAGTATGGCTGTAGAACAAGACCATCGCATCCCGGGTTAATTTTGAGCATCTCGTCATTTAATATTTCTAGGGTTAATTTGTTTTGAATTTGAGCTTCTAAAGATTCTTTTTCGCCAAATTCTTTACTAAACCAATTGAGCATCCAATATCCACGATAAACTTGAAGATCTAAATTATAATAGCCTTTAACAACAGCTGGGTAGGCAGGCAAGAATGGTTCAGCGTCGGAATATTTTTGTGACGATACTTCACAAGTGCAAGCTGTTCCATAACTAATTGCCGCGATCTTACCATCCATAGCGCCTAGCCCTAAGGTTTCACAAGATTTGTCAGAGCCGCCAGAATAGACTTTTAAGCCTTCCGGCAATCCGGTTTTGTCGCTAGCTTCTTTGGTAATTGTGCCCATCACTTCACCAACAGGAACAAGTTTACATAACATTTTATTTGGTATACCAAATATTTGTCCTTTTAAGTGTTTATCGCTCTTGTACCATTCACCTTTTTTGAAATCAATAGGAACATGTCCAGCTTGGCAAGAAGGAGAGTCGACATATTGGCCCAATAATTGCATATTAATAAAGGTCGAAATCATCATAAACTTATCTGCTTTTGCCCAGTTTTCTGGTTCGTTTTCTTGTAGCCAAATTGACATCGAACGCTTTCTATTCAAATCAATGGTTGCACTCATACCGACAAGTTTAAAAATAGCTCTCGCAGATAGAGGTATTTTTTGTTTTCCTTCTGCTCTTCTTTCATCAAGCCAAAGAATAGCAGGACGAATCACTTTATTGTCTTTATCCATTATTAAGATTGAATCACGGAAACAGGTAATAGCCATTCCAACAACATCTTTGATTAAATCGCCATGTTCTTTTACAAGTAAATTAGTAAGTTCACACAACGAATCATAGTAATAATATGGATCTTGCTCAGCATATCCTAATTTTGGAGAATGATAAGCTGGTTCATATTGCTTCTTGTAAATGCAAACAATTTCTCCTCTTTTATTGAAAAGAGATGTTCTAACAGATTGGGTTCCAAAGTCCACCGCTAATACCAATGGTTCTTTCATAAAAAGTACCTACTTTCGAATAAATAATAACACAATCAAATTAATTTAAGCATTTAGGAAATAAAGTGATGTAACCGCTTAATTACCAAAAATTATTAATTTTTATTGCTAACAAAGAGCAGTATTTGTTATATTTTTGTTGCGAGTGTTTTTGACATTCACGCAAAAAAGTATTTCACATAGGAGGAAAATATGGCGAAACAATACGTATTTAACTTCAAGGATGCCTACGGATTAGGCAAAGAACTCCTTGGAGGAAAAGGTGCTGGTCTTGCTGAGATGACACACATCAATGTGCCAATTCCAGAAGGATTTACCATCACCACAGAAGCTTGCACTCTATATTATGAGAGTGGCAAAAAGCTACCAGAAGATTTAATCAAAGAAATCTATGCTGGAATCGCTAGAGTTGAAAAAGAAACAGGCAAAAACTTTGGCGGAGCCCACAAACCTCTTCTTGTTTCAGTTCGTTCCGGCGCTCGTGTTTCAATGCCAGGTATGATGGACACCATCTTAAACCTTGGTTTAAATGACACAACAGTCGCTGCATTAATCAACGAGACAAAGAATGAGAGATTCGCTTGGGATAGTTATCGTCGCTTTATCTTAATGTTCACAAACATTGCTAAAGGACATCCACGTACCGAAATGGACAAGATGTTAGACGATTTAAAGGTCTCAAAAGGTTATACACTAGATACAGAAATAACCGCTGCCGAACTCAAAGAATTAGTAGGCAAGTACAAAGCATATTATAAGAAAACATTTGGTGAAGAATTCCCATCTGATCCAAAAGTTCAATTAATTGAAGCTGTTACCGCTGTCTTCCGTTCATGGGATAACCCACGTGCAAACGTTTATCGTATGCAATACTCTATTCCATATTCATGGGGCACTGCTGTTAACGTTCAATCAATGGCTTTCGGTAATAAAGGCGAAACATCAGGAACAGGCGTCGCTTTCTCAAGAAACGCTGCTACTGGTGAAAAAGTTATTTCCGCTGAATATTTACCAAACGCTCAAGGCGAAGACGTCGTTGCTGGTATCCGTACACCACTTCATATTGATGAATTAAAAAGACGTATGCCAGATGTCTATAGACAATTTGAAGAAACCATTAAAAACATGGAACTCCATTACCGCGATATGCAAGATATGGAATTCACAGTTGAAGAAGGAAAACTATACTTCTTACAAACACGTAATGGTAAACGTACTCCAGCCGCTGCCTTAAAGATGGCTTGCGACATGGTTGACGAAGGCTTAATTACAAAAGAAGAAGCAGTTTTAAGAATTGATCCAGTATCATTCGATAAACTTTTACTTCCTAACTTCGATAAAGAAGACTTAGCTAAAGCTGCTGTAAGAAAAATCGGCGTTGGTAACCCAGCTGGCCCAGGAGCCGGTACTGGTAAATTAGCCTTCACCGCTGAAAGCGCTCAAGCAAGACATGCAGCCGGAGAAAAAGTAATTCTTGTCCGTGCTGAAACTTCACCAGAAGACTTAATTGGTATGATCGCTTCTGAAGGCATTCTCACCATGCGTGGTGGTATGACTTCACACGCTGCTGTAGTCGCTCGTGGTATGGGCAAATGCTGTGTCACCGGTTGTGCTGCTGCACTAATCAATGAAGAGAAAAAGACCCTCACCCTAAGTGGCAAAACATATGGCGAAGGCGATGTCATTTCTCTTGATGGCTCTACAGGATCAGTCTACGAAGGTGACATTAAAAAAGTTGCACCTGATTTATCAAGCGGAGACTTTGGTCGTTTAATGGCTTGGGTTGATGCAGCAAGAACCTTAAAAGTTCGCGCAAACGCTGATACTCCAAGAGATGCTCACCAAGCTAAAATCTTCGGTGCTCAAGGTATTGGTCTATGCCGTACAGAACATATGTTCTTCGACAAAGAAAAAATCTTCCACTTCCGTAAGATGATTCTTGCTGAAACAAAAGAAGAAAGAGTTGCTGCACTAGCAGAAATCGAACCATTGCAACAAAAAGACTTCGAAGGTCTATTTGAAGAAATGGGTGAACTCAATGTAAACATTCGTTTACTAGATCCACCACTACACGAATTCCTTCCACAAGAAGAAGATAAGATTGACGAACTTGCCGAAGCAACAGGTCGCTCTGTCGAATTCATTAAGAAAAGAATTGAAGACCTCCACGAATTCAACCCAATGATGGGTCACCGTGGTTGTCGTCTTGCTGTTTCATATCCTGAAATTTGCGAAATGCAAACATCAGCTATTATCAAAGCAGCAATCAATGTATCAAAGAAACTTCACATCGATATTGAACCTGAAATCATGGTACCACTCGTACTTGAAGTTAAGGAACTTCAATTCGTTAAGGGAATTATCGTTGCTACTGCAGACAAAATCATTAAAGCTGCTGGCATTAATATGAAATATCACGTCGGTACAATGATTGAAATCCCGCGTGCAGCACTTCTCTCTGATGAAATTGCAAAAGAAGCAGAATTCTTTTCATTCGGCACAAACGACTTAACTCAAATGACATTTGGTTTCAGCCGCGATGATGCCTCAAAGTTCTTACCAGATTACTATTCCAACAAGATTTTGGAAGAAGATCCATTTAAGACCCTCGACACTAAAGGTGTTGGCAAACTTATTAAGATGTCTGTTAATGATGGACGTTCAACAAGACCAAACCTCCACATTGGTGTCTGTGGCGAAACTGGTGGCGAGCCAAATTCAATCGAATTCTATCACAATGCTGGACTTGACTATGTGTCATGCTCACCATTCCGTGTTCCAGTTGCTCGTTTAGCCGCTGCTCAAGCTGCTATTAAAGCCAAAAAATAGTCTAAGACTATAAATTAAAACGTCTCAAGTTAATTCTTGGGACGTTTTTTAATTCGGATTAGTTTGCTTTCATTAAGGCTTTGGAATCGAAGTGAAGATCGTTGGAACCATTCACATAGCCACCGACAACTCCACGAATATAGATGTCATAATTGTCTTCAATGTAGCCTACATATTCATCTTGGATATAAATATCTCCTTCATCGGTCAAAGTTCCAAACCTATGACCATTGGCGAACATATCTCCATCTGGGCTAATATAGCCAACCAATTGATCATCAATGTAGACATTTTTACCATAGCATTCTATGAATATCATTTTTTAGATGCTTCCTTTTTAGCTTTCGCTCTAGCTTTAATAATATGGGAATATCCTTTTTTATTTTCTTGACGTGCTCTTGCAATAGCAAGCTCGTCGTTTTCAACATCTTTAGTAAGAACACTTCCAGCAGCAACAAACGCTTCATCCTTAACCTTAAGAGGAGCAATTATCACTGAACCAGAACCGATAAATACATCTTTTCCGATGCTAGTCTTGAATTTGTTATATCCATCATAATTTGCTGTGATGGTGCCACAACCAATATTTGTTCTTTCCCCAATTTCACAATCTCCAAGATAAGTTAAGTGAGCCGCTTTAGCACCTTCATGAATATGAGAGGCTTTGATTTCAACGAAATTGCCAACTTTTGAGTTTTTATCAACAATCGCGCCCGCTCTCATTCTGCAAAATGGTCCAATATGGTTGTTATCGCCAATTTGAGAGTCAATTAGATGAGACATGATAATTTCATTATCGTTACCTATTTTCATGTTATTAAGGAGGGAATCAGGACCAACGATATTGCGTTGTCCAATTATTGTTTCTCCTAAAAGAGTAACATTAGGTTTAATAATCGTATCAGGACCGATTTCGACATATGGACCGATATAAGTGTTATCTGGGTCTTCAATAGTGACTCCAGAAAGCATTAATTTATCATTAATGCGTTTTTTCATTAATTTTGTAGCGTAGGCGAGTTGAACTCGATCATTAATTCCTAGCATCTCCTCATCACCACGCATAATTGAAACGCCAACACGATGTCCCTCTTTAGCAAAAATTTCAATCAAATCAGTAAGATAATACTCACCAGCTTTATTGTTAGGTTTTAATTCATTTAAATATTTGTATAAAAGTTCGTTATCAAAAACATAAACACCAGTATTTACGACGTTAACTTTTTGTTCTTCTTCAGAGGCATCTTTTTGTTCAACAATTTTAACCAGTTTCCCATTTTCATCAATTATTAAACGACCATAGCCAAATGGGTTATCAATTTGAGCACCAAGAACAGTAAGTTTATTATTACTAGCAACATGGTCACTGAGCAGCTTTTCAAGCGTTTCACTCTTTAATAAAGGTGTGTCTCCACAAAGAATAATTGTTTCGCCTTTTTCGTTCTCAAGTTCGGGCCTAGTTTGCATAATTGCGTGGCCAGTACCTTTTTGTTCTCTTTGCCAGACAACAGCAGATTCGCCTTCAACAATCGTTTTGCTAGTTTCGCCACCAAACCCTACAATTGTAACAATCTTCTTTATGCCCAAAGGGATTAAAGAATTAAGGACATATTTGACGAGTGGGACACCAAGTATCTCGTAAGAAACTTTTGATTTATTTTCCAAAAGTGACTTCATTCTGGAGCCTTTTCCAGCGGCAAGAATTATTGCATAGCGGTTCATTTCAATGTCCTCGTAAGATACACTTCGTATCCTTCTTTCTCATATTTTTTATATAAACGTTTAACAAAATTATTATCTGTTGAAAGTCCGTACACAGCAGAGCCAGAGCCAGACATCATCACCATCTTTAAACCGTCTTTAAACAACATATCTTTTACAATTTGGATCTCGTGGAGCATAGATAATGAAACTTTCTCAAGTGAATTGAACATGCTTTTAGCAAGCAACTCATCATCGCCACTTTTTAAAGCTTCAATAACGTTATTGATGTTTCCGTGATCTAAAGTCATTGTATCAGCTTTTTCAAAAACATGTTTGGTTGATAACCCAGTTTTTGGTTTGATTATGATAACAAAATATTGATGTTTTAAAGGGATTTCGGTAATTTTTTCTCCAATACCTTCGACTAATGCTGGCTTATTGAGTAAGCAGAAGGGGACGTCGGCGCCAATAGTTTTTGCAATGCAGTTCATTTTATCTGGTTCAATATTGAGTTTTAACATATTGTTAAAAGCTTTTAAAGTTGCCGCAGCGTTAGATGAACCTCCACCTAAACCTGCTTGAATTGGTATCTCTTTATGGACATTGATATTAAAATTTTGTTTAAATTGATATAGGTCTCTCAATTTGTTAATAGTTGTATTAATCAAATTATATTTAGTTTCTTGTAGGTCAACATGATCACATGTCACATAACTATCACATAGATATGGTAAAAATTCAATTTGAATAGAATCATGCAGTTCCAAAGGAAGCATAATCATCTTCATTTCGTGGTATCCATCATCTCGTTTAGAAACGACATCAAGATAGACGTTTATTTTGGCGTAAGCTTTTACAAACATAATAGACCTCACATAATTGTAGAGATGAAGTTTGAAGACTTCAATAAATTTAATAATTCTAAATAAAATTTAATATTTAGTTGTTCTGGGCGAGCCGAAAGAGAGGCTGAACACTCTTCCAATAACTTGGTTGCTTCTTCTTTATTCCCTATCAAAGAAGCTAAACAATTCAAAATGGTTTTTCTTCTGTGCAGAAAGATTTTTGACATCATTTTATATAAAGCTTCGTTTTCTTCATTTTTTATATTCTCGTTTGGAGTTAAAACAAAGTAAGCTGAATCGACATGAGGAATAGGTGCAAAGCTGTTTCTTCCAACATTTATGCAAGAAGAAATTGAGGAAACATAATTCAGCAAAAGAGTTAATGGAGTGACCTCTTTTTTATCTATCAATCTTGAATAAACTTCTTTTTGAACCATCAGCACAATAAGCTTCACATTTTTCGCATTCAAAAGTATGTATTCGATAATTCCTGAGGTGATGTAATACGGGAGATTGCCTACGATTTTTGAGTAATTCAAAATATCTTCTTTGAAGATATTTTGTCTCTTAACCATAATGTTCGCCCCGTTATCCAAATGTTCAGAAAGGAAATTGACCATGTTATCATCAACATCGATGAGAGTTATATGTCCTTTGCTCTTGGTTAAGAAGTAAGAAAGGGAACCTAAACCTGCACCAATCTCTAAGACATTATCGTCTTCATTAATGTCAAGTTTAGAAACGATACTTTCGGCTTTATCACTATCAATCAAAAAGTTTTGTCCTAACGACTTATTAGCCAATAACTTATAGCTTTTAACTAATTCAAAATATTCACTTTTGTTCATGAAGTAATTCTATCATTTCTTCTTTGCTTACATGCAAAGAATTTAGTCTTCTACAAAAAGTTTTCGCATTTGTATAACCTAAGCCCAGTTTTGTTGAAATATAATATCGTTTTTCAGCCGAATCCGGCTGTCCAGTTAAACCTAGATCAAATAAATCGGAGGATGTGACATCAGCTACTGCCATTGAATCAAATACCTTTATATCATCAAGAGCGTTAAGTACTTCATCAATATCACATTCAGCTACTCCAACTTTGCCGTGTTTTACAGCAAACTCTTTTCTGATGAAACAGTGTTTTAATCCATCTATATTTTGATCAAGAACATCTCTTATTCTTTTTCCTGGGGAATCTGGATCAGTCAGAACAACGACATCTTTAGTTTTAATTATTGTTTTAAGATATTCAACGGTTTCGAAAGGAATTTCAGATCCGTTTGTAATAACAAACTCGCAATCAATAAAATTTGATAGGTACTGGACATCGGATTTACCTTCAACAACAAGAACTGCATTGATTTTTTTCATAAATTAAATAATCTTTTAAAATTATTAGTTGATAGTTCTTCAACTTTGCAAGATTGAATACCTTTTTGAAAAGCAATTTCATCTCTTATATAAGATAAATATTTCGATTGATTTTCTTTTCCGCGGAAAGGGGTTGGAGTTAGATACGGCGCATCAGTTTCAAGAACAAAATAATCATTATCAATCAATTTTGCCACTTCTTTAGGCTTTACCGCATTTTTAAACGTGCAAGTACCGCCTATTCCAATTAAATAGCCAAGTTTTACAAAGTTTTTTGCCATTTCAGATGAACTAGAGAAGCAATGAATTATGCCTTTTCTATTAACCGGGTGTTCTTCGAGAATTTCTAAACAATTTTCGTACCCATCACGACAATGAATTGAGACAGGAAGATTGTATTTGTTGGCGAGTTCTATTTGCTTTATAAAATACTCTCTTTGAGAGTATTTTAACTCTTCTGTTTTATCCCAATAGTAGTCAAGTCCTATCTCTCCAATTGCAATAACCTTTTTATGGGTAAGCAAAGCCTCAATTTTTGCCAAATCTCCATCTTCCATATTTTTAACTTCAGCAGGTATAATGCCAACAGCGGCAAACACACCATCGAATTGTTCTGCGATTTCAACTGCCTTAAAAGAACTGGCGACATCATAACCAACAACAAGCATAATTTCCACACCGTTTTCTTTGGCTTCTTTTACATATTCCTCTTCCTTGCCTAAAAAAGCCAAATCGTTAATATGACAATGTGAATCTATAAGCATACTATTTACCAACGCAAAAACGAGAGAAAATTTCGTCACTCAAATCGTTTTTGTTTGATTCCCCCAATAATTCTAAAGCGGCGTTATAGGCCACCATTATGCTTGTTGATACTAAGTCTAATGGTTGATTACTTCTTGCATCTTCTAACGCAATATTCAATGTTCTTACAATGTTTCTCATTACGCCAAGTTGTCTTTCGTTATTAAACGATGGAGTAATCTGTAAATCATCAATATCCATAATCTCTTTAATCTTATTAATAAGATTAGAAATATCGTTATTCTTGGCTGAAATATATACTGAATTTGTTTTCTTCTCGTTTAAAAGATCTGATTTGTTATAAACAACAATATGCTTTTCATCTTTTACTAACTTATAAAGTTCGTTATCAAATCCGGTCTCATCAACAAGAAATAGAACTAAATCGCTTTTTTCAATGACTTGTTTTGCTTTATTTATGCCAATTTGTTCAACCAAATCGTTTGATTCCCGTAATCCTGCAGTGTCAAATAAATGAACTGGCACTCCAGAAATAGAAAAATCACCTTCAACAATATCGCGAGTTGTCCCTGCTATTGGGGTAACAATCGCTTTGTCTTCTTTCAAAAACGCATTCAACAAAGAAGATTTTCCAACATTTGGTTTACCAACGATTGCTATTTTGATGCCATTTTTAAAAACTAAGTGTTTGTTTCCGTTTGCAATTAATGAATTTAATTCATTAACAATTTCGTTACAGGAGTCGATTACACTCTCCCTTGAAGTTATCTCAATATCTTCATATTCTGGGTAATCAATATTAACTTCGATAGAAGCAAGTAATTCGCCAATTTTCTCTTTTATTGGTTTGAAAATAGCAGAATTATCACCCTTCAAAGCTAGAATTGATAAATCTTTAGCTTCTGCTGTGGTAGCGTTAATCATGTCATTAATAGCTTCAGCTTGTACAAGGTCGATTTTACCATGCAAAAAAGCCCGAGAAGAGAATTCCCCATTCGTCGCCATTCTCGCTCCATTTTCGAGTAATAACTTGATAATTTGGTTAACAATAATCATAGAGCCATGGCACATTATCTCTACTGAATCTTCTCCAGTAAAACTTTGTGGATGCACATATGTTACTAAAACTACTTGATCAACCGCTTTTTCGTCATCTTTAATATAGCCAAATATAACATCTCTTTTTGGAGATATGGTCAAATCTTTGCTAAATATCTTTGAAACAACTTTAAAACAATCATCGCCAGATAAGCGAACGATGGCTAATGCGGATTTTAATGGTGGTGTTGCAAGTGCAACGATTGTTTCAAACATAATCCTATTATATGAAAAATAGAGTTATAAAACTCTATTAATCAACATATTTAATTGTTACAGCTCTATGTCGACCTTCACCGACAGATTCAGTTTTAATATGAGTAAAGTTTCCTAATGCGTTATGAATTATTCTTCTTTCATCACTTGGCATCGGATCGAGAACAACATCAATTTTTGTTCTTTGAACTTCTTTTGCAGCTTTGCGAGCAATAAAGGCAACACGTGAATATTTATTATCTTTATAATCGCCAATATCAAGAAGGATTCTAAAGCGACGGCGGAATTTTCCGCTTACCGCCAAACGAACAATGTCGTTAAGTGCTTGAAGCGTTGAACCATTTTTACCAATTAAAATTGGGTTATGGTTTGAATCAATTTCGATACGGATAATATCATCCTCAAGTGAAGCGTTTGTAGTAACATCTCCAACTCCTAATGATTCGATTACATCTTTGATGTAAGTACAAGCGTATTCAATCGCATCATTTAATTCGTATACTTCAATTGTGGCTTTTTTAGCGAATAAGCCTTTCTTTTCTTCGATAACAGTGAAGACAACATCATCAGCTTCGATGCCAAGTTCTTCGGCCGCTAATGCAACTGCCTCTTCAACAGTTTTTGCAGAATATTCTTTCATTATAAATCTCCTTATTTATGTTTTTTCTTATTAACAATGGCTTGTGTTAAAAGTGACAATCCAAGTGAAATGAACGCACTTATTAACCAATACACACCCATAGCTGCAGGTAATGTGAAGCCCATGACGATAATCATAATCATCATTCCATAACTTACGATAGTCATCGTTTTGTTTTGTTGTTTTTGAGCTGGATTAACACCTAATCTAGCAACTTTTTTAGTTTTTGCTTTAACAATCCATTGTGGAACTTTCATTGATAGGAACTGTGCGACCGCCATCACGATGAATAAAACAAGAGCAGTCCACCAGCCATACATATTGCTTGGCATTCCATCAAAATTGCTTAAGGCAGTCCAGATTGATGTTGAAAGATTTAAGTTCAAGAAAGTACCTGTAGATAATACAGCAGATCCAGTCATAGCACCCCAAACACCAATAAAGATAGGGAACTGAACAACCATGATTAGAAGTTGCGATAAAGGATTAACTTTATTCTTCTTATATAGTTTCATCTGTTCTTCAGCTAAACGCTGCTTCTCAGATTGATTTGTGTTTGCGTTTGGATATTTAGCTTGAATTTTTGCTAATTCGGGTTGTAAAGCTTGAATCTTTTGTTGTCCATACGTAGCTTTGAATGTGATAGCAAAAATAATTAAACGAACAATCACAGTTACAACTAGCAAGGCTAATAATTGTGGCCAGCCTTGTAGCATTGCGCCTGAATCAAGGCCGCCAGCAAACGATGTTGCTAAAATATCAGTTAACCAGGCAACTGGATATACAATTAATCCAGAGATTGGTCCTTTTGACCAAGCATAGCCCCAATCCTTTTTGTTGATTTGGACCTGAATTTCATCTTGCCCGTACATTCCATATTTATAATCTTCAATAGCAATACAAGATTTTGTACCAGAAATTCCAGTATTCATTGTAGTCTGGTATAAAGAAACATAATCTCTTGTTGGACAAGCCTCAACACCTAGTTCAAAAGATAATTGGCTGTTAATAGCTTGATAATTACCCCAAACATTATCTTCATCACCATAAAACTTATAGTAGCCAAAATCAGTTAAAGCGGACTCTGCTTCTTCTTTTGTTAAGATGGCTGGCGAATAAGCGGTATGAGATAAAGCAAGTTTTAAAACTTTATAATCAAATTCTTTAAAGTAATCACTACCTGGAACTGCATATTTCTTGTTTGTTGCAGTTTCGTTGATAGATGAAATTTGTTTGAATTTAACAATGCTACTACTTTCGCTGTTCCATTTGTAATAGTTATTTTTGCTATCAAATGTTACTTTTCGCCAAAGATTTTCATTTTCAGAAAATACTTGTTCGATTACATAAGAATATTCTTCATTCTTTTGTTCTTCCGCTTCAGCTTTTGAGCTAAAGTATTCAGTAACACCTGGTTCGATAGCAAAAAGAATTCTGCTCTTCTCTGAAGACATGCAGAAATTTGAAGTACAGCTAGAAGCAATGAAAGCAGACATCAATACGATGCCGCCGGTCAATACTAGTTTAGTTGATTTTTTCACTATTTATTTCCTACTTTGCTTAATAAGTCACTGATATCTTCTTTGCTTACAGCAAAATTATCGATATCGTAGTTTCGCCGAGCTATAAAGATATAATCGAAACCTTTTGTTATATCTAATTCAGTGTTCAGAATTGCTCGAATCTGTCTTTTCATTTTGTTACGAACAACGGCGTTGCCGCTTTTAGTTGGGATTGAGATTCCAACCCTGGCATAACCTAATTCGTTTGGCAAATAGTAAAGAGTGAGAGTTTTAGATTTTAAAAGCGATCCATCAGAAATTACTTTTTGAAATTCTTTATATTTCTTTACTCGATACTTTGATTTCATGAAAAATGATTAAGCAGTTAAACTTGCTCTGCCTTTTTCGCGACGAGCAGCTAAAACTTTACGGCCACTCTTTGTAGCCATTCTTGCACGGAAACCATGGACATTGCGTCTGTGGGTCTTGCTTGGTTGATAAGTTCTTTTCATTGAGTTAATCTCCTTGTGTTTTTACACGCGCTAAAAATTATATATGCACCCGCGCTATTAGTCAAAGATTATTTACGCACACTCGCTCGCGAGGTTTTCTGAATTCGTCAAGTTGAATTAATAAATGAATATTTTCCACATAATAATAAAAATTATGAAGTTTTTTTCTATTCTTAGGTAAAAGTTTTAAAAATTGTCAACATGTTACTATTAAAATGTTAATTTTGATATTTTTTCTTTATTTTTACATGAATCAGTCGAACATATTTAAGATTTTAGATAATGTTGATTTATATCTTTTCTGTCCACTTTTGAACAATATAATTCGCATTTATCCACACAGCTTTGCACATTTATCACAAAATATGTTGATAACTTAGTTTTTAATCGATTAAATCCAACCATTTTTAGTGTTTTATTGTGGAAAATTCATTTTTTCTAAAATTGGATGTTTATTTTATCTTTGAGTGATAGTATACTTTGTTTACAAAAGAGGACAATATATGGCTGAAACTATCTCTGAACTTGGTCGCATTTGGGCGAAAGTTCTGGAAAATCTAGAAATGAAAATAGATGATCGCCGTTTTTTCGATGTCTTCCTTAGCGAATCAAGCATTTATTCATTAGATGGAAATCAGATGTTGGTATCTGTTAGCTCCAGTTTGGCTGCTACGATTTTATCAACTAAATACTTGAGTACGATTCAGGATGCTGTAAAAGACGTCACAAACCAAACAATTAAGGTAAAATTTGAAAATAGTGATAATTTGAAAGCAATTGCCAAACCGGTAACTGAAGAAGCTAAATATTTTAAGTATTCAATAGTCAAACCAACACTTACTTTTGACAATTTTATTACCGGTTCATGCAATATTGAGGCGAAACAAGCTTCAATTTTAATTGCTAAAAACCCAGGAAGCAGAGACTATAATCCTTTATTTATATATTCAGATTCAGGTTTGGGAAAAACTCACCTTCTATCCGCGATTGTTAATTACCTAAAGGAATCGGCGTCGGGTAAAAAGACCTTGTACTGTGCTGCGTCTGATTTTCTTGAAGAATACCTTCTTGTCGCTAATGGCGAAAAAGAATTCAACAAATTAAAAGATTATATCGTCAGCCACGATGTGTTGTTAATTGACGATGTTCAAATGCTTGGTGGAAAAGAGAAAACAACCGATTATTTATTCCAGATTTTCCAAAAGATGTATAACGGAGGAAAACAAATTGTTATCACTAGTGATAAGCATCCTAGTGAATTGAAAGGTTTTGACGAAAGACTTAAATCAAGATTTGCTGGCGGTCTTTCGATCTCGATTGGAGCACCAGACGTTCAAACCTGCATCTCAATCCTAAAATCGAAAATTGATGCAGGACCAATCGAACTTAGTGCATTTGATGAGAATGTCCTTGAATTTATTGGACAAAAATTCTCCAAAAATATTCGCAACATTGATGAGGCATTGAATAAATTGGTGTTTTACACCACAACATTCAAGCCAACCAAGCATATCGATATGGAAGTAGCTATGGAAGCCTTGCAGCCGCTCCTCGACGTGAGAGTTGAAAAACAAAGATTAAGTGAACAAAAAATTATTAGTGTTGTTGCCGATTATTACAACTTAACCCCTTCTCAAGTTACAGGAAACTCAAGACAAGGGCAAATCGCTCTCGCTAGGCATATATCCATGTATTTAATTAGAAGCATGCTCGATGTTCCATTTACAAAAATTGGCATGACGTTCGGTGGCAAGGATCACTCCACGGTAATGAACGGTGTAGTAAAAGTGGAAAATGAGTCGAAAATTAATCAGACATTGCAAGAGGCGTTAGTCGAATTAAAGAAACGACTAAAATCCTAGTATTTATTTTATAAATTGAATACACATACAGGCAATAGCGTGATAGAATGGAAATACAAAACAAACTAGTTTTCCACACAATCCACAGGCATTACTATTATTAATATATTTGAAAGGAATAAATAAATAATTATGAGATTTACCGCAAACCGAGAATACTTACTCAAAGCATTGATGATGGTTTCGAAAGCTGTTCCTCAAAAAGCTGAACTACCAATTCTACAAAACGTCAAGATATCTCTTAACGAAAGAGGACTTGAATTTGTTGGAAGTGATAACAATATAACAATCAGAACCTCCGTACCTTATATGGTGAATGATGTTGAATTAATCAAAAATGCCAAACCTGGTGAAACATTAGTTCAATGCAAATTATTACTAGAAATTATTAGACACTCTGAAAGTGAATTTATTGATTTCGAATTAATTGACAACTCAATTCTCAAAATCGCTTATGGTGATACGGTCAATAAACCAAACACAATTAGAGTTGAAGAATATCCGGAAATTGATTTTAACTCAAATGGGGCCTCTTTCGATATCAAGACAACCGATATATCAAGATTGGTTGAACAGACCGCCTTTGCGGCCTCTACGAAAGAAACAAGACCAATTTTAACCGCGGTCAACCTTGAAGCTCACGAAGGTTTACTGACAGCGACCGCCACCGACACAGCAAGGTTAGCTAGAAAAACGATTGATATTGAATGTGCCTCAAGTTTCAACGCTAACATTCCTGCCAAGAAATTGTTAGATATTGTCCACTCTTTTGAAGGTGAAGAATTTGTATCAATCGCTATTAGCGATAAAAAAGCATTGTTCTCGTTTGGCAATACTATAATTTCTACACGTTTAATCAATGGCGATTATCCGAACACAAAAAACATTGTTCCGAAAACTTTCAATTACCACCTCGAAGTCAACTCGAGGGAATTCTTGTCAGCCATGGAAAGAGTTTCTTTGTTTGGTGGAATTATCAAATTGATTATGACAGAAGATGAAGTTGAGTTAATTTCTAGATCATCGATCGTCGGTTCTGCCAATGTTAAATTATCAACATTCCAATTCTCTGGTGAAAGATTAGAAATCTCGTTCAATTCAGTTTTTGTTGCTGATGCGATAAAAGCTGTTGCAAGCGAGGATGTCACTATTTCCTTCATTGGCGAAATGAAGCCGTTCGTTGTTAAGAATGTCAAAGATGATAGTGTTGATATGTTAGTCACCCCATTACGTTCATAAACCTCCAAAAATAAGTCGTTTTTACATATTGGAATTCAAGGGAATTTATTATTCCCTTTTATTTTTATATATGATAAAATTATTTTTGAGGAGTAAACATCTTTTTATGGATAAAAAACCTATCGAGGTCAAAATCGCCTCTGAATTCATTACTTTGGGCCAATTTTTGAAGTATGCTGACATCATTCAATCCGGTGGTGAAGCAAAACCTTATCTTCAAACTGCTCATGTTGTAATTAATGACGTGGAAGATAATCGCCGAGGTCGCAAAATTCGTCCCGGTGACAAAGTTGAAATTGATTCTAAGGTTTATCTTGTTTCTTAAAAATGTTTGTTTCAAAACTCGTTCTTAGGAATTTCCGGAACTACGGATGGCTCGAATTGGAGTTCTCGCCAAAGATGAATGTTATTGTTGGTGACAACGCTGAAGGAAAGACAAATATTGTAGAAGCTATTCACTTTCTCTCTTTGGCACGATCCTTCCGAACCAACGAATTTGCGGATTTAATAATGAAATCGCGCCAATTCGCCACGATTGAGGCCAGGGTTGAGCAATTAACCACAAAGAAAGAAATAACGGCTCTATTAACTCCATCTGGCAAAAAGATAAGCTGTAACGGAAAACCGGTTCGGCGCATATCGGAATTATCGAGTCTCATTAATGTGATAGTCTTTGAACCCAAAGATGCGTTAATGTTCAACGATTCACCAATAGTCCGCCGAAACTTTATGGACATTAGTATTTCAAAGAAATCGCCTTTATATCTTGAAAACCTGATGATCTATGAAAAATTACTTCGAGAAAGAAACCTTCTTCTCAAAAACGAAAATGTTGATTTAACTCAATTAAATGTGGTTACTCAACAAATTGTCGCCGCATCTGAGGAAATTGTGAAATATCGCTGTACATTCGTAAGCGAGATTAATCGCATATTATCAAAGATAACGACACAGTTAAAAGGCGAAACAGAAGAAGCACATCTTGTATATGAGCCATTTGTCAAATGCGATGAACATTTCAAACAAAATGGTACGCGCATGTACGAGCGCGCATTAGAAAGTGATAGAAAACGTCGAATGACTCAGGTTGGCATTCACCGCGAAGACATCAAAATGTTCTTAAACGGATATGACATTTCTTCACATGGTAGTCAGGGCGAAAACAGAATTGTTGTTATTGCCTTAAAGTTAGCTCCTTACTTCTTAATAGAAGATAAAGAATTGAGACCAATTGTTGTTCTAGATGATGTATTGTCTGAATTGGACAAGGAGCACAAAGAAAGGTTAATCGCCTTTCTAAGGAAGTTTGAACAAGTGTTCATTACTTCCACATCAGCACAAATTAATAACGCTTCAATATTCGAAGTGAAAAAGCATACAGTTACAAGGAGGAATGCTTAATGGAAGAAAAAGAGAAAATTGAATCTACTCTTAAAGATGACGAAGTCAGAGATGATTCCATCGAAGTAGATGTCCCAATGGACGAGAAAGAGGACCGCGCTAATGAAAAGTACACCGCGACCAATATTCAAGTCTTAGAGGGTCTAGAGGCTGTCAGAAAACGTCCTGGCATGTACATCGGTACAACCGCTTCACCAGGTCTTCACCATCTAGTATGGGAAATTGTCGATAACTCAATCGACGAAGCCTTAGCTGGCTACTGCGACAAGATTATTGTCACAATTAATAAAGGTAACACTATCAGCGTCATAGATAATGGCCGTGGTGTTCCAGTAGACATCGTTGCTAAATCAGGTCTTTCCGGCGTTGAAACAGTCTTCACCATTCTCCACGCGGGTGGTAAGTTCGGCGAAGCTGGCGGATACAAAGTATCTGGTGGTCTACACGGTGTCGGCGCATCTGTTGTTAATGCCTTATCTGAATGGATGGAAGTAACTGTCCACAAAGATGGCGGTATTTACTACATTAAGTTCGGTCGTGGTGGAAAGCCAATCGATCACTTAAAACGTATTGGTGATTGCAAAGACACAGGCACAACCGTCACTTTCAAACCAGATGACACAATCTTTACCGAAACAACCGAATACGATTACGACATTATTTGTGACCACTTAAAACAAATGGCCTACCTTAACAAAGGCGTTAAGATTGAAGTCAACGATGATCGTGGTGATACAAGAAAAACTGAAGTTTACTGCTATGAAGGCGGTATTATTCAATATGTCAAAGATATCAACGCAAACAAAGGGCCTATCATGGAAGAAGTTATCTATTGTGAAGGTCGTGGAGTTTACGAAGTAAACGCAGAATCAAAAGGCCACATTAAATGTGAAGTTGCTATTCAATACAACGAATCATACAATCCGACCATATTCTCTTTCTGCAACAACATTCATACACATGAAGGTGGTACTCACGAAGAAGGATTCCGTCTTGCTATTAGACGTGTTTTAAATGAATACGCACGCAGTTATAAATTCATCAAAGAAGACCAAGAAGATTTTGAAACATCTGATCTTCTTGAAGGTATGACTTGTATTGTTAGTGTGAAACACCCTAACCCACAATACGAAGGACAAACAAAGACTAAACTTGGCAACAGCGAAGTTAGAAAAATTGTTTCACAAGTAGTTGGTGAACACTTAAAGAAATTCCTCCTTGAAAATCCAAAAGCTGCCGACATCATCATGAACAAGTTGCTAACAGCTGCCAAAGCTCGTATTGCTGCTAAAAATGCTCGTGAATCAGTTCGTAGAAATACTGGATTAGAATTAACTACTCTTCCTGGAAAACTAGCCGATTGCTCAAGCAAAGATCCTAATATTTGTGAATTATACATTGTTGAAGGTAACTCCGCTGGTGGTTCTGCTAAAAACGGCCGCGATAGAAATACCCAAGCAATTCTTCCACTTCGTGGAAAAATTCTAAACGTTGAAAAAGCAACAATTGATAAAGCGTTTGCTAACGCTGAAATTGGCAACATGATTACCGCTATCGGTGCTGGTGTTGACCCAGAATTTAACGCCGAAAAAATTCGTTATCACAAAATCGTTATTATGACCGATGCTGATGTTGACGGCAGCCACATTCGTATCTTGTTGTTAACATTCTTCTATCGCTACATGAAGGAACTCATTGAAAAAGGCTTTGTTTATATTGCTCAACCACCACTCTACAAAGTAGAGAATCATGGCAAACAATACTATGCCTATAACGATGAACAACTTGATGTGTTAAAGAAACAGCTTAACCTTAAACCTGGATTCCCATTCCAACGTTATAAAGGTCTTGGCGAAATGGATGCGGAACAACTTTGGGAAACAACCATGGATCCAAAAGCACGTAAGATGCTAAGAGTTCAATTAAGTGATGCTATCGAGGCTGATAAAGTATTCACAGATTTAATGGGTGATGAAGTTATGCCTCGTAAAGATTTCATTCACAAAAATGCCAAGTTCGTTAAGAATTTAGACATTTAATGAAAGGAGAATTATATGTCAGACGAAGAAAAGAAAATTGACAACGTTGAAAACGTTGATGAAGAAGAAAATACCGCCAGTGATGCCGATATCGAAAAAATCGAAGAAGGTATTGTTCCAGGACTTCGCGATACAGATTTGAGCAAAGAAGTAAAAAGTAGCTTCCTTGATTATGCCATGTCTGTTATCGTTGCTCGTGCCATTCCAGATATCCGTGATGGCTGTAAACCAGTTCATCGCCGCGTTATTTATGATATGTACATTACCGGTATCCTCCCAGGATCGCCATATAAGAAATGCGCTCGTATCGTTGGTGATGTTATGGGTAAATTTCACCCACACGGCGATGCTGCGATTTATTCAACATTAGTTCGTTTAGCTCAACCATTCTCAATGAGATACACTCTTGTTGATGGCCATGGTAACTTTGGTTCCGTGGATGGTGATGAGCCAGCTGCTTATCGTTATACCGAAGCTAGAATGACCAAACTTGCCATGGAAATGGTTAGAGATATTAAATGTGATACAGTTGATTTCGTGGATAACTATGATGGTACAGAAGAAGAACCTTCTGTTCTTCCTTCTAGATTCCCTAATTTATTAGTCAATGGTTCAAACGGTATCGCTGTTGGTATGGCTACATACATTCCAACCCACAACTTGGGTGAAACAATCGACGCTGTTGTCGCCTTAGCGAAAAACCCACTCCTTACACCTGTAGAATTAATGACTGACTACTTATTTGGCCCTGATTTTTCAACTGGGGCAATGATTCTTGGCCGCTCCGGAATTAAACAAGCTTATGAAACTGGTTCAGGTTCAATTACTATTCGCTCACGTGCGGAAATAAAAGAAAATGAACACTCAGGCAAAAAGCAAATCATTGTTACTGAGATTCCATATCAAGTTAACAAAGCGACATTAGTTGAGAACATTGCTCACTTAGTTAGAGATAAGGTTGTTGAAGGTATCACTGATATTCGTGATGAATCATCCAAAGGAAAAGTTCGTGTTGTTATTGACGTTCGTCATGATTGCATTCCTGAAGTTCTTTTGAATCAACTTTATAAGTTGACTCAACTTCAAACAAGTATGGGCATCATTATGCTCAGTCTAGTTGATGGAGCACCAAAAATTCTTCCAATTAATGAAATTCTCCTTCATTACCTTAATTTCCAAATCAATGTTGTCGAAAGAAGAACAAAATTCTTGTTAAAACAAGATGAAGCGAGACTTCACATTGTTGACGGCTTATTGAAGGCTACCGAATTTATTGATGAAATCGTTAAAGACATTAGAGCAGCCGATACTCCAGATGAGGCGTCAGCTACTCTGATGAGTAAATATGGTTTCAGTGAACTCCAAACACAAGCCATTCTAGCTATGACCCTTCGTCGTTTAACCGGTCTAGAAGAAGGCAAACTTGAAGCCGAAAAGAAAGAACTTGAAGCTAATATTGCTAGTTATCACGCAATTCTTGCCTCTAGAGAAAGTGTTACAGAAGTTGTTGTGAAAGAACTTCTCGAAATCAAAGACAGATTCTCTGATGAAAGAATGACTGAGATCAGCGATGACGCTGCAACTATCGAGGATGAAGATTTAATTCCTCAAAAAGATATTGTTATTGTTCTCACAACAAATAACTATGTTAAGAGAATGACAACCGAAACATTTAGAACCCAACATCGTGGCGGTCGTGGTGTTCGTGGCATGTCAACCAATGGTGAAGACTCAGTCAATATCATGGTTCACACCGAAACTCACACAGACATTCTGTTCTTCTCTAACCTTGGCCGTGTTTATAGACTTAGAGGTTATATGGTTCCTGAAGAAAGCAGAACTTCTAAAGGATTGCCAATTCAAAATCTTCTCAATCTTGAGAAGGGTGAGAAAGTTGTTTCAATCCTCCCACTTGATGACTACAATCCTGATCATTTCTTATTCTTTGCAACAAAAGAAGGAATTGTTAAACGAACAAGATTGGGCGAATTTGAATCAATTAGAAGCAATGGCAAGATTGCCATCGTTCTACGTGAAACAGATTCATTGCTTGATGTTAAACGCACCAATGGTGAAGCTTTAATTGGCCTTGCTTCTTCAAAAGGCAAGATGGTTAAGTTCCCTGAAAATGATGTTAGACCAATTGGCAGAACTGCTACTGGTGTAAAAGGCATGGATTTAGATGCAGATGCATCCTTAATTGGATTGACTTCTTCTTTAGAAGGAAACAATATTCTTGTTATTACCCTTAACGGTTATGGTAAGATGTCTGCTCTTGAAGATTATCGTCAATCTCACCGTGGCACAAAAGGTGTTATTACCCTCAATGTCACTAATAAGAATGGTCGCATTGTTGCTATGAGAGCTGTTAAAGGCGACGAGGACTTAATGATGATCACCAATGGTGGAACACTCATTAGAATGCCATTATCACAAATCAAGATTGTAGGCCGTAACACTCAAGGTGTTCGTGTTATTCGTCTTGATGATGAAAAGCAAAGAGTGTCTTCAATCGCTATTATTTCATCCGACGATATTTCGGGTGAAGAAGAGACTCCAGTTGAAGAAAACCCAGCAAAAGCTGAATAATTATGAAAGTTTGTGTCTATTTTCAACCTAAAAACAAAAAGGAATATTTCGAAGGTTTCCGCCTTAGAAAAAACATTAAAGGGGCACTGGAGATAGTTGATATCCCTTACGCCAAAGATATTATTGATTCCTATGATGTTATGCATTTCTTATCTTTAAGTGATGAATTGAAAATTAATGATGCAAAAGAAATGGGAATTCCGACTGTATTCTCAGCCTTAAATTGCGAATCAGACGATAGCGCTAGTATCTTAACTGAAAAGAAAGATGGCTATGCGCTATCGCTAAAAGCGATTAGAACTCTAAACCAAGTCGATGTTGTTCTTGTTAGCGACCAAGCAAGCAAAGATTTATTGATTGAAAATGGGATAACGACGCGTATTGAAATTGTTACTCCTGGAGTTAATCTTTCTCGCTTTGAATTCACCTCGAATCTCGAAGAAGATATTTTCTACAATTATTACCAACTTGAAAAACAACAAAAGTTTGTAGTAATCATTGGCAAATATGACGACGCTAACAAAAGGAAAGCTCTATATGAAATTGCTAGACTCTGCCCAATGTATCGTTTCTATTATTTTGGAAATGCTAGATTGACCAAATTGGCTCGCATTCAATATTCTGTGCCAAACAATCTCCGCCTTTGCCCTTTAGCAAATAACGAGATATATTGTTCGATGATGAAAAAAGCTTCAATCTATTTGGCGCTTGATAATTCAAAGCATTCACCAATTACATTGTTGGATGCAGCGGCAAGCAAATCTCAGATTGTAGCGCTAGCGCCAACTTTGTTAAATGAAGAATTGTTGAATGATTTACACGCTTATGTTGGTAACAATACCAAAGAAGTAAGCGAAATTATTAATCGACTCTATACAGGTGACCTGAAATCTACAGTTGATAAGGCGCATGTTTATGCCCAAAAGAATTCGTTGATGGAATTAGGCAAAAGATTAAAACAAATTTATGAAAGTGTATTAGATAGGAGAGATATATGATTAATCAAAAATTGATAATCGAAAATCCTGAACTTATTGCAAGTAAACTTGCAAAAAAAGGGTGTGTTGTTGACTTTAAACCATTTTTAGCTTTGGTAGAGAAAAGAAAATCTTTATTGATAAATGTTGAGAAAGCAAAAGCAGAAAGAAACAAATTATCCGCTTCAGTTCCTCAAGTGAAAAAAGCTGGTGGAGACGTGAATGCGATTTTTTCTAAAGTGAAAGAAATTGCTGCCGGAACTGCACGTGATGAAGAAGAACTAACAAAAGTTGAAGATGAGATTAGAACATTTTTACTTCCACTTCCAAATCTTCCAGATGACGACCTTTTAGCTGGTGGAAAAGAAAATAACAAAGTTATTTATGAATTTGGTAAACCTGTAAAATTTGATTTCCCAGCCAAAAATCACGTTGATCTTTGTGAATCACTTGGCTTAATTGACTATGAAAGGGCGGCTAAAATGAGTGGACATGGTACTTGGGTCTATACTGGGCTTGGTGCACAACTTGAATGGGCATTATTAAACTTCTTCATTTCTGAGCATTTAAAAGATGGCTATGAATTCATTCTCCCACCTCATATTTTGAACTATGAATCAGGATTCGTTGCTGGTCAGTTTCCTAAATTTATTGATGATGTATTTTCTTTAGAGAATGTGACTCCTAAAAAGTTCATTCTTCCAACAGCTGAAACAGCCCTTGTAAATTTACATCGCGATGAAATACTTAGTGAAGATGAATTACCAAAGAAATACTTCGCTTATACCCCTTGTTATCGAAAAGAAGCAGGTGCCTATCGCACTGAAGAAAGAGGAATGATTCGCGGTTATCAATTTAACAAGATTGAAATGTTCCAATATACAACTGAAGAAGGCGATCAAGCCGCTTTTGATGAATTGGTCAAAAAAGCATGTGCTCTTGTTGAAAAACTAGGATTGACTTTTCATGTTTCCAAATTAGCTTCAGAAGATATCTCTGCCTCAATGGCAAGAACCTATGATATTGAAGTCTACATTCCAAGTGTTGGTATTTTTAAAGAAGTATCATCAGTTTCTACCGCTCACGATTACCAAGCTCGCCGTGGCATGATTCGCTATAGAGAGAAAGCTACTGGCAAGGTTAAATACGCTCACACATTGAACGGTTCTGGCCTAGCTACTTCCAGAATTTTCCCAGCTCTTGTTGAACAAATGCAGCAAGCTGATGGAAGCATTAAAATTCCAGAAGTGTTACGTCCATTTATGGGCGGACTAGAATACATCAAGCCTAAAAAATAGTAAGCCTGCTTAGTAAAATTGATTATGTCAGAAAGAGTCCCTTTGGGACTCTTTCTTTTTGCTACTAAAATTCTTGGTCATCTCAACAAATCGTTTATCATAATTATTGGCAAATTCCATTTTGCAATTCCGTTCCACATAAATACTTTGTCATCTATTTTCAAATAAGGTATTATTTAATTGCCATCGCAATAGGCGACTACGAACCAGGTCAGGATAGGAATATAGCAGCCTTAAGTAAATCAAGTATGTGCGATGGTTTATTTATATGAAAAATACAGATCAAAAATATATGGAGTTGGCTTTGAAAGAAGCGAAGAAAGCAGCTGCAATTGATGAAGTACCAATTGGAGCTGTTATTGTTCGCGATGGGAAGATAATTGCAAGAGGCCATAATCTCAGAGAAAAAACATCAGATCCAACCGCCCACGCTGAGATTGTTGCTATTAGAAAAGCCTGCAAAAAAGCCAAATCTTGGAGATTAGAAGGTTCCACCATTTATGTTACTGTTGAGCCTTGCGCTATGTGTGCCGGTACTATTTTGTGGAGTCGTATTGAACGAGTTGTTTATGGCGCCAAAGACTTAAAAGGCGGTGCGTTAGGTACAACATTTGATTTATACCAAGTAAATAACCTAAATCATTACCCAGATGTTACTTCAGGAATAATGGAAGAAGAGTGCAGTGAAATCATAAAAAAATATTTTAAAAGTAAACGTATTAACGATAAATAATCCGTATTTCTTTTACACTGTATAAGTTTTTAATATATACTTTAAAAAGTATTACTTTCGTATTTATATAGTCTATGAGAAACAAACTTAAACATCATGAAAATAGTTCTCCAATCATTTGCGATCTTTCCAATGGCTTAAATGCTGCTCAAGTTGAAGAAAGAATTGATCAAGGACTGACCAATAAAGTAGCAAAAACTGTTACCAAATCATACTTCCGTATTTTCTTCGATAATATTTTTAGTTTTTTCAATATTCTGTTAATGGGCATTTGCATCTTTATGGTTACTGCAGGAGCAGGTCCAGGAGATTTCATGTTTGCCTACCTTCTTATTATTAATATAACACTTGGAATAATTCAGGATATTAGAGCCAGGCAAAAATCAGATAAATTAAAAGTTATATCTTACCCTTCTGTTCTTGTTCTTAGAGATGGCGAAGAAAAAAATATTCCTGCAAACGAATTGGTGCTTAGCGATTTATATATTTTAAAAAACGGGAATCAAATTGTTGCCGATGGAACAGTTCTTGAGGGAGAGATTGAAGTTAACGAATCTCTTATCACAGGCGAATCTACAAATGTATTAAAAAAAGTCGGAGACAGTATATTTTCTGGATCATATGTGACAAGTGGCACAGCAAAAATTCGAACCGACAAAGTAGGTAAAACCAATTATGCTCAAACTTTGCAAAGCAAAGCTAAACGATTTAAACGACCAAAATCTGAGATTCTATCTACTATTAACAAAGCATTCAGATTGATTGGAATTGTTGTGATTATTTTAGGTGTAGCGATGTTAATTACTTACGCTACGAATGGCCAGTTTGCCGAAGATTATAATAAAACAGTATTAAAATTCTCCTCTTCTTTAGTTTCGATGATGCCAATAGGAATGTATCTTCTTACCTCAATGACACTAGCGGTTGGGGTTATTCGTTTAGCAAAACATAGAATGCTTGTTCAAGAATTGTACTGCATCGAAACGCTTGCTCGAGTTGATGTTTTATGTCTTGATAAAACCGGTACTATAACTGATGGTTCAATGTCTTTACATGGCATTACTCCAATTGGTGTGGCTGATAAAAAAGATATTGAAAACATCATTCTTTCATTAGTTAGCGCTACTCAAGATGAAAACCCGACCGCTAAAGCTCTTCGTGAAGGATTTAAAGATGCTATATTATTAAAGTCTACTTCATCGCTTGCATTTAATAGCGATCGTAAATATTCGGCCGTAATGTTAAATGATGGCAGGTGCTTTGCTTTAGGGGCTAGAGAATTTTTGCCACATAAAGAACAAGATGTTGATCGTATTTGCAAGGAATATGAAAGACAAGGTTATCGCGTTCTCATTCTAGGCTCTTCTAAAAAAGCTTTTTTGCAAACAGATAAAATGCCAAGTGTTTCTGTTATTGCTGTTATTGCGCTAGCAGATCATATTAAAGAAGACGCGGCAGAAAACATCGCTTGGTTTAAAGCCAATGGTGTCGCCATTAAAATCATTTCAGGAGATAATCCAATTAGTGTTGCTGAGATTGCTTCAAGAGTTGGCGTGGAAAATGCCGAAATGTATGTTTCTTTAGAAGGCATGTCTTTAGAAGCGGTTAAAGAGATTGCAAACAAATATACAGTATTCGGTCGTGTTTCGCCTGAACAAAAAGAAGTAATCATTCGTGCTCTTCAAGAAGCAAAACACACAGTGGCAATGACTGGTGATGGTGTTAATGATATTTTAGCTTTAAAAATTGCCGATTGCTCAATTGCAATGGCTCAAGGAAGCGACGCTGCTAAAGCAGTTTCACACCTTGTATCGATGGATTCGAACTTCTCAGCTCTGCCAAATGTTGTTGCTGAAGGCAGACGCGTAATTAATAATTTACAACGCACTTGTTCAATTTTCTTAATTAAAACGATTTTTGCAATGATTATTACAATTATTTTCCTTGTAGCAAGTTGGATATCAAGCAAGGAGACATATCCTTTCGTTCAAAACAATATGTACATTTGGGAACTGCTAACCATAGGTTTTGCATCATTCTTTTTATCACTTCAACCAAACAACGAACGAATTAAGAATAGTTTTGTTAGCAATGTGTTAGTGCGATCGCTTCCTGGAGGTATTGTTCAAGCATTTTTTACTATGTCATTTCTAACTATCAGTGCCATTTTCCCAAATTTCCTATCTCATGAAGGAGCAGTTTCCATGGCGATGATTACGTTAACTGTTGTTAGTTTTGCTACTTTAATATTTATTTCTAAACCTTTCGATATCTATCGAATTGTTCTTGCTTCAGTGATTGGAGTTCTAATTGTTGGTTTCTTTACTATTGATTATTTCTTCCTTTATTCATCGGGTAGTGGCGTCAGTTTCTTTAAAATAAACTATTCTGAAATAAACACAAATAATTGGTGGTTATTGATTGCTATAATCGTTCTAGCGGTTGTTACTTACGTCTTTGTTAATCGTCTCGCTGTCTATTTACAAAATAAACATAACAAAAAGGTGGAATCATTATGAAAATTTCAAAAGAAGTTCAAGGTGCATTAAAAGCACATCAGCCCATTGTTGCCCTCGAGTCAACAATCATTTCGCATGGAATGCCATATCCGAAAAATGTCCAAACAGCTCTGCTTGTTGAAAAAACAATTCGTGATAATGGAGCAATACCAGCCACCATTGGTATTATCGATGGTGAGGCAATCATTGGTATGTCGTCTGAAGAAATCGAAGAATTTGGAAAAAGAAAAGGAATTCGCAAAGTTTCTCGTAGAGATTTGCCAATTGTATATGCTCAAAAATTATGGGGAGCTACCACTGTAGCGGCTACTATGATTCTTGCAAGCCAAGCCGGCATTGAAATATTCGTTACCGGCGGAGTTGGTGGCGCTCATAGGGGAGCTCAAGAAACATTTGATATTTCTGCCGACCTTGAAGAACTCGGAAAAACTGATGTTACTGTTGTATCAGCCGGAGTTAAAGCGATTCTCGATTTAAATTTAACACTCGAAATTCTTGAAACAAAAGGTGTGCCAGTTTTAAGCTATGGCACCGATGAGTTTGCTGATTTCTATACTAGGAACTCTGGTATCAAAATGGAAAATGTTGTCAATTCACCACTTGAGGTTGCACAAATTATTCACGCCAAGCGAGTTAATGAATTACATGGTGGCGTTTTAGTTGCTAATCCAATTCCAGTTGAATATGCAATGGAACCAAAAGTAATTAATAACGCAATTGAAAAAGCGTTGAAGATGGCTGATGAACAACATGTGAAAGGAAAAGATGTCACCCCGTTCCTTTTAAAAACAATTGTTGAATTAACTGGCGGCGATTCGTTGGAATCGAACATAAAATTAGTTTTAAATAACGCTAAATTAGGAGCTAGTATAGCTAAAGAATTAATGAAGTTATGAGGATTGAAACCAAGTATCGCGAAGGCTTGAAACTGCTCATGAAGAGCAAACCACTTGATGAAATCAACGTGGTTATGCTTTGTGATGCTGTAAAATCCAATCGTCAGACTTTCTATTATCATTATCGCGATATTTCAGATGTTATCGAGTCAATGTTTTTAAAAGAAAGAATTGGATATGGCATTAAGCCATTTGAGTTTGAAAGTATCGTCAAGCCTTTTCTTGCTTATGTGAATTCTAACGTGACTTTCTTAACTGCGGTGGCAAATTCTTTTGCAAGTGATAAAGTCGAACAATTTTTTTATTCTTTCTTTTACCAAAGAACAACCCAATACCTAAAATTATCCAAAAAAGAAGAACTAGTTGGTCAAACAAATGTTACTTATGTAGTTCGATATATCTCGTCTTTATTCTCCAAAGAGACTGTATTTTGGATTTTGAACAAGCGAAAAGAAAGGCAAGTTCATTTGCAAAAAAGATTTTCGTTAATATGGGATTATTTTATCAACTCCTACTCTAAAGGAATGAAAGGAACTAAATGATTAACTTCGATTTCTGTTCACCCACCAAGATTTTCTTTGGAAAAAACCGAGAAGATGAAATTAGCACTATTTTAAAATCATATTCTGCTAAAAGAGTTCTTTTGGTTTATGGTTCTGGGTCCATTATTAAAAGTGGGCTTTATGACAAAATCATAAGTAATATGGAGTCCGACAATATTGAGTACTTCGAATTGTCTGGTGTAAGACCAAACCCATCTGTTATATCAGTCAGAGCCGGTGTTCAAATTGTTAAGGAAAAACAAATTGATTTTATTTTAGCGGTTGGTGGCGGATCAGTTATCGATGTCGCAAAAGCAATCGCGGTCAGTTATCAATATGCTGGAGATCCTTATGATTTCAATCTATATAAAGTTCAGCCAGCCATTGCCTTACCTATTGGAGTTATTTTGACTCTTTCGGCAAGTGGAAGCGAACTATCATCCTCCTGCGTTATTTCTAATGACGAACTTGGAGTAAAACAAGGTTTTAATAACAATCTTGTTAGACCTGTTTTCACAATTCTCAATCCAGAATTAACATATTCGGTGGGGAAATTTCAAACTGGTTGTGGCATAGTCGACATCATCTCCCATTCTCTAGAAAGATATTTTTCTAAAAGTGGTAATTTTGAATTTTCTGATAGAGTTGCTTTAGCAATCATTAAAAACACAATTGAATGTGGCTCTATATGCATCAACGAACCTAATAATTATGATGCAAGAGCAGCGATGATGCTAAATGGCTCATTTTCGCATAACGGAATTGCAAGTGTTGGCAAGAAGTCGATAATGCCAATCCACGCGATTGAGCACGCTATTAGCGCATTTAAAATCGATATTGCTCATGGGGCAGGGCTTTCAGTTTTAATTCCAGCCTGGATGAATTACACATATAAGGTTGATATCGATAAGTTTGTTATATTCACGGAAACAGTTTTTAATCTGCACTTTGTTAACAAAGATGAAAGTGCTAAAATTGGAATACAATCATTAAAAACATATTTTAAATCGATTGGAATGCCAACAACATTAACCGAACTTGGCATTCAAAAAACTGACATCCCTGCTATTGTGGATAAGATGACTTACGGAGGCACACGTTTGATTGGCACCGGCTCAATCTATCCATTAAGCAAAGAAGACCTAATTAGTCTGCTTAATGACGCTATCTAAAAGGGGATTGCATTATGAAAAAAGAAGATATTGTTAGTTTAATTGTTTATATCTTAATGCTAGGTATTGCTTTGATTGTTGGTTTCACTTTAGTGAAAAATATGTTTTCTACATATCCCAAATCATTCAAAGTGTTTAGCCCATATCTATTCGCAATATTGACTATTTTAGTCGGAGTGGTTATTAACGCCGTTGGCCTAGAGGTTGGCCACGTTTTAGGTGGTCTTATCGGTGGTTATTCCATTGTTTCTTTCAATGTATTCGGCTTTTGTTGGTATAAAAGCAAGGGCGATAAGAAATTTGGATTTAAAGATTTTGATGGACTGACAGGTGAGACAATATTGGCTCCAAAAAAGGATAAGCCTAATCCGAAGATGTATGTTTGGCTTCCTCTTATCATGTATCTTGTTGAGCTAATTGTTTGCACTATTATTTATTCAATTGGTTCAAGAATTGAAGCTAATGATAACGGAAACCCACTAATCTGGTTAGCTACTGCATCGATCATCATTATTGCCATCTCATCTATGATGGCGTTATACAATTTTGTTCCGGCTAAACTTGATTCAATGACTGATGGCTATCGTTTAACTTTAATTTCAAAGCCAATTAATGTCGAAGCATACAACGAACTAATGAGAATAGAAAACCTACAAAGAGACGGACTCGAAGTTAAAGATGTGCGAGTCTTTGAAGAGGTCACCGATTTTACTACCTCAATTAACCAAATTACTGTTTATGAAAATCTAGCCCAAAAGGATTTCGAAGGTGCTACGAAATTGATAGATAAGATGTGTGAAAATCCGGAAAAAATTTCTCACACCACTTATTATCGTTTGTTAGCTCAAAAGTTATATATAAAAATAATCACCTTGCCTCTTGAAGAAGCAAAGAAATATTATGATGCAGAAATAGATGATAAAGTTCGTCGTTTTATTTCAAACGATATTTCTATGGAATCAATTCGAGCCTATGTATTAATTGCAGGTATACTAGATGACTCTCTAGGAGAAGTTCAATTCGCGAACGCTAAGAAACCAAAAGCGATGAAACGCGCTCTTGCAAGCCGTGCAAAAATTGAAGAAGTTTTGTATAAGGAATCCATTGATTTGGTCAAAAAAGCCCATCCTGATTGGGATATTGCAAATACTTAATTGATAGAAAAGAAGACCGTTTAAGGTCTTCTTTCAATATACAAATAAATTACTAATCCTTTTCTTCGTATCTGAAGTTATCTTCATGAGGGAAATCTTCGCTGGCACTTTCAGGTTCGTTCTTCTTGATTTTGCCAAGAATAATATGTTCATCAGCATATCCACCTTGAGTGTCTAGTGTTGATCCATCATCCATGAAATCAGCCATCGAGAGATTAAATTGTTCACAAAGATATTTCAAATTTTCAGGTCTAGGCAAAGCCTCGCCTGTTCTCCATTTGTTAATAATACCTTTTCGAATTCGAAATTTCTTAGCGAACTGGCGTTCGTTAATATTAAGTCGTTTGATTAAATAATCTACTTTTTCAATAACTGTCATAAAAACTATTTTGATTTCTTCTTTAATAGATCACGAATTTCAACCAATAGTTCAGTTTCGGTTGGTTCTGGTACAACCTCTTCAACTGGAGCAGGTCTATCTTCTGGATATTTTTTATAATGTTCTTCTAACAATTTAGCATCAAGCTCAGCCTTCTTCTTCTGAAGGGCTACTGTGATTTTGACAATGGTGAATAAGACTAATGCGATAATTAAAAAGCTAATGACAGCATTAATAGCTGAACCCCAATCAATGATTGCTGATTGATTGTATACATAAGTTGAACCATGAAGTGTATATAGACTCTTTAAACCTTGCAAAGGATTGGCATCTTTTGGAAATATGCTTGAATATATATCAGCCATTTCATTCATGCTAGCTGCATCAAATGTTTGTCCAATTCCTTCAATGCCTTTTTGAGCGTCAGTTGCCGCAGGAAGGACAGTAATTAAACCTTTAAGTCCACCTGGAACAGCATAAGTGCAAATACTTAATAAAATATTGACGACCGATGTGACGATTGTGCCAAAGGCACCACCAATTACAACACCAACAGCCAAGTTGAGAACTGAACCCTTAGAGATAAAAGCTTTGAATTCGGACCAAATACCTTTGTATTCACCTCTAGCAATAGCGCCTCGCTTTGCCGCTCTTTTTTCCGCTCTTAATTGTTTTTTTGTTTTCGGAGCTTCTTCTTTTTTCTCAGTTTCCTCTTCAACTACTTTCGTTTCTACATTTTCGGACATATTAACACCTCGATAACTCGATTCTATCATTTATCTATCAGATAAAAAATAATAAAAATGAAAATTCTTTAAGATATTATATAATTTATAGCGAGGTATATATATGAACAAAGTGCAAATTATCGTTGATTCAACCGTCGATTTAACTCCTGAAATGTATAAAAATCTCAATCTTCGAGTTGAGCCACTTTCAGTGAATTTCGGTGAAGAATCATTTAAAGATGGAATTGATATTAATCCTGATGAGATTTACGCTCGAGTAAAAAAGAGTGGTGTTTTACCAAGCACAGCGGCCATTTCGCCCGAGACCCTTAAATCATTATTTGAAGAATATATTAACAAAGGAATGGATATTGTTTTCTTAGGCATTGGATCTAAAATGTCGACAACCTTCCAAAATGTTCACATTGCTTCTATGGACCTTCCTAGTGGAAGAGTGTTCGCTGTTGATTCTGCAAATCTATCCACAGGAACCGGTCTATTAGTTTTGAAAGCAGTTAAACTTAGAGATGAAGGAAAATCTGCAAAGGACATTGCGGATTATTTGAACAGCATTGTTGATAAGGTTTCAGCAAAGTTTGTTCTTGATAAACTTGATTATATGCATAAAGGCGGACGTTGTTCTGGCACGGTTGCGCTTTTTGGACACTTATTCCATATTCACCCAGTTCTAAAATTGGTGGATGGGAAAATTGTTGTTGAAAAGAAAGTCCGTGGACCAATGAAAGCAGCATATAATGCAATGATTGAAGAACTAAAAAGCGATCTTCCAAACGTTGATATGGATAACATTATGATTACACATTCTGGAATACCTGAGGAAGACATTAAATACTTATTTGATGAAGTATCTAAGCTTGTTGATAAGAGTCTTATCCGTATTACAAGAGCAGGCTGCGTTATTACCTCACATTGTGGTCCAGGAACAGTCGGAATATTGTATATAAAAAAGTAAATAATTATCCAAAAAAGGTTGTAATGACTGAAAATACCATTAAATCTATGAAATAAAAGGTGGACAAAATTACTGAGCCCATGATCTAAAGGTTATTTGAAATTAAATGTGGTTATAAAAACCAGGCACGGATATAAACCCATGCCTGGTTTTTATTGGTTGCTTTTTTTAACTATTTACCAGATATTGATAATCGCTTAATTAATACACTTGGTGAATTGAACCCGTTAAGTTGTAGTTCAGAATCGTTTGCAACTTCTTTTAAATTCATGAACATTTCGTATAAATTACCAGCAACAGTAATTAGTGATAATGGTTCGGCGAGTTTGCCGTCTTTTATCATGAATCCTTGAGCTTGAAGAGAGAAATTTCCACTCTTCGCATTCATGCCAGCATGTAGTCCTTCAAGGTTTGTAATGTAGACGCCTTCATGAATCTTGCTAATCATTTGTCCCAACGATTTTTTGCTTGGTTTAACAATAGAGTAGCCCAAGGTTGCTTGGATCTTTGCACCAAGAACACCATTTCCGGTTGGCTCAACATTATCAATCTTGGCTGTTTTTAATGTATACAAATAAGTTTCAAGGACACCTTTATTGATAATTGTTTTCCTGCTTGTAGCAACACCTTCATCATCGTGGTATGAAAAGAAGATATTCTTCTCAAGTGGATTTTCAATGAGAGTGAGTTTCTTACTAGCAATTGGTTGATGTAGTTTTCCTACAAACATTGATGAATTCTTCTGGACTTCTTCAGCGTCCAAGTTTGTTAAATAGGCCGCTAAAAGTTGTGCAAATGGTCTTCCAGCAATAGCTGTTGGATATTTCTTGCTTTTGCATTGAATTGAACCAAGTTTAGATAAAGCATCTTCAGCTACTTCTTTTACAAACTTTTCCATGTTGAACTCTTTTGGATCCATCGAAGCAAAGACTTTAAAACCTGTTTTGATTTCATCACCTTGTTTAGCGGTTATTTCAGCGTAGATTGAGAACGCTGCGGTCTTGTCTTTTAACTTAAGCCCATAGGAATTAGACATAGTTGATTCAGACATACTCTCTTCGTAGCCAATCGAGGCAACTTCATTAATTCTTGAGTCAAAAGCACGAAGTTTGGCTTCAATTTGTTTAAGTAATTCAATTTTTGCAGGAATATTGTTAGAAATGACTTCTTTGTTAAAGACATTTTTCTTATGGTATTTAGCGCTGCCTTTAAAGATGATACTAGGATCATCGTTTTCAATTAGAGTTGCTGTTTCTTTAATTTCTTTGACTAGGAATTCAGGCGCTTCCTTATCAAATTTTTCAGTAACCGCAGTACCAAATTTGCCATTATATATACCTCTAGCGATGGCGCGATAAGTATCACTCTCAGAGAAGCTATCTACCTCACTTTGAAACAAAGAAAGGTTTAATGAGTATTCGTGACTGACGGATAAATCAGCGGCTTCGAATTTGTATTCTGTGGCTAATTCAAAGAATTTTTTTTCGTTAATTTTCATTTCAATATTCCTCCGTTACCACCAACAAGTATTTCGTCTACACGAATAGTTGGTTGTCCGACATCAGTTGGAATGCTACCTGAAGCAGCACCACACATGCCTTGAGCTCTTGCAAGGTCGTTGCCAACCATGTCAATATGCATCAGGACCTCGGCTCCAGAACCAATTAGGCTTGCGCCACGAACTGGTTCACAAATTTTCCCATCACGAATGATATAAGCTTCGCTACAACCAAAGTTAAATTCTCCAGTTGCTGGGTTTACTGAACCACCGTTGAGTGATTTTGCATATAAGCCCAACTTAGTGGCTTTAATAATTTCTTCAGGAGTTGAACTACCATTATCAATATATGTGTTAGACATTCTTGAGGTAGGTTCATATTTATATGATTCACGACGACAAGCGCCGTTGCCAGGTGTATTCATTCTTCTACCGTTGAAATCATCAACAAGGTAAGATTTTAAAATCCCGTTTTTAATAAGCATTGTGCGATGTGTTGGATTTCCTTCATCATCGATGTTGTTTGATCCCCAACCATTCACAATTGTTCCGTCATCAAAAGCATTCACAAGTGGTGAAGCAATCTGCTGTCCGAGTTTACCGGCAAAAACAGAAAGATTCTTGCTAACTGCTGATGCTTCTAGCGCGTGGCCGCATGCTTCATGGAAAATAACACCACCGAAGCCGTTGCCGATTACTACTGGCATTTTGCCACTTGGGCATTCTTTTGCAGTTAACATCAGCAAGGCTGACGTAGCGGTTTCTTTTGCTAGTTTCTCGATATCGATTTGATTTTGGAAATATTCAAAACCGGCGCTTGCGCCTGGACCAGCAAAACCAGTTTCCATTTTGTTTCCTTCAGCGGCAATGCACATTAAATATACACGGCCTCTTTCTTTGCTATCCTTGTAAATAAAGCCTTTAGAATTAATTAATGTAATGTTGTTTTTGTAATGCGAAAGGCCAGCTTTTGTTCTAACAATTTTTGGACTAGTTTCTCTCATTACCTTATCGCCCTTTTTCAAATAGGCGATTTTTTCTTCACTAGGAACCTCTGCTTGTGGCCTTAGATGAGGATGACTATTTTTAACATTTTTAATCTTTAAGGAATCAATTACCAATTCTTGTTTTCCTTTAAAAGATGCTGACAAAGTTTTAGCTAAATTTAGTAACCCCTTTTTAGAGACATCGTTTGTGTATCCATAGATACTTTGATTTTTGCAAAGAAGCCTAACACCTGCGCCATAGGATTGGCCAATGGTGGCTGAGTCAACCTTTCCATTTTCAATAGAATAGTTGTAACTTACCTTATCTTCGATAAAGATTTCAGCATAATCGGCACCAGTTGATAATCCAGCGTTCAATACTTCGATTGCTTGTGATTTACTTAACATTTTCTTCCTCCTTTATTATTTATTAAGAGCGACTTTTCTGTGCTCTTTTTTAAGAATTAATTGAATGGCGAATTTCCCGCTCATAAGAGCGATTGGAAGCCCACCAGGCATTATTGTCCATTGACCTGAAAATAGCAAATTTTTTAAACCGGAAACTGAAGAATTGTGCAACAGCTGATTACCTTTCGCGGTGAATGCCCAAGGCATATATGCACCACGATGAGCATTAACATAACGATTATATGTCATTGGAGTAGCGACATCGATCGATTCTATCTTACCTTTTAATGATGGAAAACGTGTTTCAATTCTTGTTTTTACTTGCTCTGCAACGTTATCTTTAACTTTTTTATATGTTGGGTAGTCTTTTCTAATGTTCTCCCAATAATAAAAATCGTTGTCATTTTGATGAATCAAAACATTTAACAAAACATGGCCATCTTTTATAAATGTTTGATCGTATAAATAGTTTCTGATTTTAACTGAATCTTCTTTTCTATTGCCAACATTAAATGGTTCACAAGGAAATTCATATGTATTTGTAATATTCAATTCTTTTAATGCTTGAGCATCGACTTTATAGGAAATATATATACAGCTAGGAGTAGGATATTTCTCTTTTGATATGAACCTTTTTATTAGACTATTGTCCCTATGTTTTCGTTTTAATAATTTACGGGTTGCTTCAAAAGCATCACATGAAGTTACATAGTAATCAGAAGCAACAACATCACCATTTTTCAGCTTCATTCCAATAATTGTTTTATGTTTTATAATGAACTCTGACACTTCTTTATTATTGTGGATGATGCCTCCCAAATCTCTGTATTCTTTTTCCATTCTTTCAACGAGGTATGAGCTGCCTCCTTTAAGAACACCACCATTGCCAAATACTGCTGTTCCATAAGCGTAAAGAGCGGTGTATAAATTGCCATCACCAGGAACGACTCGAGATAGAATATAACGAAGTTCTTTCGATTTAAATTTATTGGCAAATTGGACTTGCGATAGTCTTTTCGCGTATAAGAACGATGGAAGATAAGGAATCATTTTCCAACCAATTTTGATAAAATCAAAAATATTCATTGTCGACATTGGTTTATCCATCGGAAGCGGCATACGATAAAATTTTGTTATGTAAGAAATGAGTTTTTTGATAAGTCTTTTATCTTGGGGAGAAATAGCTAACAAATCACGTTCAAGCCGATTTAGATCACACCAATAAGTAAAGACTTTATCGCCATATTCAATTGAACCAAAATTATCTGAGTGGATGACATCTTCTTTATCAAACGCATTAACGTCATGCCACATTTTATTAATATCTGTGCCTTCTTTGGTTCCGGTCATCCAATGGATGCAACCATCGATAAGCTGGTCTTTTCTAACCCAAGAAGTACAAAGTCCGCCATTAACTGGATTCTTTTCATAAATCTCGGTCTTAAAACCATTTTTCTGACCATAAATCCCAGCACTTAAGCCTGCAATTCCGGCACCGACGATGACTATTTTTTTATTCGAAATCTCTTTTGCCATGTTGCAAGTATTATATATGTGAGCGTATTAATTG
>CAZLUI010000005.1:0-31568 GCA_964562705.1 uncultured Staphylococcaceae bacterium
CTAGCGTACTCAAAGACAATATTCATGTCATGAGTAACAAGGACAATTGTGGTCCCGTTCTTGTTGAGTTCTTGGAACAATTTTAAAGTTGACTCCGCTCCCACAGGATCAAGCCCGACAGTTGGTTCATCTAAAACAAGAATTGATGGTTTCAAAGCTAAAATACCGGCAATGGAAACACGACGCTTTTCACCACCTGATAATTCAAATGGGGATTTCTTATAATAACTCTCATCGATGCCGACTTGTTTTAAAGTCTCATGAGCAATCTTTAATGCTTCCTCTTTTTTGGCTCCAAAATTGGTTGGACCAAAAGCCACATCATCTTCTACCGTTTCTTCAAATAGTTGATATTCAGAGAATTGGAAGACAATGCCAATATGTTTACGTAATGGCTGCAATTTCTTAGTTCTTTCTTTACGGTTTTTGCTAACCACAAAATCATCGATGATAACTTTGCCTTTAGTTGGCACAAGTAAACCATTCATCTGTTGGATGAGAGTGGATTTACCACAGCCAGTTTTGCCAACGATGCATGTAAACGAACCTTCTTTAATTTCTAAAGAAACATCGTTTAAAGCTTCATATTCTAACGGAGAATTTGGTGAGTAAGTGAAGAAAACGTGGTCAAACTTAATCATTTTAAGTCCGCCTCGACTTTCTCTAGGCCATTCTCTTCGAGCAATTTCTTAAGTCGATATTCAAATGGAACATTAAGTCCCATCTTGATTAATTCATCCGCATGTTTAATTAATTCGTTTGGATTTTCATCAAACACCACATAGCCTTTATTCACCACGATGACTCGGTCGGAAATAAATGCTTCTTCAATATCGTGGGTGATAGAGACAACCGCTAAGTTAGGGTTTTCCTCTCTTAACAATGCAATTGTTTTTCTTATTTCATTCTTGCCGCGAGGGTCAAGCATTGAAGTGGCTTCATCCAAGATAATTAAGTCTGGCGACATCGCTAAAATGCCAGCAATTGCTACGCGTTGCTTTTGACCGCCAGAAAGGTTCTCAGGTTCTTTATCAAGGAAGTCGAGCATGTTTACTTTCGCGGCAAACTCATCGATGATTCCTTGCATATCTTTTTGAGGGACAAGTCTATTTTCTAGCCCAAAAGCAATGTCATCTCTAACTGTTGAACCAATGAACTGGTTATCAGGATTTTGAAAGACAATGCCAATATGACTTCTAATCTCATGGATGTTCTTACGGTTATAGGCTAAATCAAAGGCAATTAATTCACCTTCTTTAGTGGACAACAAACCCATGAGCAACTTCGCGATCGTGGACTTGCCTGAACCATTATGGCCAATAATTGAAGTGTATGTACCACTTTCAATGACAAAAGAAACGTCATTTACGACGTCGTTCTTCCCATCATATGAAAATGATAAATGTTTAGCCTCAATTAATTTCATTAATGACTATCTCAAGATCTCTTCCTTTATATTCACGAACTTTGACTCCGGCAAGTTCAAGCATTAGACGACTAGCTTGGCTAGTTGTGGTGTCATGATATTTATCTGAGCCAAAGACAACTTCTTTGATACCAGTTTGAATGATTGCTTTCGTGCATTCATTACAAGGGAACAAAGTGACATAGAGAGTACAACCTTTAAGCGCTGCGCCATTACGGGTGTTTAAAATCGCATTGAATTCTGCGTGGCAAACATAAAGATATTTGCTATCAAGGCCTTCGCCTTTATTCCAGGATATCTTTTCTTCATCGATTCCAGTTGGCATGCCGTTATAACCATTGGAAACTACCTTATGTTCAGTGTCAACAATGCAGGCTCCAACTTTGGTATTTGGGTCTTTGCTTCTCATCGCGGATAGCTTAGCCATCCCCATGAAATATTCATCCCAATTAATATTTGCTTTCTTTTCCATTTATTTTCCTCTCCTAAATTAGGTTGATAACAATAATGCAAACAACCATTAAAATAATGATCACACCAGCAATGATGAGCCAAAACCAAGGAAAATGAAAACCTTGTTCAGCTTTCTGTTCTTCAGTTAATTGAGATTGGTCAATCTCTAGTTCTATTTTTTCTTCTTTTTTCATTGTTTAAGGTCGATTCTTATATAAGAATACTTTATTTGTTAATTTTAATAAATAACTAACGACAAATGTGTTCAAGGGGATATTGATAAAAAACACGATTCCTTGGAAGAAGAGAATCACCAAATAATCAATTTCAAAAAATATTGATTTCACGATGGAATTGCCCACAAGCATTATTAGAATCTCACTTAGTAGACACACCAAAGCGATATTCATAACGGAACAGTTACTTCTTTTCATGAAATATCGATTGATGAAGAATACCCCCACAATCACCAAAACGCATAAAATAAAACTGATGATGAACACTAATATCAATTGATAGGTTTCAAAGGTATGACCAAGTATCGCTTGATTGGTTAGCCCATAAACAAGAACAAACACCCATAAAGCTAAAAGCACACTAGAAAATAAAATAAAGGATGGTTTCTCTTTGCTAAATCTTTTGAAGATCTGATAAAAACACCATGGCAAGATGCCAAGAAGGGTGTATATGAGTGTAAACCAAGGGTTGATAACAAAGCCTAAAGCATTAGGAACAAGCAAGATGCCGAGAATATCGCTTGCGCCACCAATAACCCCACCATAAAGTGGTCCTAATAATATGCTGGCGAATATAATCAAAGCAGGCCCTAAAGATATTCTCACAAAGGGCAAGACAGGGATATTCTGAATTGACAAGAATCTAGTGAAGATAATTACAAGTGCCAGAATTAACCCTGATAGGGAAATTTTGATTACTTGGTCTAATTTCATTTTCGGTATTTGTCTCTTACGACACCAGCAAAGGCAAGTGAGCCAGTCACCAAAGTCACATCGTCTGGATTGTTAACTAAACTATCATTGATGGCCTTCATATAGTCAGCTTCAAAGTTATAATCACCTAAATAGAGGAAATAATCTTCTTCACTTCTAGCGCGAGGATGATCAAAGGTAGTGAGCAAGATATCTTTAGCCATATTGCCCAATGTTATTAACATTGTTTCAATATTCTTATCTTTAAAAGAGGCAAAGATAACATGAACTGGTCTATCTTCAAATTTGTTTAATGCATTGACTAAGTTTTGAATTCCTTCAGGATTATGAGCCCCATCAACAATAAGACGATCATTTAGGTATTCAAAGCGACATGGAAGCAAACCTCCAGCAATGCCTTTCTTGACGGCGTCTTCACTAAGAGGAAGAACATCTAATAATGCTTTAATAGCTTCAATGGCTAAAGCAGCATTTTGGCATTGATACATGGCTTTGGTGTTGATAACCAAATTCTTGTAAGGACGATAATCAAATCTGATGTGTCCATCTACAATGGCTTCATCATGATAATCATCAACATAAATAACAGGTGCATCCATTTCTTTCGCGTATTGCCTGATTGCGAAAGCTGCACTTTCTTCAAGATGTCCCACTAATACTGGAACACCTTCTTTGATGATTCCTGCTTTGTTAGAAGCAATTTCGGAAACTGAGCGACCTAAATAAGCGGTGTGTTCCAAACTGACATTGGTGATAATTGATAGGTTTGGAGTAAAGATGTTTGTCGCATCGATAAATCCGCCCATGCCAACTTCTATAATCGCTACATCGAGGTTTTGACGAATTAAATAAACAAAAGCAATATATGTTTGCATCTCAAAAGAAGAGAGCTGATAACTTTCAAATTCGTTTTTAAATTCGTTAAATAAACCGATATATTCATCGCTGGTGATGTCGTGACCGTTTGCTTTGATCATTTCTGTGACATCAACTAGATATGGTGAGTTATATAATCCAACTTTATAACCACCAGCAAGATACATATTATAAATAAAATTAGCGGTTGAACCTTTGCCGTTCGTGCCGGTGATATGAATTGACTTAGTAGAGAAAGAAAAATTCATATGTTTGAGGAACTTATCATAATTCTCTCGTTCATATGAGGAATAGTTATGTTCTTTGAAATATAAATTTAGTTCTTCAATGTTCATAAATCTTTACCTGCACTTTTCTTTGCTTTATCCATCATGCGTTTGTCATCTCTTTCTTTGATAACATCGCGCTTATCATATTTCTTTTTGCCTTTGCCAAGAGCAATCTCTACTTTGACTTTCCCATGCTTCAAATATACTTTCGTTGGAATGATGACAAATGATTTCTCGATGGCTTTACGTTCAATCTTAAATAGTTCTTCCTTGTGAAGCAGTAATTTACGAGTCCTGTTTGGCTCGTGATTGAAGAGGTTACCGGCTTCATATGGGGCAACATGCATATTCAATAAATAGGCTTCTCCATTACGGATAACCACATAGGCATCCATTAATGTTGCTCCATTGCGTCTCATGGATTTAATCTCAGTGCCTTGAAGTTCAATTCCGCATTCTAAAAAATCCTCTAGGAAGTAATTGAAAAAGGCTTTGGAATTATTAACGAGTACTTTGATATTTGAATTCATGAAGTAAATCCGCCTTATGAATTATAACCTTAATATGATATTTATCATAACTATTTTAACAAAACCAACGAACGTTCCAATTGTTTACTAGCTTTTTATTAATTGTGTATAATAAGTCCAACAATACATTCGTATCGGAGGATACAATATGGATAATTTAAAAAGGGGTAGTGCAATCCTAGGGATTATTTCAGGTATATTTGAATCAATTGTAGCATTTATATTCTATTGGGTCATTTATGCCATATTAAAAGTTAACGACATCACCAACATGAGCGTGCCTATGGTTGTTTTGATGTGCGGGTTATTAGGCGGAATTCTCGCAATTGTCATTTCTTTCTTTGTCAGAAGTACAAAAGTTGTTGGGGCATGTATTCTCCTCGCTTCATCACTATTAATGATCTTTGCTACAATTTTCCTCATCTCCCAAATGAGTGGTTTAGCAGCAAACGCGAACGATTCGGTCATGATTATGCTTCCCTTCTTCATCGTTCCTAATGCTTTATGTCTTGCAGGTGGCATTATGGGCGTCATCGGTGGATGTATCAAAGCTCCAGTTAAAGAAGATAAATAATTAACTGATTAATTAAAATATGGGTTTTAGCCCATATTTTTTTAACTTAATAAGAATTATTGTTTGTTGATGGTTTGATCTGCTAATTTCTCATAGCGACGGTATTTACGGGTAATAGTAAGTGATGCAATGGCAGCGCCAAAAAGGAGCATTGCCACAACATAATTAACGATTGCCATCTGTCTAAATTCAATATACCAACCAGGTTCAGCATTTGAAAGAACGACTCTAAGAACGATACTAATAATTAAAACGATTGTAGCAAGCAAAGAAACGCTGAATGATAAAACATAGCAAGGGATTTTATATTTCATCTTGCGTTCTTCTTCACCAAAGAAACCAGAAGCAAAATAAATGGCCAAAGTGCATAAAACCAAGTATTCAAGCAAAGCAATTAACACCAAACCGACTGAAAGAACAAAAGACGCTATTTGCAAATCGTTGGCAAAGAAATTGATAGCTAAAAAATAGTTAAATAATTCAATTGGCTGAAAGAAAACACCTTGAACGTAAATAACTGTCGACGAAAGAGAACTTATCATAGTTGTAGCAAACAAAAATGTTAAGGCGAAACAAATCTTTTCGAACAATAAACTGATGTTGTTTTTATCAAATGTCTCGATGATATGAAATACCACCATTGCCGTGAAAACAAAACCGAGAAGACCATTGTAGGAATCAATCATATTAGAGGCATAATAACCAAATGAAGATGAAAGCAAAGATGCAGTCAAAAGATTGCTAATATAGACGATTGCTAACTCGCGGTAGATAAAACACTTGCCGCGTTCTTTTAGCGCCTTAGCGGCCTTGTTTATGCCCATAATACCAAAGGTAAATGTTGCAGCAATATTAAACAAAACAACAATTGAACCAAAAGAAAGTTTTGTAGCTTCTTCTGTTATATTGAAAACATCCATTGAAGGTAAATTCTTAGCAAAGTTAATCCAATTGGTAACTATAAAACTATAAGCGTATCCATCCAGGCCATTATTGAGATATTGACCAAATACAGCAAAAAAGCCTAAAGAGAACAACACAATAGACATAATCAAAAAAACTTTATTGAACACTTTTGAAACGGGGGTAATCTTTTCTTTGAAACTATTGTCCTTTTTCATATTTCGCTTGTGAGGAATTAAAACCCCACAATTTGGGCAGTGATTCACACTTGGATCGATGACTTCATTACATTTTGGACAATTGATTTTACCATCAGTTCTAGCGCCACAATTGATGCAATACTTGGCTTCATCGGCATTCTCAAAGCCGCATTTCAAACATTTTTGCATATTATTTCTCTACAAAAGGATGGTCAACATGAAGAACAATATTAATCTTCTTCTTTTCATCTTTATTCATTGGCCCTTTTAATAATCTAAGTAATTCTTCTTCATCTAACTTTTTCTCAAAAGGAATAACAACATCGAAAATAATGTTTGTGTGAGTTTTCCCATGAACCACTCTAAAGTCATGAATAGTGAGATCTTTGTCTATTTGGCTAATAACCATAATCGTCTTTTCTTTCAAACGATGGGTTTCTGGATTAGAGATATCAATCGGGTCCATATGAATGGTAAGTTCAACATTGTATTTTTTACGGATATCGTTTTCGATATCATCAATTAATTCGTGTGACTCCACCACGTTTACTTGTGAATCCACCTCAACATGCACTGTCATAAAGATTTTGGTTGGACCATAGTTATGGGCCATTAAGTCGTGAATGCCTAAAACTCCTTTGTAAGAAAGAATTTCATCGGTAATTTTCTTCACTTCTTCAATTGAAGTTGACTCACCAATCAACGGATTAGATGTTTCCACAATCATTTTGACACCTGAGAAAGCAACAAATAACGCAATGACAACACCAACATAACCATCAAGGTTCCAATGGAAGAAATATGATAATATTGCGCTAACTAGTAATAATGTAGTAGCAATCGAATCGGTTAACGAATCAAGAGCTGTGGCTTTTAAAGCAACACTATTAATGATCTTACTGATTGAAAAATTAACCCATGCTTGAACTAGCTTAATTACAATAGCTACTCCAAGAACAATGAAAGCAAACAAGTCATACGATGTAGCTTCATTGCCAATTATTTTTTGAACAGAGTTATAAAATAAGAGAACTGCTAATGCAACAATGATGATTGAAACAATTAAACCAGAAATGTATTCAATTCTTTGATGGCCAAAGGGATGTTTTTTATCAGCTGGTTTACTCGACATTTTAAATCCTACTAATGTAACTGTAGAATTGCCAAAGTCAGATAGATTGTTAACCGAATCAGCAATAATGGAAACAGATTGGGTTAGCAATCCAACAGCCAATTTGAGCCCAAACAGTATAGCGTTTGAAATGATGCCAAAAACAGAAGCTAATCTGCCATGAGCAACCCTAACATTTGGTTCATTAACATCCTTATAATTTTTAATAAAAAGTTTTCTTAGTAAGTTAACCATAAGTGTTTTGTTTATTATATTGTATTTATTAAATAATGAAAAACTTTATTTTCTAAAGAAAAAGGCTGAAGCCTTTACTTTGAGTATTTCTTTCTTAATGAAACATAGGCAAGAATTATTGTTAAGCCACCAATAAGAGCGACCACTCCAATTGCACCAGCATTAGTTGCAAGATTATTATTCTTGTTAGTGCCTGCTATATTTTTAACTATTTCATCACGGGCCATAAAGTTATTAAGACCAAGGCTCTTACCATATTTATTATAAATATAAACATATTGAGCAATCATCTTTTCAATGTCACTTCCATTAGCGTCTGGGTTTTGTTCAGCAACGAAAACTTTGGAGGCAGAATCAAGACTATTGTATTGTTGTTCAAGCAATGTCCATTGTTCTAATACACTTTGAGTGTTGGTTGTACTACCATTTGGATCGCAAATAGAACCTGTTCCAATGAAGTTAGAATTAAATTCATCCGTAAAGTTCTGCAATGTTGTTGTTTCAGCAGCGCCTGCTGAGGCAACTCCGACCTTAAAGAATCTTAAAGGGGCGGTATCGGTGAAAATCATTGATAATACACCATAGGTAGCAAAATCATTATCAGAAATGCCGTTTACAAGGTAGCGGAATATTCCAGCAGTATTTGCCATAAAGAAATTGGTCTTATCATTATCCCAACGACTAACATCCCAAGATGAATTGCTGTTAATTTCAGTAGAGGTTGTAATTGTATTTCCAGAATTCCAAGCTAAATAATCACCATCAGTAGTAAGAAAAGCAAAACTGCCAGCTTTGGAACCTGCTTTAACAACAAATTTGCGTCCATCGACAGGGTTACCAGAAAACGGTACTTCTTGTCCTTGCTTATTTTTAATATCTCCAAAGGAGACATTCTTTTCAGATGATGTAATAACAACAACATCGTTATGAGTTAATGAAGTAAGGTATGTATTAGTGTTATCTGCAGTTGTATCAGCAGAATATGTTTGTTGTTTTGCTTCAACTTCAAAAGCACTCTTAGCGCTGACGCTTAGACAAATACCGGCAGTAAAGATTAATGATGCTGCTAGAAGGATTGATGTAATTCTTGTAGCGTTGGTTTTGTTCATATTTCTCCTAAGTGCTTTCTACACGCGTATATCTATATTTCTTAAGCGTGCGAGGTATGTATTAGTCGTTATCAAAGCAAAACTCAAAATCATTTCTTAAGAAAGCGTTTACAAGAAAAAGATGCGATTATTTCACACTATTTATTAAGGATAAGAACAACAGAAAAGGACGCGCCGAAACGCGTCCTAGATCAATCTGTTAAATAACGATTATTGTTCTTTATGTTTTCTGACGTAGAAGAATGCACCAACGGATGTGAATCCAATCAAGCCGATTATTACAATAAGAGCAATATAACTATCATTGTTCACATTATCAGAAAGTGGATTATATCCTGATAATTTAACGACATCACGAGACATGTAGTTATCATATGTTGCTGAACCATATTTAGCAACTACATAGTCATACATTTTAACGGAGTTAAGTGACAAGGTTAACGCAACACATCTTAAATTTTGACAATAAGCCAAACTATTTTTACCTTTTAATAGAAAGGAGGAAGAAAAATGGTTAGGTTAAAATCAAATGATAGGATGATCATTCAAGCTTGTTTAACAAAACAAATGTCAATTACAGAAATTGCAACAAGATTAAAGAGAAACAAGTCAACAATCAGTAGAGAAATTTCTTCACATATTGAAATTCATGAAGGTTTTAATGACAAAACATGCACTCATGAAAAGGAATTCTTTGTTTGTAATGGTTGTAAAATTAGAGGCACTTGTAGCCATAGAAAACGTTATTACAATTTTGAAACCGCACACCAAAAAGCTTGTGAAGCAAAAGTTAAATCAAGGTCGAAAACGAAATTATCAAAACGTCAGATCGCATTGATAAATGAGATTTTACTTGATGAAGTACGAAACTTGAAGCAGTCGCTGCATCATGTTTATACATCAAACCCAATCTTGACATCGTTTTGTTCTGAAAGAACGATAAGACGCGCTATATATCGTGGAAATTTTGATGTAAAAGCTCATGAATTACGAAAATATGTCGTATACAAACACGAATATGAGAAAAAGCCTAATTGTCAGTTAAGAGATTTGACGGTGATTTTAGGAAGGACATACGCTGATTATCTTAACTATGTTAAGAAACATAAAAGTTCAAACTGTGTTCAGTATGATTCTGTAATTGGCAAAATAGTAGATAATCAAGCAATATTGACAATAACATTTCCGAAATATGGTTTTCAATTTGGTCTGTTGATCGAGAAAAGCAATCCAAACTCGGTGAACAAAAACATTAGAAGTTTGTTTCGAAAGCTTGGAATAGATAAGGTGAAAAAGATATTCGCCATTAATCTTGCTGATAACGGAGCCAAATTTTCTTTTTTCAATCTAATCGAAGAAATGAACGGTCAAAAAGTATGCAGAACTTTTTTCACCAATCCGTATAAAGCAACAGACAAAGCTCACTGCGAACGTTATCATGAGTTTATTAGGTACTTCATTCCAAAAGGAAAATCCCTAGATTTTTTGACACAAGAAAAATTAAATTGGATGTTCTCACAAATCAACTCATATGTCAGAAAAGGCTTAAGTGATCGCACACCTTATGAACTTGTTGAAAGAAAATATGGTAAAGAATTTCTTGAAGCAATTGGAATCGTAAAAGTGCAAAAGAAAAAGGTCTCACTAAGCCAATTGGTCTGACCTTTTTCCCTAAAAATACAACTGTTGCAATAAAGTAGTCAAAGTTATTGCAATGGTCTTTTCGACATATTTTATTTTATAAAGATTCGTTCAATTTTGTCAAATTTGGTCAAGGTTAACGCAACGATTTCTACAAAAATATCGATTAATTCGAAAGTAATTATTCTGTTGCTTTAACTTTGTCATTTAACAGATTTTGTCTAACCAAGGTCAATAAATAGTTTTATAGTTACTTGATATTCAAACGCAATGGTTCAATCGAGACACGAAATTAGTACCATAAAATGTCATTTAACGTAAATAAAATATTCAGGATTACTTAAATATTTAAGTTCATCGTCACCAACGATTGAATATAAGGGAACTCTACTATTCTTTCCAAAATAGTAATATAAATCAGAAAAAACGAAATAATCAATGCCAGGGTATTCCTTTACAAATTGATCAACATCGTTTTGTTTGATTAGAAAACCAACAAGTTCGTCGTTAACAATGCCATATGTTGGATATTCATTATCTGTAGATTTAATACGTTGATAATCGTTATTTTTAAGAGTTATAACATTAGGGAAAATGTAAGGATATCCAAACATATCATAAGAATAATTACAAGTTTTTGCTTCATCACCACATCCAGCTAAAAAAATAGTATTTACAAGAACAAAAGAAAGTCTTAAAAATTTATTCATAAAACTCTCCCGTACACCACTTTTTCAGGTGTGCTTATATAATCCATTTTGTCATCGCCAAGAACACTATATAAAGGTATGCGCCCATTGTGTCTATAATATGTTGTATCAGCGTAAACATAGTAAAAGGTATCAGGATAGTCCTTCTTAAACTGAGCCTCATCCGATGAATTAATAATGAAGCCAATTAGTTTATTGTTAATAATCGAATTTTTGTCTTCAACATTAGTTGTTACATAACTTACATCATTATAAACAATAGAATCTGGGTAAGTATAACTAGGCATAATTGGAACAATTGAGGCTGTATCGCATGGACTGGTAGTTCCACAGCTAATTAAAAGAAACAAGAAAACTGGGCATAAGGTAATTGCCATATTAAACTTGTTCTTAAAAAACATATTCATAAACATCAATATCTCCTATACAAATTCTGCCACGATTACTGTCGTTATAATAATCTTCATGAGTTTCAGCTGATAATCTAAAACCGTAAACCGGAATGCCGAAAGAAACTGAATAAGTATTTGGATAAGCTCTATCGGTCGGCAATGCAGTCTCGTCCGATAATAAATCCAAGCTTTGAGTCCAAACTTCCAAACCGCCAATAGAGCGCCGAGCAGACAGTTCGGCCGAGCCGTTGTCCTTAGTTAGCCATTCCATTGAAGAATCACGCCAAAATGATAGTTGGATATCTATCTTACTAATTGGTTCAGAAAAACTATACTCAATAAAAGCCTCGTGAATATTTCTTCTTATTGGTGACATAACAACGTATTCATTATGTATATATCCGGTTCTATACCTTCTAGTCTGAAATGAAAAATCATTGTTAATGATATGGGAACGAAACACGTTGCTTATGTTTGATGAAGTAGGATATTCATCAGCAAATCCATAGTCAGTTGGCAATATAGTTCCTTTTTTTACAAAAACATTATGGCAATCAAAAAAACTTCTTAAATAATGAAATGCAAGGGTGCTCCACCTAGTCACATTTGTGCATATTGTCTCGTAAGAATCGGTGTAAAAAGTAGAACCAGAGCAAACTCCAAACATAAATTTTTCATTATCGTTTAGATTAATTAAGGCAGGTGAACCACTTTGCCCTCCACAAATGTCTAATGTAGTAGACACATAATAACCATTGTTTGCTATGTCTAAAGAACGACCACTTGTTTGCCACATTTGTTTATTTTTATCTAATGGATAACCATATGAAAAAACATTAAAATTGCTTTCAAACCAATTTTCGATAGAGCCATACCAACCAGTTTGATAGCCTATGTCTCGGTCAATTTCAATAATCGCCCAATCGAACATAGATCTAACATTGGGATCGAATAAATAGTAATTAGTAGGAATGTGTGCTGATAAAGCATTACACTTTAAACTATATCCTTCAAGTTCGGAAGCACCATTTAAACCGGGAAAGAACTCCAATGAATAGGCAAAAGCAGGTGTATCAAAGTGATTATCGTCTAAACCAAAAGTACAATGTGCATTAGTGATAAGCAAATTAGGTCCTGCAACAAAAGCGGTGCCAAATGATGGATCACTATTTTCGTGGTTAATTTTCAGTAGACCAACTGGAAAATATGGAAAACTATCAGGATTTATTACCCTAGTTCTATCATCTTCACCATAAACGCCTCCAATACCTTTTGGAGATAAAATAGAGGCAGTTTCAGCAGGAAAAAAACCACGAATTGCATTAAAATTATTGTCACCGATGGTAATAGTGTAATCTTGTTTATTTTCAAGAATGACTTTATCATTAGATGTAGAATTTGAAGATGTAGAATTTCGTATCGCTTCATTAATACTATCAGAAGTTCTTTTTTGATATGAGTCAGGATTAAAAGACTCAAAACCGATTTCCCCAGTTTCAAAATTGTAGTCGACCATATTGTCTCCAGATTGATTAGATATAGTTGATAAAGATATGTTATTTCCACTTAGGTTCAGCGTACTTTCATTTGATGAAAAGAATTTAAAAGAGACATTCTGAGAAGGACTATTGTAGGGAACAAAATTAAAGGAAACAAAAATAACCGTAGGTAATAAGACGAATTGTTTAATCATAATTTAATTTTACCATACAAAGTTGGCATGTCAAACCACACACAAAATCTTGGAAAGAGGCATAGGGAGGTAGTCAAGTGACAAACTCAATGCAACTTTGTTATTGGTTGTTCTACTTACAACAATTTATAATGAGTATGTCTTCTTTGCTTCGAAAGGAGACTAATGAAAAAGCAAGGAAAGAAAAGACTTACTATTGAACATAGAATGACAATTCAAGCCTGTATCCACGACAATAGAAACTTGGCTCAAATATCCGCAAGAATAAACTTCTCTAAATCAACTATCTCGCGAGAAATCTCAAAGTTTTCATATACCAAGCCAGGCAATAAACATTCCTGTGCTCAAAGAAACAGGCTCAATTTATGTAATGGGTGTAAGTATACGGGAGTTTGTCCAAAAATTAAAAAACTGTTTGCTAAAATAGGCAAAGATAAAGTTAAGAGAATATTTCCAATTAACCTCGCAGATAATGGAGTCGAATTCACATACTTTAACGAAATTGAAATATTCGATGATGGAGAAAAAATCTGCGATACCTTCTTCACAAATCCTTATAAGTCAACGGATAAGGCTGAATGTGAAAGAAACCACGAATTTATCCGTTACATGATTCCAAAAGGTAAGAGTTTAGATTTCCTAACTCAAGAAAAAGTTAATGATATGTTTTCCAACATCAATTCCTATACTAGGAAGTCGAAGAAAGATTCCACTCCATATGATTTGGTATTACGAAAGTCTGGAAAGGAATTTTTAGACGCAATTGGAATCCAAAGAATTCCAAAGAAAAAGGTTAAACTAACCCAAATAGCTTAACCAATTCAAGTAGTAAGCAAAGAAGACATCCACCTTAATACATTTAGATCGTTGCATTGAGTTAGTCACATTCAAGTAACGAGTCCTTTGCTATACCTAAAATCTACATTATTCAAATGATATTTGTCAAACTTTGACAGAGTGAATGCAACAAAATGTAATGAAACGTTAGTATCTATCAAATGAATAATTTTTGTTTCATTGAATTAGTCATCTAACACTAAAACTTTAGAGAATTCTCGTAAAAGGGTCCTTTAAGGACAGGAAAAAGACCAATAACAAAATACCTCTTAGGTAAAAAAATGACTTGATAAGTTCATATACAAAAACCGAAATAAATGGCTTAAAATAAGAGAGATATGAAAATAGTTGCATTAATTATGGCGGGTGGTCGTGGTGAACGCTTTTGGCCCGCTAGTAGAAACGAAAAACCAAAACAATTTTTGTGTTTTACAAACGAAAATGAATCTATGATTCAAATGACAGTGAAACGCATCCTTCCACTCGTGAGCATGGATGACATATATATCCTTACGAATGAAGCGTACAAATCACTTGTACATGAACAACTTCCTAACATCAAAGAAGATCACATAATTCTTGAGCCAGTAAGCAAAAATACAGCCCCTGCAATCGAACTAGGAATTGAAGCGGTTAAGAAGACATATTCCGATGTTTCAGTTATTGTCCTTCCAAGTGACCATTTAATTGCTGATGAAAATGAATTCAGAAAAGTTTTATCACTTGCTAAAGGATTTGCTGAAACCCGTGATTCAATTGTCACAATTGGCATTAATCCAACTGAGCCTAACACCGGTTATGGATATATCCAACTAGGTCAAGGAAATGATGTTAAAAAAGTAACCCGTTTTGCGGAGAAACCCGCCCTGGAAATTGCTAAACAATATCTTAAAGAAGGCAATTATGTCTGGAACGCAGGAATGTTCATTTTCACCTTGAAAAATATGGAACGGGCGTTACAAAGATACCTTCCAAAGCAATACGAAATATTGTCGAAAGATATATCTAGATTTAACGAAGTAGAATCTATCTCAATTGACTATGGAGTTATGGAACGGGCAGATAACATCTATTGTGTCCCTGGGAGTTTTGGTTGGAACGATGTTGGCAATTGGGGCGCTCTCGAAGAAGTCTATAAAAAAGATAGCAACGGAAATTGCCTTCTAAATAAAGATACTGTGACCATTGATTCAGAAGGTGTCACCATAAAGGGCACCAATAAGAAGTTAATTGCCACTATGGGGCTTAAAAACGTTGTTATTGTCGAAACTGAAGACGCTATCATGGTCATCAATAAAGATAAACTATCCGATATTAAGAAAATCAGAACAGAATTAATTAAAGATAAACTAGACAAATACTTATAGAAGTCTATTGTTTCTCTTTAATTACATGGTTTAGAAATAATCTGACGACATTAGTTGTTGGATTTTCTTTTAACTTAGCAAATCTATAATATTGATCACTCTACTTTATTTTTCTATTTTTTGTTTGTTTTTTGCAAATTTGTTAATAATAAGTATCGTTTTGAAGCTTATTTTCTAATTTTGGGGAGAATTGTTGATGGGTGAAAACAAAAAATGAACTGCAGTCAAACGCAGTTCATTTTCATTTGTTTCTGTAATTACTTGTTTTTAATGTCATCAAGAACATTGAGCAATATGGTCGCCATCATATGATCGAATGACATATGGATATCTTCGGCTTTCATCATGTCGTTGATAGGCGCGTGTAAATGATAATCACTTAATTTATATAGTTGACCGCCATCATAACCAGTCATGCCAATAATCTTAACACCTTGGGCTTTGGCGACATTGATTGCTTTGATGATATTCTTGGAATTGCCTGAACCAGATATTGCTAATACCAAATCATCTTTGTTAAGAATCTTTTCAATTTGATAAGCAAAGACATCATCATAGGAAATATCATTGGCAAGAGCGGTTAAAATTGGGGTGTTATCGCTTAAGCAAATAAAGTTAAACTTCTTGCTTTTCTTTAAAGAAACACCTTTGTTAAAATCACAGACCATGTGTGAGGCTGTGGCGGCAGAGCCACCATTGCCAAAGACATAGACAGTGCCACCATGTTCATAACAGTTCACTAGAGCGTTCATCGCTTCTGAAATCTGTTCATAATCGAGTTTGAGCATCGTCTCAGCTAAACCATGGTAATATTCTTTAATTTCTTTTTCGTAATTCTTCATATTTTCTCCTAGTCACAGTAGATGATTGAGGCACCCGAATTATCAAGTTCAAATGGTAGTTCTTTGTAGTCTTTAAATGCCTCGCGAACTTTGGCTTTGCTCTGAGCTGTTGGCACATAGAAGAGCAAGAAGCCGCCGCCACCGGCGCCTAAAAGCTTGCCACCTTTCGCCCCAGCGTCAATACCTTTTTGATAGAGTTCATCAATCTTGCCACCACTAATCGTGGAAGCCATCTGTTTTTTCATTTCCCAACCTCTTGATAAACATTCGCCAAGAAAGTCGACATCGTTTTGTTCAAGATGAGTTTTTAATTCTCTTGTTAAATCGCACATTTTAAGAAGCAATTCTTCTTTTTTCTTATCATTTTCAATGTTCTTTTTTTGCTCCGCTAAAACTTTGGAAGCATCATGGGTTATGCCAGTATAGAACATGACGCAATTATCTTCAATTTTCTTATATGATTCAGGAAGCATGACAATTGGTTCAATTTTCACAAAGCCATTTGGCATGAATTCATAGAATTTTAGTCCACCAAAAGCAGCAGCAAATTGATCTTGTTTGCCAATTGGATTACCAAGATCTCCCAGTTCAATTTCGCACGCTTCTTTTGCGATGTGATATGTAGAAACATATTGGTGCTCATAAGTGTAAAGAAGTTTAAGCAAGGCAACAGTGAAGGTTGAGGACGAACCTAATCCAGTTCCAGCCGTGACATCCGCCATTGAAGCTACTTCCACACCATTGATGTTGAAACGCCTGAAGGCTTGATGAAAGATTTTATGTTCAATTTCTTTGTAACTATGAACATTTTCAGTCTTGGAATATTTCAAAGAAATATCATCACGGTTAAAAGCTGGATGAATCGTTAGATATACATACTTTTTAATTGTCGTAGATAAAACACATCCACCGTGTTTTTCATAGAAGGCTGGAATATCACTTCCACCACCACAGAATGAAACTCTAAAAGGAGCTCGAGAAATAATCATGTCTATTCCTTCTTTCCATCAGAATAAGTTACTGACTCAATAATATAGGTTGGTCGATCATTGGCTTCGACATACGCTCTATTGGCGTAACCGCCAATGATGAATAATGAGAATTCAACAAACGCAAATAGCAACACAGCAATGCCAATAATTAGCCATGTCATATAGGCTAATGAATTAACTAGAATTTGCGGACCAGTAGAAACATCAACAATAAAAACAATTAATTCCGCTAACAAAGACAAAACAGATAGCACACCGCTGACAAGAGCGATATCAAACACCACCATCAAAAGTTTGTCGGAGATGATAGTGAAATAGTCAAAGGCGTTTTTAAATAGGGCACTCTTCTTATAATGGGTCTTTCCGCCAACACGATTTTTTCTTTGATAAGCAACTTCGGTTGTTTCAAAACCAACATATGGAACCTCGATTTTTAGAACGCGGTATTTCTCACCTAATTTGTTTATTTCATCAACCACAACGCGGTCAAGGAGGCGAAAATCACCAACATTTTCAGGGACATTGATTTTCTTGCTCCATTTATGGAACAAATGATAGAAAACTTTGACAAATAATTTCGATAAGCCCTTTTCTTCTCTAGAAGAACGTTTACCATTTACGACTTTAAATCCTTCTTCCCACTTTGCAATCATAGTAGGAATAATCGTTGGGTCATCTTGAAGATCGCCATCAAGCGGGATAACGGCATCCCCTTTTGCAACTTTAAGTCCGGCCGCTACAGCTTCTTCGTGACCGAAACTGCGTGATAAACGAACCACAACAATGTTGCTTTGTTCTTTTTGTTTTTTAAGCAGCAAAGAATATGTACCCTTATCAGGCATATCAGTGACAAAGACAAGTTCAAAGTCGTATTTCTCTTTAAGAGAATCGACAATTGGATTGACTGCTTCAAAGAAATAGGGAAGGGACTCTTCCTCATGATAAACTGGAATTACAAGTGATATTTGTTTCATAAGTCTGTTTTCTATTATACCAAAGTGGCGAAAATATTTAATTATTTTCATTCGCGTAGAAATACTAACAAGCAAAAAAGAAGATAATAGTTGAAAGTGCTTTGAATAATTCTTCTTGAATTAACACTTCCTATAATTATGCTAAAATTAGTTGAGGAGATTTTCATATGGACAAAAAAATAATTGAAAAATATTCACAATGGCTTAATGAAAAATCATTAAGTGATGCAGAAAGAAAAGAACTTAAAGAACTGAACGGCAACGATAAAGAAATCGAAGAAAGATTTAGTTCAGATTTAGAATTCGGTACCGGTGGGCTTAGAGGCATTATGGCTCTTGGCACGAATAGGATGAATAAATATGTAATTAGACACGCGACTCAAGGCTTAGCTAATTACTTGCTCAAAGAAACCAAAGAACCTAAAGTCGCAATTGCTTATGATTCAAGAAATAATTCAAGCAGTTTTGCGCTAGAAGCCGCAAAGGTGTTAGCCTCAAATGGAGTGAAAGCTTATATCTATAAGGAATTAATGCCAACACCATCGCTCTCATTCGCGGTTCGTTATTTAGGTTGTAATGCTGGTATTGTTGTCACCGCTTCTCATAACCCAAAACAATATAATGGTTATAAATGCTACGGTAGTGATGGCTGTCAAATGACAGATAACAGTGCAAATGCGGTTCTAGCAGAAATTAATAGCATTGGAATGTTTGATATCAAAACCGGCGATGAAAAGAAGCTCGAAAAAGAAGGGATGATTGAATATATCTCCGACGATGTTGTCAACGCTTATATCGATTCAGATTTGAAACAATCAGTCGTCAGTGAAAAGTCTTCGCCAAGAATTCTTAACTTAGCCTACACTCCACTCAATGGTGCAGGTTATAAATGCGTCACTGAAATATTGAAACGTGATGGCTTTAAGCATATCAATGTAGTCGCAGAACAAAAAGATCCTAATGGTAACTTTCCTACAGCCCCATATCCAAACCCAGAGATGAAAGAAGCTCTAACCTTAGGAATCAAACTTCTTAGTGAAAGCAAAGATGATATTCTCATCGCCACCGATCCTGATAGTGACCGTCTTGGTGTAGTGGTCAATCAAAAAGGAACGCCAATTATTCTAACTGGTAATGAAGTGGGCTTATTGCTATTTGATTTTATCTATCGAATTAGAAAAGAAGAAGGCACATTACCAAATAGGCCATTCGCAGTTAAGACAATTGTCTCGTCCGATATGGTTAACATCATGGCTAAAGAATATGGTGTAGAGATTGCTGAAGTATTAACCGGTTTCAAATATATTGGTGAGCAAATCCTTTGGCTTGAAGAAAAAGGTGAAGAAAATAGATACATCTTCGGCTTTGAAGAATCATGCGGATACCTTACAAATACAAATGTGAGAGATAAAGATGCAGTCAACGCTGCCTTATTAGTAGCGGAGATGGCAAACTACTACAAACATCAAGGTTTATCATTATATGATAGATTGCAGGCATTATACGCGCAATTCGGCGATTATAAGACCACAACTATCTCCTATGAATTCCAAGGTCTTGAAGGTAAAGAACACATCAAGAAACTAATGGTGGACTTCAGAGGTGCAAGAATTAAAGAAATGTTAGGCAATGTTGATCATGTTGGTGACTATCTTGAAGGAATCATTTACTATGCCGATCACAAAGAGCCAACTAATCTGCCAACTAGTAATGTTGTTAAGTTCTTCCTTAAGGGTGGCGAGACCATCACTATCCGTCCAAGTGGAACTGAACCAAAGCTAAAAGCGTATATCTTCGCTCTTGGTAAAGATAACGTAATTAAATATAGCGAACTTATTAATAAGTTTGTGGGGAAATAAATATGGAAAAATTATCAAAGGTCTTTTACAAAGTCAGTGTCATTCTATCAATTATCATGATTTGCTTCTTGGTCATTGGCATGGCAATTTATGGTGGCGTTATGGGCTACGCAATTGGGGCAGGAAAATTCCCAGAGGCATCAACAGATGCAAAAGTAATGGTTCTTGCAGTAGCAATTGCTCTTCTTGTGGTATATGAAGTTCTCATGGGCTGGCTCTTAGCCTTCTCAATTGCTAACTTGGTAGTTGCGAAGAAAGCTCAAATTAATTTCTCTCGTCCACTTCATATTGCCTCAATTGTTCTTGGGGCTTTATCTGGCATGTCATTTTCAATTGCCGCCGGCATCATAGGTGTCTTATCGTATTAAGCAAAAAAGACGAATAAGAAAAAACGTGTTAAATTCCACATATAGATGCTAAAAGTAAAACAGTTCTTTTTAAATGTTGTTAAATCAAACTACTTTCCGTTTTTAGTTTTATTTTTACTACTAATTGTTTTTCATTCTACAATGCATTTGTCGTTTGGCGACGATTTATTCTTTTCCAAAGTACTCGACAGCAACAACTTTTTTGATTATCTAGTCAGCCGTTATCAAACATGATCGAGCCGTTTAATCAATGAATTCTTTTTAATCACGATTGGTAGATACCCAATTTTATAAGGATTTTTGGATTCAGTAATAATTACTTTTGGGGCTTATATAATTTCATATTTGTTCTCAAATAGGTCATATCTAAGCAATATTGTTATCTGTGCATTAATTTTCTGTCTTCCAATATATTTGTATTGTTCGGCTGGATTTATCGCCACCACAATTGGTTATTTCTGGATTGGTTTTATTGGAATGTATTCTTTTGTCGGAATCAAAAAAATATGTGCCAAACAAAAAATTAGGCCATACGAATATGTCTTTTATTTTTTAGCAATTCTATTCGCAAGTTGTCATGAGCAAATGTGCGCAATTATGACTGTTACTTTTGCGGTCTTTTTGGTTTTCAATATTATTAAAACAAAAAAAGTGAACTGGTATTTGCTTACTGCTTTATTAATAAATATTGCAAGTATTATCTTTATATTAACATGCCCCGGCAATTCCATTCGTCTGGAAGAAGAAGCTCAAAGATGGTTCCCCGCTTTTGAAAACTTGAACTTATTAACAAAAATCAATATTGGTTTTGACTATACGATGTATGAATTCGTTCTTAGACCAACAATCATCTTTATGTTGCTCTTAATCGGGATTACATTTCTTCTATTTTATCAGCATAAAAATATATCAATACGCCTTCTTTCCTTTTTGCCAATATTGGTCGTTTTATTCTTTGCTTTTTTTATAAACTTAATTTGCAAAAACAACGAGTCTTTGACAGAAGTAAGAAATACTATTATGTCGTACGGAGTAGGCCTTGAATATGATTCTAACTTAGCATTTATCCCAACTTTAGTTTATATGGTAGTTTTAGTTATTTTATTTGTTTCCTTCATGTTTGTTTGTTCCACAACAAAAGAAAGATTATTAGTTTCATTTATATTTGCTTTAGGATTTGGCTCAAGAATGATGATGTCGTTTTCGCCAACTAACTGGGCATCATCAACGAGAACCTTCTTTTTCATGTACATTAGTTTGATAGCGATTCTTTTAATGATGTGGCAAAAAATTGAAATTTCAAAATATAAAATACCAGCGATTACGCTTATTGGCGTATGTTCATTAGCGTCATATATTTGGATGGTTGGATACGCATCCGGGTTAGTTAGTTTCAACTAAATTTTTTATCATCTTTCTTAACGAATGTTTGCAAACGCTTGCAAAATTCTTTTATATTCGCCAAAGAAGTCGCAATGTTGATACGAATAAATTGATGTTTATTTTCGCCAAAGATGTTGCCAGGCGAAACAACAATTCCAGTAACTTTACGAAGTTGTTTAGCAAATGCCTCTGAACTAGATGAAATATTTGATACATCTAGCCACATTAGGTAAGTGGCTTCATGATTATATAGTTTTAAAAAGGGAAGTTCTTTATTGATAAAGTTGGTGAGATAAATTTTATTTTGATATATATATTCTCTCATCTCTTTATTCCATTCTTTTCCATGTTTAAAAGCCGCGATTGTGGCGGCAACCGCAAAAGTATTAGGATCACCGTGGTCATCTTTTGAAATAGCGTCCGTTAAGACCTTATATAAAGTTGGATTAGGAACCACAATAATTGAAGATTGAATACCAGCAATATTAAATGCTTTTGTTGGAGCAAGGAAAGTGATAATGTTATCGCAGGCTTTCGGACACGCTTCTAAAGAAGGCACATAGGATTTACTTGGATCAGTAATATCGCAATGTATTTCGTCTGATAAAACTAAGACATTATTTTCGCACGCTAAAGTGATTATGTGAGTTAATTCTTCTTTAGAAAATAACCTTCCAATTGGATTATGAGGATTGCATAAAAGCAAAAACTTGGTTTCTTTTCTTTTCAACAATGTTTCTAGTTTGTCCCAGTCAATCTCAAACTTATCTTTCTTAAGAAGGAAGTCACAGGCTAATAGTTTTAGATTATTATTTTTGATGCAATTAAAAAACACATTATAAATTGGAGTTAGCATCACCACCGCATCGCCATTATGACCTAAGGCTTTGAAGGTGGAATCAATGGAAGAGACAACTCCTCGAGAAAAAATCATCCAATTGGTGTGAAGTTCAAGACCGTGGTTTTCTTTCCACCACGAAACATAGGATTCAAAATAAGATTCATTTGCAAACGCATACCCAAATGCATCCACTTCGCAGCAAGCCTTGATCGTTGCTTTAATTTCTGGCAGAACATGAAAGTCCATATCCGCTAAAGAAAAAGGGATTTCATTATCCAAAACATCATATTTGCATGAATTGGTGTGATACCTATTTACAATTTCATCAAAGTTATATTTCATTATCCTTATTCTACAATAATTTTTGTTTTAGTTGAATCGATAATTGTTTTATCAAGAATAATCTCCCCAATTGATTTAGCTTTAATCTCACCAGAAATTGGATTTTTAATTGAGCCAATCGACGAAATAATATCAGCTTTAATATTCTCACAGTATTCAAAACACAAATCGCTGTGGATTAGTTCGCAATTTTCTAAGTATAAATTCTTCATATAACAAAGACCTTGATGAGATTCAATTCTGCAATTAATGAATTTGATATTGTTGGCGTTCCATGAAAGATATTCACCTTTAATGACAGAATCAATAACGGTTACATTCTCACAATTCCAGAAAGCATCTTTAGTCTCTAAATATGAGTTACGAATTACGATATTCTTGCCACCATCGAAAGCGTAGTTTCCAATCAATCGAATGTTATTGATCTCAATATTTTCTGAATTTAAACCAAAATAATCGCCATTTGCTTCGATGTTATTGATCTTAATATCCCTGCAATTCCAAAATGTTTCTAAAGCATTTGGCATTTTGCAGTTATTTAATGTAATACCAACACAACGGCGAAAAGTCTTAGGAGCAGATATATCGCAATTATTAAAGACAATGTTATGGGTATACCACACACCGCTTCTACCTGTCTCAAGAATAGTGACATCATTACAAACAACATTATGGCAATACCATAGAGGGTATTTCCACTTAAAGGTGGTGTCAATTATTTCTAAGTCAGAACTTTCTTTCAAAGGGGATTCTCCGTTAGCGAAAACTGAACCTTGAATCAAGGCTTTGTGGGTGTTGAATAAGGCTCTTTCGCCCTCGTATAATCCGTTAATATATGTATTCATAATGTTGCTCTGTCCTTGTCATTATATGTTACGTGTCAAGTAAGTGGTAATTAGATGCTTACAAAAAAGCCATCATCGCAAGACAATGGCTAAACAATCAGGTTTATTTTAATAATGATTCGGCTGGTTCAACTTGACGATCAAGGAATGTAAGAATGTCGTTATAAACTATTTTATTATCAACTTCATTAAGGATTTCATGACGCATGCCTTCATATAATTTTAAGGTTACATCTTCAATTCCGAGTTTTTGATACATCTTTGCAAGTTTGGTTGGTCCTTTGCCTTTAGCACCGACAGGGTCGTCAGATCCAGCAATAACAAGAATGTGCATGTCTTTACGGATTTTCTTCAAGAATCTTTTCTTGTAGAGTCGGTTGCAACCCTTTAGGAATTCATAATAGAAACCATTTGATGACATATAGCCACAAAGTGGATCTGCAATATATTTCTTAACATTTTCTTCATTAGCACTTAACCAATCAAATTCTGTTTTATGGTTTTTCACTGTTCTTGCATACGTTCCAAAGATAACCGAATTCATCAATTTTGATTTTTTGTCACGATTATGACCAGTGAGTGTAATAAGGGCTTTACCAAATTTATAACTTAAAGTGGCATTTGGCCCATTAGAACCACAGATAACAACACGGTTGATATGTTCAGTAAAACGTTGAATATAATCTTGAACCATAAAACTGCCCATGGAGTGAGCAAGCAAAGTGGTAGGAAGCAGAGATTGACGGCAGGTTGAGACAATTTCATCAATATTCTTAACTGATTTAGAGAAGAAAGAACGAGGGGCCAAACCAAGTTTTCCATTATCGCCGTTAAGACCTTGACCATAATGGTCAATGCAATACACATTGTAACCATGATCATTTAAAAACTTTGCAAAATCTTCATAACGTAAGGCGTATTCTTCCATGCCTGTTACAATTATGACATTTTCTTTTGGTTCTTTAACTGTCCAAGCATAACCAAAAAGTTCATCACCAGATTTCGTTTTTAGTGAGATAACATTTCTTTCTTTTTCCATTGTTTTGCTCCTTAGTTCAATCCATTAGGATTTTTCTTTTGCCAATTCCACGAATCACGACAACAATCAACAATATTATATTTGGTTTTGAAACCAATTTCTTTATATGCTTTATCAGCGCAGGCATAACATTCAGCGATATCGCCTTGCCTACGACCAACAAGTTGATATGGAATATTGATGTTATTTGCTTTCATAAAAGCGTGAACAAGTTCAAGCACAGTAGTTCCAACACTGGTACCTAGATTATAAATAACCAATCCCGGATTTGTTTCTATTTTTTTAAGAGTTAACACATGACCTGCTGCCAAATCAACAACATGAATATAGTCACGAACACAGGTGCCATCACGAGTTGGATAGTCGCTACCGAATACTTTTAGTTCCGGCAATTTTCCAATCGCTACTTGGGTGATAAATGGCATCAAGTTGTTTGGAATGCCTTTTGGGTCTTCACCAATTAGACCACTTGGGTGAGCACCAATAGGATTAAAGTATCTAAGTAGTGCAATATTCATTGACGAATCTTCTTTGGCTAAATCCTTCAATATATATTCAATTTTTACTTTTGTTTCAGCGTATGGATTTGTGACTTCTCCAATTGGATCTGTTTCAACAATTGGAACGTGTTTTGGAGAACCATAAACGGTTGCGCTTGAGGAGAAGACAAGGTTTTTAACACCATGTTTTTTCATAACTTCGAGTAGTACTTTTGTTGAACCGATATTGTTATCGTAGTACAAGTCCGGTTTTTCAACTGATTCACCAACGGCTTTTAATCCTGCAAAATGAATCACTGCAAAGATATTGTGTTTAGCAAAAACTTCTTCCATTTTCTCTTCATCACGGACATCGCACTCAATGAAGCAGGGGCGAACACCGCTGATTTTCTCAATACGATTTAAAGCTTCGATTTTAGAATTGCATAAATTATCAACGATGATGGGCTCATAATTATTCTCAATCAAAGCAATAACTGTATGACTGCCGATATATCCTAAACCGCCTGTAACTAATATTTTCTTTGTAGAACTCATATATTTACCTCTTTTTTAATTCATCAACAAGGAGATCATTTGTTAATTTTGGATTCACTTTTCCTTGCGTTTTTTTCATAACTTGGCCAATTAAGAAACCAAGAGCGCGGCCCTTGCCTTCTTTAAAATCAACAATAGCTTGTGGGTTATCGCTTAATACTTGTTTGATAATATCAAGAACAAAACTAGTGTCCGAAATCTGAGATGAGATACCTAGTTTTTCTTTAGCCGCTTTTGCGTCAATATTATCGGCAAGCATCTTAGCAAAAATATCTCTTGCTTGGTTAGAGTTGACATCGTCACTATCAACAAGCCCGATTAACTCAGCCAAGATATTGGCTTTCATCGGGAAATCAACAATACTAATAAAGTTTTTATTTAAATAAGCTGCCACATCCACATTGACCCAGTTTGCAGCAAGTTTGTACGCTTTAGTGTATTTGCATACTTCATCAAAATATGCCGAAACATCTTTATCGGCAATAAGCAATGAAGCGTCATATTCATTCAAACCAAATACGTCAATATATCTAGTTTTTTTGCTTTGGGCTAATTCTGGGCATGAAGCAATAGCGTCGTTAACAAATTCATCCGATAGCCTAATCGGAGTGATATTATCCTCTGGGAAATATTTGTAATCCACCGCATCAGATTTTACTCTCATGAGAATGGTCTCATTTTTTGCTGAATCATAGCGGCGGGTTTCCTGCTGCACTGGTTCGTTCTTTAAGAGCATTTCTGTTTGACGTTTTACTTCAAAATCAATTGCCTTTTGAATGTAGGAAATAGAGTTAATATTTTTAATTTCAACTTTCGTACCAAACTTTTCTTGACCACAAGGTCGAAGAGAGATATTTACGTCACAACGGAGGCTGCCTTCTTCCATCTTGCCATCGCTGACACCAGAGAAGACAACGATGGAACGAATAGTCTCAACATATTTCATGGCTTCTTCACCACTTCGAATATCTGGGCGGGAAACAACCTCAATTAAAGGTGTTCCAGCACGGTTGTAATTTAATAATGTAAAGTCATTAAAGTGAAGCTGTTTGCATGTATCTTCTTCAAGATGAAGTCGTTCAATTTCAATCTTTTTTGTTTTGCCATCAACTTCAATTTCCAAATAGCCATTTGAGCCAATTGGTCTTAGGTTTTGAGTAATCTGATAGCCTTTTGGAAGGTCACTATAGAAATAATTTTTACGATCAAAATGAAGTTCATGGTCAATGCTCATATGCAAAGCATTGGAAACGCGAATTGCAAAGATAACAGCTTCTTTATTCACCGCAGGCATCGTGCCAGGGAAAGCAATATCAAGAGGGGCAATTAAAGTGTTAGGTTCTTTACCATAAATAACAGGAGCATTAGAAAACATCTTACTTTTTGTTTTAAGTTCGACGTGTATTTCAAGTCCAATAACTGGTTCAAAATTCATTTCTATTCTCCTTTCGCAACAACACCTTTTAAACCGGTGTGTTTTTCAATTTCATAGGATAATTGCAGGACTTTTGCTTCTTCAAAAGCTCTGCCCATCACGTTTGCACCAAAAGGTAATCCATCTTCAAAACCAATAGGAAGGGTTAATGATGGCAAACCCGTAAAGTTGCCTAATACTAGATGGTTATCAGCAATTAGATATTCATCAGAAAGACGATCACTTTTTTCATCATTACGAGGTGCAATACTTGGCGCGGCAGGAAGATAAATAAAATCGTATTCTTTTAGAATATTGTTCACAGCTTCAACAATGCGTCGTCTATTTCTTTGAGCGCGAATAAACAAATCATTTTGGTTTTCTCTCATCAAAGCGAAACTACCAAAAATAAATCTTCGTTTTATAAGTTCGCTGAAACCTTTTGTTCTCGCATTTGACATAACTTCTTCATAGGTTTTCCCGTCATAATATGGACCAAATTTAATTCCATCCAGGTTGGCATTATTGCTTGTTGCTTCAGCACATGAGATGACGAAATATGTTGGGAACAAGGACTCAAGAATTTCAGAGTCCACATTCACAAAGTCAACAATGGCTCCAGCGTTTTTAAGTTCGACTAAAGTTTTATTGAAACTATCTTTAACGCTCTTATCTTTAACAGCGTCAAATATTTGTTTAATAACTGCAACTTTATAGCCTTTGATTGATTTATCGATATTTGAATGATAATCACCAATCGGAAGCGAAGATGAAGTTGAATCGTTTTCATCACGACCGGCAATAGCTTCTAAAACATAAGCACTATCTTTAACGGAACGAGTAAAAATACCAATAGTATCTAAAGATGGGGCAAATGGAAATAAACCATAACGAGAAATTCTGCTCCATGTTGGCTTAAATCCAACAAGTCCGGCATATGAAGCTGGCTTTCTGGTGGAATCGCCTGTGTCACTTCCAAGAGAAAATGGAACAATTCCATCAGCTACCACAGCAGCGCTACCACAGCTAGAGCCACCAATTAGGCGTTCATGTTTGCAATCGTATGGATTAAAAGTAGTGCCAAGATGGCCGCTAGTTCCAGTTCCGCCCATAGCAAGTTCATCAAGAGTGGCCTTGCCAATTGCAATGGCGTGTCGATTGTATAACTTACTTACAATAGTCGCATCATAAACTGGAATATAGCCTTTTAGGATGTTGCTGCTACCGGTAGTCGGGACATTCTTTGTTGACATATTATCTTTGATAATGAATGGGACACCCCAAAGAACGTTGTCAACTTCTGGCTGCCCAAGTTTTGAGGCATTTTCTAAGGCCTCTTTTTCCATGATGTATTCAAAAGCGTTGTTCGTGTCTTTCTTAGCAAGAGCAATTGCTTCTTTAGCAAGCTCTAAAGGGGTTACCTGCTTTGTTATGAGTAACTCATGGAGTTGCTCAATAGATAAACTGCGATAGTCTTTCATTGCACGACCTTCGGTAGTTTAATTTGACCACCCGCTTTATGATTCGCGTTTCTCAATGCTTCTTCACGACTAAGTGGAGAGCCTGGAATATCTTCTCTTAAGAACGATGTTGTGCATTCAAAAGGAAAAGTCATCGGTTTAAAGTTATCAATTTCAGAATGCTCACCGATAATTTGCATCTGTTTTGTGATGATGTCAAACTCACTCATCAAAGTAATATATTCTTCATTTGACATATCAAACAACAATCTGTGAGCGGCATCTTTTAAGATTTCAATGTTATATTCTTTCATATTGTCCACCATATTATCATAGTTAGTCTTCTTTACCAAGAAGAGACAAAAATTCTTCTTCGTCGAGAGTTTTGACTCCAAGTTCATTTGCTTTATCAAGTTTAGAGCCAGCATCGACACCATAAACAACCATATCTGTCTTCTTTGAAACAGAGCCGGCAACTTTCGCACCGAGGCTTTCTAATAACTCAGTCGCTTCTTTGCGGCCGTACTTACTCATCGTGCCAGTCAGAACAACCGTTTTATTAAAGAAAGGAGAGTTTTCATCTACTTTGGTGTAACCAAGGTATTCGAAATTGACCCTTTTTTCACGTAATTCTTCAATAAGTTTTAAGTTATCTTCATTATGGAAATAATTAAATAACGACTTCGCACTGACAGGCCCTAAGTCAGGAATAGTCAAATATTCCTCTTCACTAACTTCAAAGAATTTATCTAAAGAAAGGAAATGTTTAGCTAATGTTTTAGCCATCTTTTCGCCAACTTCTTTGATGCCAAGACCAAAGAGCAATCTTTCTAAGGAATTAGCTTTTGAATTTTCAATTGCTTGTAACAGATTATCGACAGATTTATCTTTCCAACCATCAATATTCATAATGTCTTCACGATGTGAATACAAAGAGAAAATAGAAGGAATATTGCTGATGAAGCCTTCATTGAAGAATTCTTCAACAACTTTATCACCCATACCATCAATATCCATCGCGTTACGAGAAGCAAAGTGAATCATTCCTTCAATTTGTCGGGCTGGGCAAGAGGTAGAAACACAGAAATGCATTGCATCTTTTTTCACCAATGGTGAGCCACAAACTGGGCATTTGTCGATCATCTTAAATTCATGTTCACTGCCATCACGTCGTTCTGGAAGAGCACGCACCACTTCAGGAATAACATCTCCAGCTTTTCTTAATACAATGTAGTCTCCAATCATCAAGTCTTTGTCTTTGACAAAGTCTTCATTATGAAGTGTCGCTCTTTGAACGGTTGAGCCTGCTACTTTAGTAGGTTTAATCACGGCGTTAGGAGTAATTTTACCCGTTCTTCCAACGGTGAAGATTATATCTTCGAGTTTGGTAATTACTTCCTCAGGAGGAAATTTATAGGCAATAGCCCAACGAGGAGTCTTGGCTGTATAACCAAGAATATTGTATTTACTAATATCGTTAACTTTGATGACAATACCATCAATGTCATATGCAAGATTGGGCCGCTTTTCAGTGTATTCATTAATATAGGCAATAACAGAATCAACGCCGTTACAAATACGTCTTTCTTTATTGGTCCTAAAGCCAATCTTCTCAATATAATTAAGCGCGTCGCTATGACGAGTAAAACCAAGTTCATCGGCATTAACAAGATAATACCAGAATGCTTCAAGTTTTCTTGAAGCAGCAATCGAACTATCAAGTTGACGGATAGAACCGGCTGCAGCATTTCTTGCATTTGCAAGCAATGTTTCATTATTTTTAGCTCTTTCTTCGTTGAGTTCATTAAGAACTTTCTTAGGCATATATACTTCGCCACGAACTTCAAAATCACGGTCTTCTTTAGCTTGAGTTGGAATCGACTTAATAGTTAAGACATTATTACTGACATCTTCACCTTCGTTGCCATCGCCTCTTGTTGCCGCGTAATTTAAATGTCCGTCGACATAGTCAAGACTCATGGCTAAGCCATCAATCTTCATTTCACACATATATTCAACATTTTCTTCATGAATAATATCTCTTACTTTTTGGTCAAAATCGCGAATGTCTTTTTCGTCAAAGGCATTGGCAAGAGAAAGCATCATGCGTTTATGCTTAATCTTGGCAAAACTAGAAACAACCTTTCCTCCAACTCTTTGAGTTGGTGAAAACGGGTTAACTAGTTCCGGATGTTCTTTTTCAATCGCAATTAATTCATTCATCAAGCGATCATATTCACTGTCTGGAACACTTGGATTATCAAGTACATAATATTCGTAATTATATTGCTCAAGTAGTCTAGTGATTTCTTTAGCTCTTTCTTTTGCAATCATGCTTGTGCTCCTTTTTCTTCTCTTCTAATTTTAGGGTGGTTAGCCATAATTGATTTTTTGCCACATTGTTCGAAATCAACTTCAAGAATGACATCATCAATAATGTTGGTCACGACGCCTCTTCCAAATACTTCGTGAATAGCCTTATCGCCAACATGCCAATCGGTGATTCCGTTATCTTGAGGTTTTTCTTCTTCAAAAATGTCTTTGAAATCTGAATTCGGTCTATCATCAGCGTAATATCCAAATGAATTTGTTTTGTTCTTCTGCATAGCATTTGAAGCAGAGTATGGTTGTCTTGAGACATTAAGACCGGCTTCTTCTACAAACCTAGATTGAATTGATCTGCTTTCAAGCACGAACGAATATGAATTGTTATATGAAACATATAATTTCTTTTTGGCTCTAGTGAAGGCAACATAACAAAGCCTTCTTTCCTCTTCAAGACCCTTAGCCCCATCATCATCCATTGTTCTCATTGATGGGAAAACGCCGTCAATCACTGATACGACGAATACATAATTGAATTCCAGTCCTTTAGC
>CAZLUI010000005.1:31668-36444 GCA_964562705.1 uncultured Staphylococcaceae bacterium
CAGCTCTAGCAGACTTAATATTGCCAATTAACATAGTTAAAGCAGAAACAATTCTTGGTTTCAAGGCCGTATCGTGATTCTCAATTTGATCTAAATATTCTAAATATGATAAATGAGCATCTTCTTTTTCCGCTTTCAAACAATCAATTGAAGAATCGCCTATTCCACGTCTTGGAACATTTACAACGCGTTCAAAAGATAAGTCGTCTTTTTCGTTATAGATTAATCTAAAATACGCTAAAACGTCTTTAATCTCTTTTCTTTGGAAGAATTTAAGCCCGCCATAAATTCGATATGGAATACGACGACGCATCAATTCATTTTCAAATGGAAGAGTGAGATAAGCAGCACGATATAAAACTGCAATCTCACGATATTCGACACCAGATAAATGGAGACGTTCAATTTGATCCACCACCGTTTTGGCTTCTAGTTCACGCGAATAACAAGCTGTGACATTAACTGGGTCGCCTTCATTATTGTCTGTATATAAGTATTTCGGCACTCTAAGTTTATTGTGCTCAATCAATTTATTGGCTGTATCAAGAATTACTTTTGTTGAGCGATAGTTTCTATCCAAAATAATTGTTTCAGCGTTTGGAAATTCTTTTTCAAAATTCATAATGATATTTTGGTTTGCACCACGCCATGTATAAATTGTCTGGTCTGGATCACCAACAACATAGAGACTAGTTCTATCATTCATGAGCAATTTTAAGAGTTCATATTGCACATCGTTTGTATCCTGGAATTCATCGACAAGAATATGCTCAATTCTTTCTTGCCAAGCATAACGAATTTCTTGATTCTCTTTTAATATTTGAATTGTTCTCATTAATAGGTCATCAAAATCTAGTGAGTACATTTGGTCTTTTCTATCTTCATACATATGGAAAATACGCAAAACAGTCTTTTCCTTATCAGAGGCTTCTTTTCTGAGGGTTATATCATTTGGATATATACCTTTGCACTTATACATTGCAATGTAGTTAATTGCATATTTCACAATATCGTCGTTACGTTTGAAATTTAACTCAACGCCGATATTCTTAATCAAAGATTCACTGTCTTCTTGATCCATAATAGTAAAGTTGACTGGATATCCAATAGCATCAATTTCACGTCTTAAAAATCTGGCGCAGAAACTGTGAAAGGTGGAAACGCTTAAGCCTTTACCGTTAGGACCAAGCAGACTTTGGGCTCTAGTTTTCATTTCACCAGCAACCTTGTTAGTAAAGGCAATCGCAACAATAGAATAAGGGTCTACGCCACGTTCGCCAATCAAATATGAAAGACGATATGTTAAAACCCTGGTTTTGCCACTGCCAGCACCAGCTACAACGCGGACATATTGTTTGTCGGTTGAAACGGCTTTAAATTGATTCTCATTAAGTAAATTTTGGTAATCCATACAACTTTAGTTCATTTATTACTATGTAATAGTTTACCATAAGTATATGCCTTACTTAAAGATTAAGTTTAAGAGAAATTGGCTTATTCCCAACAAAGTATGAATCAACAATATGAGCTATGATTTCAATCAGGGACGGATAACCTAAAAGACATACTTGTTGAACCGAGCTTGCACCTATAATGCCTGTATTGTCAGTTACAATTTTTACTTTTTCGCTCGCTTCACAAAAATAGATATCTTCATGATTTAGCCCATAATCAATAATTTTATTTTTTAATTGTTGACAATGGGAACAAGTACGTGAGTAAAAATAAACAAAATAATCGGTTTTTGCAGGGTTAAATATGTCCTCCCAATCAATTCTTTTGTTAAAGATTTCATCATATGAGTGCTCAATTTGAATAGGTGAATTCTCTGTTTCTGAGGTAACAATCGCTGAGGTGGAAAAAGAGCAACTAGTTAGCACTAGGGGCAAATAAAAAATAATAATAAAACATTTCTTCATACTAATATTTATATTACTTTCCTTTTCAGTGTGTCTTGCTTTAACTAAAAATATGAGACTAACCAATAATATTTTCATGATACAATATGTACATGAAAATCTTTTCCAAAAGAGAGACTCTGCTACAGAACATGGCTTTGATGGGGATTATGTCCGCTATCAATATTATCATTTCACTCATCTCCGCTTTCGTACCGGTAATTAGTGTTTTCTTAATTCTAATTTTGCCGTTAACTAGTACTCTTGTTGAACTTTATTGCAAAGATCGCTACTATCCAATTTATGCATTAGCAACGATAGGCCTTTCCTTGGTGGCAACACTTTGGAATATGGACACTACAATCTTTTATTTGGTTCCAAGCGTTTTAACTGGTTATGTATTTGGTCTTATGGCTAAGAAGAAAATGCCATCAATTTGGAGCATCTTTTTAACTGCAATTGTTCAAGCTTCATTATCAATTGCTTTTATCCCTCTGATCAATTTCCTTTTTCAAGTCGATATTGTTATGACATTTAAGACTTTTTTAAACCTTCAAGATTCCATGAACATCAACACTATTGTGCCATCATTTATTTTCACAATCTCAATGATCCAAATGTCATTATCGTATAGCATCATAGCAAATGAAATTAATAAATTTGGGTATAACGAAAGCCAAGATGAGAAATATAAATGTATTTATCAATTGGCAGGATTGATTTGTTCCATTGCCATCATTCCTTTTGCATTTTTCTATTTAGAAGCATCTTATGTGTTCTTAATGTTTGCAATCTTTTTTACGGTGTTTATTATTGTGGACTTTTTCTACCAAAAAGCATGGCATTTACTCATAATAAGTGGGATTGGATTGCTAATTAATTTTGTTTTATTTGTTATTTTTTACATTCATATGCCTGGTTTGTCCGTATTTCTTTTGCTTGGCATAACTCCAATTTGGATTACTTTATTAGCATTATTGGTCTCTTTCTTGAAAAGAGACAAGAAACATATAAAATAAATATATGGCAGGTTTTATAAAAACTTTTTTATTAGGTATTCTCTACACAGTTTTATCGCCATTTATTGTGTTGTTATTGGCGTTATACGCGGTGTATTGTATTTTCGTTTTTATTTACATGGCTATTCGCAATTTAATTATTTTCTTTGCTGGTGGAAATCCAATGGGGGATCTGCCAGAGGAAGTAAAAGCCAAAAAGATTATGCAAGATGCCGAAACTAAGCCTAATGAAAATGATGATAACGATAAGGCAGTAGATGTGGATGCTACAGATATTTCAGAAACTGCTACCGAAGAAAAGAAATACAACGTTCCTTCTTCTAACGAAGATTCTTTAAAAAAGGATAATGGATTCATGGATGCATTTTCGACAAGTAGCGACGATAAAGAGGGCGAATAATGGTAACACTAGCTAAATTAAGCGAAAACGATAAACGTTTCATTCTAGCCCTACTATTCATTTTAATTTTGCTGTTTGTTCTTGTTGGTTGCATCAGCATATTAGTTAAAAAGATACTAAAGCAGCAAGCCAGCAAGATGGACGATCTTCTTCATGACGTGGTTAAAACAGGTGTCATTAAATCTGAAAGAAAATTGAGGATATTTGGTGCCAAAAAGAATCACCGCCAATTGTTTAAAGAAGCATGGATTCCAATCTTGATTATGTTAGTTTCAGCCCTAATTATTATTCTTTATTGTGCTATTTATCAAAACTGGTCACTAAACATATTTGACTATGAAAAAAAAGAAGGCTTTGGAACATTGATTTTTATCCTCGATTGGAGCAACGCTCCAAAACAAACTTTCTTTGGAATTGAAATTGTCAGTGATTGGCCACCATGTATTCACTATCCTACTTGGGAATGGCATGCTTGGGGGTCATACTTTTTTGTTCCAGGAATGCTTGTTGGAGGAATTTGGTTTCTCATCGCTGTTCAAGCCTACATTGCTCGCTCATATCGTTTAATAAAGCTTTCCAAGAAAGTATTTAATAAATCATTAGAAGACTTCAACGCAAACGATGCGGCACGAGAACCTATTAAGCCAGAATAATAAAAAAGGACTTTGACTGATGTGTACCATGTTTCCTGTTTTTGTCCAGGATTAGGGATACATTTCAGACAAGCCCTTTTTTAAAGATCAATCTTCTAGTAAGCTATCGTGCTAGCGTAGCTTCTCCAATTGGTGAAGTTAGTTTGTGACATTGAATAAATAATATTAGCAAATATAGAATAGGCACTGCTTAAGCAGAACAACGATAAACCGTTGGAATTGCCTGCACCCGAACCAATCTTATTATAAACAACCAATTCGCTCAAAGCGTCCTCAGCCGAGGATAATTTACTTTGTAAAGTGGTCTTTGTGCTTAACGAGGAATTAGCTTGAAGTTTGTTAATAAAGTCTTGAATATCAAATAAGCAGAAGTAATCTTTGCTGCTTTCATCATCCACAGCGTATCTCTTGCTATCCAATAAGTTTGTCTTAACAGATGACTTTAACGAGGTTGTTGAGGCGTCCGTGACTAATTGAATAGAAACACTTTCCCAAGCAGCTTTGTAAGTCGATGCCTTGTTTAAATCAAGAACTGACAAGGTCTGATCATTTGGTTGACCATAACCAGCGTATAAAGTGTCATTTTCAGCAATGAATGTATCACAAATCTTTGGTAATAAAGTTGTTGATGGAACTGAAGAGTTGGCAAATAAAGTTGGTAACCAAGCATCATAATCCCAGCCGGTTCCAGATTCGGATTCTTGAGCTGCGACCATGTAATTAAAATATTGAGAATTGAATTCAGCAATATCTTGAACTTCCATTAAGCAAGCATCATAGCCAATCCATTCCAGTTTAGTTGTGCG